>DAIDVO010000177.1 GCA_027456085.1 Steroidobacteraceae bacterium | reverse complement strand
TCTTCCTTGCCCTCGCGCGACATCAACGTCTTGTAATTTCGATTGCTCATCAGCAGCAACAAATTGTTGCGAATCAGCGGTACGTTCTTTTGCACGCTGTCGATTGCGCGCTGGTCGCGTGCCATGACCTGCATGCTGACCTGGAGGAACCGCACCGCATCCCCGTCCTCGAAGTTGACGATGAGCGGCGGGTCGATTGCGAAATAGATCTCCGGCTTGCCGGCTTCGGAGCCGCTGGCGGCGACCGACACGGGGTGGATCGCCGTGATCTTGCCGTCGGCGCCCAATTTGAAGTCCGGCAGCGGGTGCAGCGCGTCGTTGATGTATCCGCCGACGACGACGGCCGCCAAGGTCAGCACGAATATGCCGAGGCCGCCGAGCAATTTGCCGATGAGCCCGGCGGATCTCTTCGGTGCGGCGGTCGCAGTGGTCTCACCCGCATCAGCCATAGTGTCGATTCCTTGTTGCGACCAGGATGCCGCAGAAGGGATCGAGCAAGTTCTATGCCACGCACGACGGGAATGAATTATCCCGTCGATTCAGATGCTTAGCCGCCGATGCGGCGGCGCTCGCGGCCGCATCGCCGGCAAAGCGTCGGCTTATTGACGCTTACCAGATCACGACCCGGCGGTCGGGGGCAAGGTACATCTTGTCGCCCGGCTTCACGTCGAATGCCTTGTAGAACCCGGATTGGTTGCGGATCGGCACCACGCCGCGGATGCCGGCCGGCGAATGCGGATCGCTCTTCAGCCACATGATCTTCTGCGCCTCACGCGTCTTGCCGCGCCATGCTTGAACCCATCCGTAGTAGAAGCGCTGCGCCCCGCTCATGCCGTCGATGACCGGCGCCGCGCGGCCCGCGAGCGACAGCTGGTAGGCCTGGTACGCGATCGCGAGGCCGGAGTTGTCGGCGATGTTCTCGCCGAGCGTCAGCCGGCCGTTGATGTGAAAGCCCGGCACGGGTTCGTATTGCGCGTATTGCGCGACGAGCGCGCGCGTCTTGGCCGCGAATTTAGCGTGGTCCTGCGGCGTGAACCAGTCGTGCAAGTTGCCGTCGGCATCGAATTGGCTGCCTTCGTCGTCGAAGCCGTGGCTTATCTCGTGGCCGATCACCGCGCCGATTGCGCCGTAGTTGACCGCGTCGTCCGCCTGGACGTTGAAGAACGGCGGCTGCAGGATCGCCGCCGGAAACACGATCTCGTTGAGCAGCGGATTGTAGTAGGCATTCACCGTCTGCGGCGTCATGCCCCATTCGCTGCGGTCGATCGGCTTGCCGAGCTTCGCGAGCTGGCGCCGGTACTCGAACTCGTCGGCGCGTTCGATGTTGCCGTACAGATCATCGCGCCGGATTTGCAGCGTACCGTAGTCGCGCCACTTGTCCGGGTAGCCGCCCTTGATCATGAGCTTATCGAGCTTCGCGAGCGCGCCCTTGCGCGTCGGCGGACTCATCCAATCCAAGGTCGCGATCTCGCCGCGATAGGCGGCGATGAGGTTGTCGACGAGCGCGCGGATCCGCGCCTTGTTCTGTGGCGGGAAGTATTTCGCCACGTACAACTCACCGAGCGCCTCACCCATCGAGCCGTCGATCAATGCGAGGCCCCGCTGCCAACGCGGCCGATTGGCCGGAACGCCCTGCAATACCGTGCCGGTGAACGCGAACCGCTCATCAACGAACGGCTTCGACAGGTAGGGCGCGGCGGCCGACAGCACGCGCCATTTGAAGTACGCCTTCCATACCGGCAGCGGGGTCGTCGCGATCAAACGCCCCAGCGCCGTGAAATAATTCGGCTGATTCACGATCACATAATCGACCTTGCTCGCCGCGCCGACGTCGTCGAAGTAGCGATTCCAGTCGTAATTCGCCATCAGCGCCGGCAAATCCCGGACCATGACCTTGTTGTAGGTCTTGGCCGGATCCCGGTTCTGCACGCGGGTCCACTGGATGCGCGCGATCGAGGTCTCGAGAGCGAGGATCGCCGCCGCATCGCCGTGCGCATCGGGGATCTTTGCCATTTCGAACATTTTCTCGATATGCGCAAGGTATTTCGCGCGCACGGCCGCGAGCTTCGCCTGGTCGCTGAGATAATAGTCCCGGTCCGGCATGCCGAGCCCGCTCTGCCCTATGATGACCGCATAGCGCGTCGACTCCTTACCGTCCTGTTCGATGCCGAGATCGAAAGGCGCGCCCGCCTCGCCGCGATTCAGATGCGCGATCAGTGCCGCGAGTCCGCTCTTCGCGCGCAGCGCATCGATCCGGCGAAACTCCGCCCGTACCGGCGCAAGCCCCAGGGCGTCGAGCCTCTTAACGTCCATGTAGCTCGCGTATAGATCTGCGACCTTTTGCGCCGTCGCGTCGCGCTCGCCCGCAGGCGCCTCGAGCGCATCGACGATGACCTTCAATTGCCGTTCGGTCTCGTCGGAGACCCTCGTGAACATGGTGTAGCTCGCCTTGTCCGCGGGAATCTGAAAGGTATCGAGCCACCTGCCGTTCAGATGACGGTAGATGTCATCCTGCGGCCGCACGGCCGGATCGACATAGCGCGTGTCGACGCCCGATACGGGCGCTGCCGCCGCCGGCGATGCGGCGCCGGCGATCGCGATGGCGATCGCGGCGGCGGGAAACATGACGGCTGTGATCGTCTTCACTCGTGGAATCATCGCTTTCCTCGCTTTCATCGAAACTTCAACGCGACACGCAAACCCGGGTCCGCGTCCGTAAGGATCAGGCGCGCACCGTGCAGTTTGGTCACTGCCGCGACCAAAGACAATCCCAGGCCGGAGCCCGGGAGTTTGCGCGCCTCATCGAGACGCACGCGCCTGCCCAGCACGAGCTCGCGTTTGTCGGCGGGAATTCCCGGCCCATTGTCCTCGACGATCACCTCGGGGCCGCCGAACTCGTTCTTCAACATGACGCGGATATGCCCGCCGCGCGGCGTGAACTTGATCGCATTGTCGAGCAGATTGGCGAGCGCTTGCGCGAGGAGCTGACGGCTGCCTTGAATATGGGCGCCCGGCGCGACGCCGCTTTCGAGCGTGAGTCCGCGCTCCTCGGTGACGGGCGCATACAGCTCGACGATGCTCGCCACCAACTCGGACAAGTCGACCGCTTCGCGGGCGACCGTGCCGGTCTCGGCGAGCGCGATGCGCAGCAGCGCATCCAGGGTGCCGCGCATGCGGTCGACTTCCGTCGTGACGCGCTCCAGCACACGCCGCTCCGGCGACGCCGGGGCCAGCTGGAGCATCGCCGCCTCGGCGGTCGTCTGCAGCCTGTTGAGAGGCGTGCGCAAATCGTGCGCGGCGCTGTCCAATACCGTGCGCATGCCGAGCGTCAGCTGTTCGATCTTGTCGAGCATGCCGTTGATTTCCCGCGCCAAGGTATTGAGCTCGTCCTCCGCATCGCGGACCGGCAAGCGCTGCGACAGATCGCCGCGCATGATCTGAGTCGCGACCGCCGATATCGCGCCGGCATGCGCGAGAATGCGCCGGCCCATCCAGATTCCGCCGCTCAATCCGAGCAGCATCGTCAAGACGACCGCGGCGACGAGACCGCGCATCATCACGTTCTTGACGTCCTGACGCTCCTGCACGTCATGCCCGACGAGCATGCGATAGCCCCCGGGCAGCGGAAAGCGCTGCGCCCGCACTTCGTGCACGCGGGTCTCGTCGCCATACGGCACGGCCACCTTGAATTGGATCCATTTGCCTTCGTCGGCCGCGACCTTCGGCCATGACGGCACGTTCCCCGCGACCGGGCGCAGCTGCGGATCGACCATCAGATAGACGGCGCCGCGAACGTCCTGGTCCTGCGAGCGCTGTTCGATGAGCTCTATGAAATCACTGCGCGACAGGACGAGGACTTGTTCGCGCAACCCTTGAACCTCGGCCTCGATCAGGTTGTCGGTGCTCCCGTCGATGACCCGCGACACGGCGTAGTAGACGCCGCCGAGCAGCGCGACCGCGCCGAGCGCGAACACGATCGAATACAGGATTGCGATGCGAAACGGGGAGCTCGTCAGTACGCCGAGGAACCCCTGTTCCTGGTCCACTGTTATTCTTCTTCGCTCAGACTATACCCGGCGCCGCGCACCGTATGCAGCAGCGGCTTGTCGAAGTCCTTGTCGATCGCCTGGCGCAAGCGGCTGATGTGCACGTCGATAACGTTCGTCTGCGGGTCGAAATGATAATCCCACACGCCTTCCAGCAGCATCGTGCGCGTCACGACCTGCCCGCTGTGGCGCATCAGGAATTCGAGGAGCTGGAACTCGCGCGCAGTCAATTCGATCTTCTTGCCGTTGCGCGTTACGCGCCTCGTCATGCGGTCGAGTTCCAGATCGGCCAATTTGAGCCTGGTCGCGCTCTCCGCGCCGCCGAGTTCGCCGCGCCGTGCGAGCGCATCGATGCGCGCCATCAGCTCCGACATGTGGTACGGCTTCGTCAAATAGTCGTCGCCGCCGGCGCGCAAGCCGGTGATGCGGTCATCGACATCGCCGAGCGCGCTCACGATCAGCACCGGCAGCTTGCGGCCCGTGGCGCGCAAGGATTGCACGAGCGCGAGGCCGTCGAGCTTCGGAAGCATGCGATCGACGATCGCCAGATCCAGCGCGATCGACGAGGCCATCTGCAGCCCTTCGAGGCCGTTTACGGCGACATCGACGGTATGTCCGACCTCGCGCAGCGCCTTCGCGAGGTAATCGCGCGCGACCTGGTCGTCTTCAACGATCAATATGTGCATGGCGGGTCATTTTACAGTTCGGCGGGCCGTTGGACCCCTATCGGGCGGCAAGATAGACTGATCAATCTATGACGCCGGAGTTGATGCCGCAAGCCGATTCGAACAGCGCTCGCGTCCGCGTGAGCGCGCCGGCCACCGGCTGCGCGCGGATCAGCGGCGAATTCGCGGTTCCGCGGTCGAATGCGCCGGCGGCAGCTTACAAATTCTTAACACTCTACGCGGCGCCGCAGGCGCGGCGGCTCGCGCACCGCTGACCGATGCCCGAACCCTCGACGACCCACCTGGTACTGATTCCGAGCTACAACCCAGGACCCAAGGTATTCGATACGGTGCGCGCCGCACGCCGGTTCTGGGATCCCGTATGGGTCGTCGTCGACGGCAGCACGGATCAATCAGCCGAGGCGCTGGCGGCGATGGCCGCAGCCGATCGCGGCCTGCGTGTGTTCGTTTGCGCCGAGAATCGCGGCAAAGGCGCGGCGGTGCTGCGCGGGCTGCGCATCGCGCTCGCCCAAGGCTACACCCACGTCCTCACGATGGATTCCGACGGACAGCATCCGCCGGAGCGGATCCCGGCGTTCATGGCGGCATCGGCGGGGGCGCCGCGCGCAATGATTCTCGGCCGGCCGGTGTTCGACGCGAGCGCGCCGCCATTGCGGGTTCATGGCCGGAAAATCTGCAACTGGTGGACGAATCTGGAAACTCTGTGGGCCGGGATTCAGGATTCCTTGTTCGGCTTTCGCGTTTATCCCGTCGCCGCACTCGTCGCGGTGATGCGCTTCCAGCCCTGGATGCGGCGCTTCGACTTCGATGTCGAGGCGGCGGTGCGCTTATGCTGGCGCGGGGTGCCGCCGATCAGTTTGCCGGCGGCGGTGCGCTATTTCTCGTCCGACGAGGGCGGCGTATCACATTTCCACTATTGGCGCGACAATGCGCTGTTGACTTGGATGCACGCGCGCCTTTTCTGCGGATTCTTGTGGCGCTTGCCGTGGCTGGCGGCGCGGCGCATGCGGCACCGGGCGTAATTCATTATAATGGCGCCTGGTGCGAAGGCCGCTTGCTGCGGAAGTGAAGAGTCAGCCGATGTCCGACGAAGCGTCGCTCTTGATGGAACAGGCGCCGCTGGCCGACGTGGGTCTACAGCGCGAAATCGCCGCACTCTTCGTGCGCGCATTGAACCTGGAAGTTCCGGCCGAGGATATCGATCCGGATGCGCCGCTGTACGGCGAAGGACTCGGCCTCGATTCGATCGACATCTTGGAGATCGCGCTGTTGCTGTCGAAGGAATACGGCATACAGCTGCGCGCCGATAGCGAACAGAACCAACAGATCTTCCGCTCGCTGCGTCATCTGGCGGAATACGTTGCCGCGCACAGAACGAAGTGAACGAACGCCCCGCGCGAGCGCACGCGCTACATGGCTGAAATCCCGCTTCTTTCCCACCGTTCTCGGTCCGCACCGCTCGCATGGCGCGACGGCGAGCCGATCAGCGCGCTGAAATTCCTCAGCGACGTGCGCGCTTTGAGCGAGCGCTTGCCGCCGGCCGGGCACGTTCTCAATGTCTGCGCGGATCGCTATCGATTCGCCGTCGGATTGGCCGCCTGCCTGGTCGGTGGGCGGGCGACTCTGCTGCCGCCGACCCATACGCCGGAAGTCATCCGCCAGGTCGCAGTGTTCGCGCCGGATGCGGTTTGCTTGACCGACGATGCGCGTTGCGCGATCGATTTGCCCAAAGTGTACAGCGACGCCGATTCGCAGGCGCCCGTGACGCCGTGGGAGGTTCCTGCGATCGACGCGCGGCAACTGGCTGCGATCGTGTTCACGTCCGGCTCGACCGGCGTGCCGGTTCCGCACCGCAAGACCTGGGGCCGCCTCGCGGCCTGCGTGCGGCGCGGCGCCGAGCGGCTCGGACTGCTCGACGGCCGCCTACACGCGCTCGTCGGCACGGTGCCGCCGCAACACATGTACGGCTTCGAATCGACCGTATTGCTCCCGCTGCAAAGTGGAAACTCTTTCGCCGCGGAGCGCCCGCTTTTCCCGGCCGACGTGGCGGCTGTACTCGCCGCGGCGCCGCGTCCGCGCGCGCTGATATCGACGCCGGTTCATTTGCGCGCCCTGTTGGCCACCGATATCGAGCTGCCGGGCGTCGATCTGATCGTTTCGGCAACGGCGCCGCTCACGGCCGAAATGGCCGCCACAGCCGAGCGGCGCTTTCACGCCGAACTCGTCGAAATTTACGGTTCGACGGAAACCGGTCAAATCGCGACGCGGCGCACCGCCGCAACGGACCGATGGCGGTTATGGCCGGGCGTGAGCCTCGATGAGGGCGACGGCCCCACGTTCGCGCGGGGCGGACACCTGGAGCAGCGCACTGCGTTATGCGACGTCGTCGAATCCGTCGGCGCGGATGAGTTTTTATTGCACGGCCGAATGGAAGACATGGTTAATATCGCCGGCAAACGCAGCTCCTTCGCCTACTTGAATCACCAGCTGAATGCGGTGCCCGGGGTCGTCGACGGCGCGTTCTTCCTGCGCGCGGGCGAGAATCTTGCTGCGACCGGTGTCGCACGGCTCGCCGCGGCGGTCGTCGCCCCGACATTGACTGCCTCGACTCTGACCGAGCGCTTGCGCGAACGGATCGACTCCGCGTTCTTGCCGCGGCCGCTGATCTTCGTCGAGCGCTTGCCGCGAAATTCGACCGGCAAGCTGCCGCGGCAAGCGCTTGAAGCGCTGATTGCCGAGAAGGGGTAGGCGGGCGTGACCGTACCATCCGCAACCGCCGGAACCCTCGAACTGCGCATCGCCGGCGATCATCCGTCCTATGCGGGTCATTTCCCCGGCATGCCGATTCTGCCGGGTGTCGTTTTGATCGACGCGGCGCTCGACGCACTCGCAAGGGCGCGCGGCGCCCGCCCTACGTGTCTTGAAATCAAGGTATTCAAGTTCTTGAGCCCGGTGCGTCCGGGAGATCTGCTGAACCTGGAATTTCAAGATCTCGCCGACGGCTCGATTCGGATGACGATTCGCAGCGCCCTGCGCATCGTCGCCGCGGGAGTCGTCGCGGCCGCCAAACCGCGCTATTTGGCGCCTTGAGCTCGCGTGCGGCTCACGCCAGATAAAGTTGATAGGCGCGCCGAATGGCTCACGGCTCGCGAGCGCGGGAGCGCGGGCCTTCTGCGGCTCATGGCCCTCCTGTCGCTGAAGGCGGGCCGGCGCTTGAGCCGCGTCGCGCTATACCCGATCGTCGCCTATTTCTTTTTGTCGGCTCCGCGTGCGCGCCGGCATGCGCGGCGCTACCTGCGCCTGGCATTGGGCCGCCGCCCGACCGCACGCGATCGCTTTCGCCATTTGCTGTACTTCGCCTCGATGATCCATGACCGCGTGTATTTCAACCATGCGCGCGCAGATCTGTTCGAAATATCCGTCGACGGAGCGGAGTCGATGCGCGCACGCTCGGCCGCCGGCGGCGGCGCGCTTCTGCTCGGCGCCCACATGGGCAGCTTCGAAGCGATCCACGCCGTCGCCAGGCAGGAGCCCGGCTTGCAGGTCCTCATGGCCATGTACGAGGAAAATGCGCGCAAGATCGGCCGTACCATGGCGGCGGTCAATCCCGCGGCGTCTTCAAAAATCATCCCGCTCGGACGCATCGATGCGATGATCAGCATCTCCGAGCGGCTGCACGCGGGGCATTTCGTCGGGATCCTGGCCGACCGCACTCTGCGGGAGGAGCCGATGCAGGCGGTCACGCTGCTCGGCGAGCGCGCCTATCTGCCGACGGGACCGATGCGCATCGCCGCGATCCTCGGCTGTTCGGTGGTATTCATGGCCGGCCTCTACCGTGGTGCGAACCGCTACCACGTGCTGTTCGAGCCGCTCGCGGATTTCTCCGGCGTGGAGCGCGCGGCGCGGGACGCGGCCGTAGCGGCGGCGATCGACCGGTACGCTGCGCTTCTCGACCGCTGTTGCCGCGGCGACCCGTACAATTGGTTCAACTTCCACGACTTATGGCGCACGCCGGCCGCGCGCGGAGCCCGCTGATGCGCATGCGAATCGCGGTCGCGGCCCTGTCCTTGATCGTCGCACGCGCAAGCATCGCCGCCGGCGCACCGACAGGCGCCGGCGGCGCGGCAAGTGCGGGCGCGGGCGCGGGCGCGGGCGACTTGGATCGCGTGATGCATTTGCTCGTCGAACATCCGCACCGGCAGGCGCGCTTCGTCGAGCGTCAGTTTCTCTCGATCCTGGATCGGCCGCTGGTATCGAGCGGCGAACTCGCCTTCGACGCGCCGAATCGCCTCGTGAAGCGCACCTTCGAGCCTCGTGCGCAGACCATGACGGTCGTCGGCGACGCGCTCACTGTCGACAGCGGCCGCAAACGCCGGGTGCTCGATTTGCGCAACTACCCGCAAATCGCGCCGTTCGTCGATAGCATCCGCGCCACGCTCGCCGGGGATCGCGCCGACCTCGCGCGCCACTTCACGATCGAGTTCGAAGGGGACGTGAACCACTGGACTCTGCGGCTTACGCCGAGAGACGCGGCACTCGCGCGCACCGTCTCGCGCATTCTGATCACCGGAGTGCGCGGCGACTTGACCGACGTCGATGTTCGCGAGACCGACGGGGATCACTCGTCGATGCGAATCGAGACGGACGGCGCACGGTGAACAAGCGCGCTATCGCGCCGATCACGCTGTGGCTGCTGTTGTTGGCGGGGTCGGCGGTTGTCGCGGCACGCGCGCGCTACGTCGCCGACTTGTCGGCGTTCTTGCCTTCGCACCCGTCCGCCAACCAGCAATTGCTGGTCGACCAGCTGCGCGAAGGACCCGCATCGCGCCTGATCTTGATCGCGCTCGAAGGCGCCGACGCGTCCGTGCGCGCGCGCTTGTCGCTCGCGCTCGCGCGACGGCTGCGCGCCGACGGCGAATTCAGCTCCGTCGGAAACGGCGAACGGCTCGCGCAAGAGCGTGATCGGCGATTCCTCTTTCGGCACCGTTATCTGCTGAGCGCCGCGGTGACCGCGCAGCGATTCTCCGCCGCGGGCTTGCGCCTATCGATTCAAGCGTCGATCGACGCGCTTGCCTTTCCGGCCGGCCCGTGGCTGAAATCCCTGCTGCCGCGCGATCCGACCGGCGAGATGCTGCAGGTCGTCGATCAATTGGACGGCACGACGGCGCCGCGGTCGGCGGACGGCGTTTGGGTCTCGCGCTCGGGAGACTGGGCCCTGCTCGTCGCCGAGACGAAGGCCGCGGGATCCGACACGGATGCACAGCAGCGCGCCCAAGGTGCGATCCGCGCCGCGTTCGCCGCGGCGCTGCGGGAAGCCGCCGCGCCGG
>DAIDVO010000176.1 GCA_027456085.1 Steroidobacteraceae bacterium | reverse complement strand
TGGTAGTGCAGCGCATGCAGCGTCGCGGCGGTCGGCGACGGCACCCAGGCGGTATTCGCGCCCGCCTCGGGATGGGCGATCTTTTTCTGCAGCATTTCGGCCATCAAGTCCGGCATCGCCCACATGCCTTTGCCTATTTGGGCGCGTCCCGGCAGGCCGCAAGCGAGGCCCACGTCGACATTCTGCCGCTCGTAGGCGTCGAGCCACAGGGCCTTCTTCAAATCGCCCTTGCGCGCGACCGGGCCGGCTTCCATCGACGTATGGATCTCATCGCCGGTGCGGTCCAGGAATCCCGTATTGATGAATACGACGCGCATGCGCGCGGCGTGGATACAGGCCGCCAAATTGACGCTCGTGCGGCGCTCCTCGTCCATGATCCCGATTTTCAACGTGTGGCGCGGCAGGCCAAGAAGCTCCTCGATGCCGGTGAACAAGCGGTCCGCAAACGCGGCCTCCGCCGGCCCGTGCATTTTGGGCTTCACGACGTAGATCGAGCCGCACCGGGAATTCCCGGTGCGCTCGGTGCGGCGCAAATCGTGCATGCCGATCAAGGCGGTGACGACGCCGTCGATGAACGTTTCGGGTATGGGTGCGCCCTCCAGCATGACCGCGTCGCACAGCATGTGGTGTCCGACATTGCGCGCGAGCAGCAGGCTGCGGCCCGGCAGAACAATCTCGCCGCCGGCCGCCGTGCGATAGCGCCTATCCGGATTCAAGCTGCGCTGAAATCGCTTGCCGTCCTTGGCGACATCGGCTTGCAGGCTACCTTGCATCAAGCCGAGCCAGTTGCGATAGACGAGGAGCTTGTCCTCGACGTCGACCGCGGCCACCGAATCCTCGAAGTCCTGGATCGTCGTCAATGCCGATTCCAGCACAACGTCGCAGATGCCGGCGTCATCGCCTCGGCCGATGAGGTGCGCGCGATCGAAACGGATCTCGACGTGCAATCCGTGGTGCGCGAGAAGAATAGCCCGCGGTGCGCCGGCTTCGCCCTGATAGCCGGCGAACGCCGTGGGATCGCGCAGTACGGCAGTTCGGCCGTTCGCGCGTCGAACCTCGATGCCGTGAGAGGCGACCAGGTAGCCCGTCGCGTCGCGGTGCGATCCGTCGCTGAGCGCGAAATGCCGGTCGAGGAAATCGCGCGCGTATCGGATCACGCGCGCACCGCGCAGCGGATTGTAGGCGCCGCCGCGCGCCGCTGCGCCGTCCTCGGCTATCGCGTCGGTGCCGTACAGCGCGTCGTAGAGAGACCCCCAGCGCGCATTGGCCGCATTCAGCGCGTAGCGCGCGTTGTTGATCGGGACGACCAATTGGGGACCTGCGATAGTTGCGATTTCCGCATCCACGTTCACGGTGCTGATCTGGAATTCCCCGGGATCGGGTTCCAAATATCCGATGTCGACGAGGAACTGCTTGTAGGCCGCCTTATCGTACGCGGCGCCGGGATGCGCTCGATGCCACGCGTCGATTTTCGATTGGAGTTCGTCGCGGCGCTTCATCAGCGCGGCGTTGCGCGGCGCCAAGTCGGTGACGAGCGCGGCAAATCCCTTCCAAAACTCCTGCTCGGCGATGCCGGCGCCCGGCATGGCCTCCTGCCCGACGAAGTCGTGCAGGCGCCGGTTCACGGCAATACGATCGACGGTGACGGTCCGACTCACGAAAGGCGTTCCTGTATGATTTGATATCCAGGGAGTGTAAATGGCTGGATGGGGCTTGACCATCGTCCGATCGGGGAAACCGCCGAAACGGCGCCGCCGGGGAAACCAGAAAAGCATGACAACGGAATTCGGCGGCACGATCGCCGCGCCCGCAGCGCCGGCCGGCGGCAGCGGCGCCGCGGGTACTCAACCGCTCGAGCTGCGCATTTTCGTCGTCGCCTTGTTCTTCATCTTCGGCGGCATCACGAGCCTCAATGACGTCATCATCCCGAAGCTGAAATCGCTGTTCACGCTGAGCTACGCGGACGCGATGCTGGTGCAGTCGGCTTTCTTCGCCGCCTATTTCATCTTCTCATTGCCGGCGGCGGCCGTCGTCGAGCGTACGGGCTATATGCGCACGGCGGTCATCGGGCTCGGCTTGATGATGGCGGGCTGCCTGCTGTTCGTGCCGGCCTCCGCATCCGGCCAATTCGGCATGTTCCTGTTCGCGCTGTTCGTCCTCGCGGCGGGCATCACGACCGTGCAGGTCGTCGCCAATCCGCTGATCTCGCGGCTCGGCGCCCCTGCGACCGCGCACAGTCGACTGACGTTCGCGCAAGCGTTCAATTCGCTCGGCACGACCATTTTTCCGTATGCGGGCTCGATCCTGATTTTGGGGTCGCTCGGGCATGCCGATGCGTCGCGCCTGTCGGCGGCGGCGCTTGCCGCTTACCACAGCGCCGAGACCCGCGTCATAGAGCATACCTACCTCGGGCTCGCGCTCGCATTGCTGATCGTCGCCGCGCTCGTCTGGCTCCACCGCGACCGGCTGCGCGAGGCAAGGTCCGCTCCGAGCCGCATGCTCGATGCGTTTACGCTGCTCAAGGAGCCGCGCTTCGCGTTCGGGGCGCTGTGCATTTTTCTCTACGTCGGCGCGGAGGTGTCGATCGGCTCGGTGATCGTGAGCTACCTGATGCAGCCCTCCGTGATCGGAGTCGGGGCGGAGGCGGCCGGCAAGCACGTGCCCTACTATTGGGGCGGGGCGATGCTCGGCAGGTTCGTCGGCGCCTATTTCCTGCGGGTTTTTTCCCCGGGAAAAGTTCTCTCCGTGGTCGCGAGCGGCGCAGTCCTTTTGCTGCTGATCTCGGCGAACAGCGGCGGCGCATGCTCGGCCTGGTCGCTGCTCAGCATAGGATTGTGCAATTCGATCATGTTTCCGACGATATTTTCGCTTGCGAGCGAAGATCTCGGGGTGCGCGCCGCCGAAGGCTCGGGGATCATCTGTATGGCGATCGTCGGCGGTGCGATCATTCCCTTGATCACCGGGCATACGGCGGACCTCACGAGCCTGAAAGCGGCGCTCGCCGTGCCGGCAATTTGCTATGTCATGATTCTTTCGTTCGGGGTCTATGCGCGGCGGCCGGCGCATCCTTGGGGGCAATAGCGAAGCGCTGCCGCGGCCGGCGCGTGGCGCGATGCAGCAATTTCTCCCTGTTGGGCGGCGCGGACAGCCACTAAGTTCCTCGGCGTCATATGATTGTCACAATCGGTTTTTAGGATGCGCCCCGTGGCTGTGACCCACGCGTTCCCATCTCTAGGAGATTACCGATGATTCTCAATCGACAATTATTCGCCAAAGCTGCCGCGGTTTTGGCCGTGACCGGCGCCGTCGGCTTGGCGGCCACCGCCAACGCAGCCGTGAGCCTGACGGGCGCGGGCAGCACCTGGGTATATCCGCTGGTGGCGAAGTGGTCCGCCCAGTACGTGAAGGACACGGGTATCCAGATCAACTACAAGTCTATCGGTTCCGGCGGCGGGATTGCGCAGATCAAGGCCGGCACCGTGGCGTTCGGCGCGAGCGACATGCCTCTCACCCCCGAAGAACTCGCCAAAGCGGGTCTCATCCAGTTTCCGACGGCGATCGCCGGCGAAGACCTCGTTTACAACCTGCCGGGGATCAAGCCGGGTGAACTGATCCTGTCGGGTCCGTTGGTTGCCGATGTCTACCTCGGCAAGGTCAAGAAGTGGAACGATCCGGCGATCGCGAAGCTCAATCCCGGTGTGAAGCTGCCGAGCATGGCGATTACCGTCGTCCACCGCTCGGACGGGTCGGGTACGACGTTCACGTTCGCCGACTATCTCTCCAAGGTCAGCCCTGAGTGGAAGTCGAAGGTCGGCGCCAATACCTCGCTGAACTGGCCGGTCGGCGTCGGCGGCAAGGGCAATGAGGGTGTCGCCGCGTTCGTGCAGCGCATCCCGGGCTCGATCGGCTACGTCGAATATGCCTATATTCTGGAAAACAAGCTTGCGTATGCCCGCATGATCAATCGCGACGGCAAAGTGGTCAGCCCGAGCCTGAAGGGCTTCCAGAATGCCGCGGCCCATGTAGACTTCACCAAGGCGAAGGATTTCTACGTGATTCTCACCGGTCAACCCGGCCCGGGAACCTGGCCGATCTCCGGTTGCACGTGGCAGATCCTGCGCAAGGCGGCTCCCAAGGCCACCAACGAGCAAGTCACGAAGTTCTTCGATTGGGGTTTCGAGAAGGGCCAGTCTATGGCCGAGTCGATCGCCTTCGGGCCGTTGCCGCCGAGCACGGTGAAAGCGATCAAGGCCTACTGGAAGACCAATCTGGGTATTTGATCGAGCGGAAAACAGCTTGAAATGAAGGGATCCGAGGCAGCGTCACGCGCGCCGCTGGAATTGCATGCCGCTTCGGAACAGAAGTCCGCCGGGAAGACATCCGTCGTCCCGGCGGATTTTTTGTTCCGTAGCCTCACCGCATTCTTCGCCTTCGTCGTTGCGGCGACCCTCGTCGCGATCATGGGTTCGCTCGTCCTCGAAGGTTGGCCCGCGCTGCGGACTTTCGGCTGGAAGTTCCTGATCACGAGCACCTGGGACCCGGTCAGCAACGACTTCGGCGCGCTGGTCTTCATCGTCGGCACGCTCGTGAGTTCCCTGATCGCCATGCTGATCGCGGTGCCCGTGAGCTTCGGTATCGCGCTGTTCATCTCGGAATTGTCCCCAAGCTGGCT
This sequence comes from Steroidobacteraceae bacterium, assembly GCA_027456085.1. GTDB lineage: Bacteria > Pseudomonadota > Gammaproteobacteria > Steroidobacterales > Steroidobacteraceae > Bog-1198. Next base: position 3,965 of record DAIDVO010000176.1, on the reverse strand, counting down.
GCGCGGCCCGGTTTCGGCCGTCATCGAGTTGCTGGCGGCCATTCCGAGCATCATCTACGGCATGTGGGGCCTGTTGGTGTTTGCGCCCTGGTTCGCGCAGATCGAGCCTTGGATGAACGATCATCTGGGCGCATTGCCGGGAATCGGCGTGCTGTTCCAGGGCCCGCCGATGGGTATCGGCATGCTCACCGCGGGCATCGTCCTCGCGATCATGGTCATCCCGTTCATCGCCTCGATCATGCGCGACGTGTTCATGATCACTCCCGCGACGCTGAAGGAATCTGCCTACGCGCTCGGCTCGACGACCTGGGAAGTCGCGCGCTACGTGATCCTCCCGTACACGCGCACCGCCGTTACCGGTGGCATATTTTTGGGTCTCGGCCGCGCGTTGGGCGAGACCATGGCGGTGACCTTCATCATCGGCAACGCCAACAACCTCAGCGCGAGCCTGTTGATGCCGGGCAGTTCCATCGCATCCGTGATCGCGAACGAGTTCACTGAAGCGACGACGCATCTGTATAAGTCCTCGTTGCTCGCGCTCGGGTTGATTCTGTTCGTCATCACCTTCATCGTATTGGTGTTCGCGAAGTTGATGCTGCTGCGTCTGGACAATAGTCTGGAGGGCAAGAAGGCGTGATCTCTCGTTACATGAAGCGGCGTGTGATCAATACCGTGAACATGGCCATCGCCGTGCTGATGACGGTGTTCGGAGTGTTCTGGGTCGTGTGGATTTTGTGGACCACGCTGCACTACGGTATTAGAGCTCTCGGTCCGCAGCTCTTTCTCGAGGACACGCCGCCGCCCGGCGCCGATGGAGGAGGGCTGCGCAATGCGTTCGTCGGCAGTTTGATCCTTCTCGGGATCGCGGTCGCCATCGGCACGCCGGTCGGGGTCCTCGCCGGAACATGGCTCGGCGAATTCGCGTCGAGGCACAAGAAGATCGGTGCGTCGGTGCGCTTCCTCAACGACATCCTCTTGAGCGCCCCGTCGATCGTGATCGGCCTGTTCGCGTATGCGATTCTGGTCGATCCGCTCGGTCATTTCTCCGCGCTATCCGGCGGCGTCGCGCTCGCATTGATCCTGATCCCGGTGGTCGTGCGCACCACCGACGAAATGCTGCGCCTCGTCCCGGTTTCGCTGCGCGAGGCGGCGATCGCACTCGGCACCCCGTACTGGAAAATGGTCACCAAGATCACGTGGAAGGCCGCCTCGACGGGCATTCTCACCGGCATCATCCTGGGCGTGGCGCGAGTCAGCGGCGAAACGGCGCCGCTGTTGTTCACCGCGCTCAACAACCAATATTTCTCCGTGAACCTATCCCATCCGATCGCGAACCTCCCGGTGGTCATTTTCCAGTTCGCGATGAGCCCCTACGCGAACTGGCAGCAAATGGCCTGGGCCGGGGCATTCGTCGCGGTGCTGTTCATTCTCTTGCTGAGCTTCGGGTCGCGCCGGCTCTTGAGCCGCGAGACGCATAGATCCTGACGTCCGGCACCACACCAGCGAGAAATTCGGTTCCATGAAACCTTTCCTATCCAGACCCGCTCGGGATCCGGCACCGCGCGCCGAGAGCGCGCCGCAGGCCGTGAAGCTTCAAACGCGGAATTTGAATTTCTATTACGGCAAATTCCACGCGATCAAGAATGTCACGCTGGACATCCCGCAAAACAAGGTGACGGCGTTCATCGGCCCGTCGGGTTGCGGCAAGTCGACGCTTCTGCGCATGTTCAACCGCATGTACGAACTCTACCCGGATCAGCGCGCCGAGGGCGAGATCATCATCGACGGCGAAAACATCCTCACCAACAAGAACGTGTCGCTGATCCGCGCGAAAATCGGCATGGTGTTCCAGAAGCCGACGCCGTTTCCGATGTCGATTTACGAGAATATCGCGTTCGGCGTGCGGCTCTACGAGAAGCTCGGACGCGCCGAGATGGACGAGCGCGTGGAGGCGAGCCTCACGCGCGCCGGACTGTGGGACGAGGTGAAGATCAAGCTGCACCAGTCCGGCACCGGCCTCTCGGGCGGCCAGCAACAGCGCCTCTGCATCGCGCGCGGCATCGCAATCAAGCCGGAGGTCCTGTTGCTCGACGAGCCGACTTCGGCTCTGGATCCGATCTCCACCGCGAAGATCGAGGAATTGGTCACCGAGCTGAAACGCGATTACACCGTCGTGATCGTCACCCACAACATGCAGCAAGCCGCCCGCGTGTCCGATTACACCGCATACATGTACCTCGGCGAGATGATCGAGTTCGGCGACACCGATCAGATCTTCCTGAAGCCGAACAAGAGGGAGACCGAGGACTACATCACCGGCCGATTCGGCTGAGCGGGCTCGCCGGGGGTCGCGCGAGCCGACGCGCGGCCGACCCACGTACAATGCGTGTATGGACACAATCACGGTCGTTCTGGCGATGCTGGTCGCGGTGGTGGTCAGCGGCGTGGTGCTGCGCATGCTGCCGTTCGCCGCGCCCGCGCCGCTCGTACAGGTCGCCCTCGGCGCGCTCATCGCCGCGTTTTCCGCGCGCGCCGTTCGGCTGGAGCCGGACATATTCTTTCTGCTGTTCCTGCCGCCGCTCCTGTTCCTCGACGGCTGGCGGATTCCAAAGGAAGGGCTTCTGCGGGACAAGGGCACGATTCTCGCGCTCGCGCTGGGACTCGTCGTCTTCACCGTCATCGGCATGGGGTTCTTCATCCATTGGATGATTCCGGCGATCCCCACCCCAGTGGCATTCGCGCTCGCTGCGATCGTTTCGCCGACGGATCCGGTGGCCGTATCCGCGATCACCGAGCGGGTCACGCTGCCGCGGCGCATCCTCCACGTGCTCGAAGGGGAATCCTTGCTCAACGATGCGTCGGGCCTCGTGTGTTTTCGATTAGCGGTGGCCGCGGCGCTGACGGGGAGCTTCTCGCTGCCCGCGGCATCGCTCACGTTCATGCAGCTGGCCTTCGGCGGCATCGCCATCGGCGCCGGACTCACCTACGGGATCGTCGCCCTCAAGAGCGCGATCAGCGCCCGCTTCGGCGAGGAGGTCGGCTCCCAGGTTCTCGTCAGTCTTCTGATGCCGTTCGCCGCATACCAGCTCGCCGAGCACACGGGGTGTTCCGGGATTTTGGCGGCCGTGTCGGCCGGCATCACGATGAGCTACCTGGAGCTTTCCGGACGCGCTCTTGGCGTCACGCGGATGCAGCGCGCGGCGGTATGGGATACGGTGCAGTTCGCCCTTAACGGGGTGATGTTCGTCCTATTGGGCGAACAGCTGCCGGAAATCCTGTCGGGTGCGGAGCATGTCGTGCAGGACTCCGGCCGCATGAATCCCACCTGGCTCTTGGGTTACGTGCTCGCGATCACGCTCGGTCTCGCGGCTCTGCGCTTTGTCTGGGTGTGGAGCTCCTTGCGGCTGCATGCGTTCGCGGCCAAGACCCGCGCCGAGCCGGCAACGATCGACGCGAGCTGGCGCCTCATCGCGGCCGTCTCCGTCGGAGGTGTTCGCGGCGCGATCACGCTCGCGGGCGTGTTGACTCTCCCCTTGATTCTCGCCGACGGTGCACCGTTCCCGGCGCGGGATCTGGCGATTTTTCTCGCCGCGGGTGTGATCCTTCTCTCGTTGATCGCGGCAACGGCTTTTCTGCCCCGACTGCTGCGCGGCCTGAACTTGCCTCCCGAGTCCGCGCGCGAGCAGGAAATCGATCAGGCGCGCGTGGCGGCGTCCCAGGCAGCAATCGGCGCGATCGAGCGGGCGCTGCAAGAAGCCGCGCATCAACAGGGCGACGAGGACTTGTACGCGCAGGCCGCAACGCGTGTGCTCGACGCGTATCGCCGCCGGATCGAGGGGAGAATGCAGCGCGGAGCGATTTCCACCCGCATTCGGCGCGGCGACGAGATCGAGCGAAAGATGCGCCTGGCGGCGATCCGCGCGGAGCGCGATACCGTGTTTGCGCTCGCACGCGCGCAGTCGCTG
>DAIDVO010000175.1 GCA_027456085.1 Steroidobacteraceae bacterium | reverse complement strand
GAAGTATGCCGAGAGCATTTCGGCGCCTTCGCGCGAACTTGCGGCAATAGACTACAATCCCGCATGGCCGGGAAATCGTCGCTCATTGAATGGAGGAAATATCGTGTCCACTCCTGCTAGACAGAAAGCTCAAGGCGTATTTGCAGAAATAGAACGGATTTTTGCTCTACAGCGAGATCATCAATGGGAGATGAAGGCCACTACCGCCGAACAACGGAAAGAGAAACTGAGGAAGTTGAAATCGGCCGTGGAGGCTCACGGCGATGAGATCGTGGCCGCAGTGAAACAGGACACTCGCAAGCCTGAGAATGAAATAAGAGTCACGGAAATCCTGAACGTGACCGCCAATATCGAGCGGAACATCAACAATCTCGATGATTGGTTGAAACCGGTCGAGGTGCTTCCATCCGTGAACAAGAACGACAAGGCGAAGATCGTCTACGAGGCGAGAGGGGTATGCCTCTTATTGGGCCCCTGGAATTTTCCGCTTGGGTTGGTCATGGGCCCTCTCGCGGCAGCCATTGCCGCTGGGAACTGCTGCATCGTCAAGCTCACGGACTTGTGCCCGGCTACGGCCAGAGTAGCCGCCAAGATCGTCAAAGACGCATTCGAGGAAAGAGAGGTTGCCGTGTTTGAAGGCGGCGTAGACGTGGCAACCGCTTTGCTCGACCTCCCGTTCAATCACATTTTCTTCACGGGAAGCACGCGAGTAGGAAAGTTAGTCATGGCGGCGGCGGCGAAGCATTTGGCCACCGTAACCCTGGAACTGGGAGGGAAATCGCCCGTCATCGTCGATGAAGACGCGGATGTGAAGAAGATTGCCGGGGATCTGGCGGCAGCCAAGCAATTCAATGGAGGGCAAGCCTGTATCTGCCCGGACTATGTATTCGTCAAGGAGCAGCAGAAGAACGGTTTGGTCGAGGAGTTTCGAGTCAAAGTAAAACAAAACCTCTATAGGGACGACGGGAGCATCAAGAAGGAAAATATCGCCCAAATCGTCAATGATCAGAATTTCGCCAGAATCAAGAAACTCTTCAATGATGCCGTGGATAAGGGCGCCAAGATTGCCGTGGGCGGCACTCTGGAGGAAGCCGATCGCACGATCCATCCGACGATGCTCACTGATGTAACTCCTGACATGCTGATCATGCAGGAGGAAATTTTCGGGCCGATCGTGCCTGTCCTGACTTACAAGAACATCGATGATGTCATCAAATACATATCTGGCCGTGCCAAGCCGTTGGCGCTCTACATTTACAGCAATAACCAAAAAAACATCGACAAAGTGCTCAGCCGAACTTCATCCGGCGGTGTGACGATCAACGGGTTCTTCTCTCATTACCTGGAAAACCAGTTGCCTTTCGGCGGCGTCAATCAAAGCGGCATGGGCAGCTATCACGGGGTCTATGGGTTCAGAGCGTTCTCTCATGCGCGCGCAATCTACATACAGGAGAATCGATAGACGGCGGAACGGAACGCCGGCCGAGCGACATCGGGTATGGGGTGCGAATTCCCAATCAAGCGGCGACGGGAGTTTCGAAAAGTCCATTGCAATGATGAGGCGTTTCCTGCGCGATTCGCGGGCAGGGTGCCGTTGAGGGAGCGCTGGACGCGAGCGCCGTTGTGATAGGCACGGAATGTCTCGAGTTTCCGGTGAAGATCGATCGAATTCCAGAAATGCGTGTGGTCCAGATATTCGCGCCGAATCGTCCCGATCAGTCGGTCAATAAAAGGGCGCGACAGCGGGGCATACGGCACGGATTGGATCTCCTCGACCTCGAGGATCCGCAGGATCGACTCGCAACGAAACAGGTCCACTCTGCAGTAGTGTGCCGCCAGCACCTGGTGCGCGGCGTCCTTATCAATTTGCACACCGAAGGAGTGAGTGATTTGCTGCGCAATGCGCCGATCGCCGAATCTGGGGTTACGATGCTTCATCTCGATGATAGCCGAGATGAATTGCTGCGTCGGACCCGTCGGATCGGGCTTGCGCCGGGTTCCTGCGGACGACAGCCGGTATCGATATTGTCGATCGACCAACGCCTTGTGGAGCCGTAATAATGCCGCCGGCTTGAGAATCGCGGCGGGTTTCGCGACCGGTCGGGGGCGCACGAACAGCGTCATCAATCCGCGCATGAATCAATTCTGGTAAGAGGCGGGGCGCATCGCCGCGAACCGCGGCTGATGACAAGCAAATCACCCATCGTCAAAGCAGGCTGTCAGGGAAACCGTTCAGCGCAAGACTGCGCATGTACGCCGTCTCACGCTATGATTAAAGAATTTGCACCCCACAGGATGAATATCGTGACGAAGCCAATTGCGACGATTGCCGTCTCCGTGATGTGTACGTTCGCCGCCGGCGCGCTCGCCGCGCAGGCGCCGCCGGGATTCGACGATGCGAACATTCGCGCGTCGATTCGCACACTCTCCTCGGACGAATTCGCAGGCCGCGCGCCCGACACGATCGGCGAGCAAAAAACGATCGCCTATATTGCCGGCCGGTTCAAAGCCTACGGCCTGGCGCCGGCGGATCACGGCAGCTACTTCCAGGACGTGCCGCTGGTCCAGATCACCGCGGCGCCGGATGCGACGCTCGCGGTCGCGGGCGGCCGCGCGCCGCTCGACCTGCGGTACGGTGAGGACATGATGGTGTACACGGAGCGCCTGATCCAGACGGTATCGCTGCAGTCGAGTCCGCTCGTGTTCGCGGGCTACGGGATCGTCGCGCCCGAGTATCATTGGAACGACTACGCCGGGCTCGACGTACGCGGCAAGACGGTCGTCGTGCTGGTCAACGATCCCGGATACGCGACCGGCGATCCGGCGCTGTTTCACGGCAAGGCGATGACGTACTACGGACGCTGGACCTATAAGTACGAGGAGGCGGCGCGGCAGGGGGCCGCCGGAATCCTGATCGTGCACGAGACCGGGCCGGCCGGCTATCCGTGGGCCGTCGTCCACAACAGCATGATCGGCGCGCGCGAGGAGCTTTCGCCGGGCAACGCCTACCGGCCGGCGATCGAGGGGTGGCTCACGCGCGATGCGGCCGTCAAGCTGTTCGCGGCCGCCGGCTTGAATTTCGAACGACTCGCCGCGGCGGCGGCGCGTCGCGGCTTTGCGCCGGTGCCGCTGCGCCAGACCGTGAGCGTCTCGCTGCACAACACGGTCCGCTCGATCGTCAGCCACAACGTCGTCGCGTTGGTGCGCGGCGCCGCCCGGCCGAACGAAGTAGTCGTCTACAGCGCGCACTGGGATCATTTCGGCACGCGAAAAGGGCCCGACGGCAAGCCGCAGATCTTCCATGGCGCGGTCGACAACGGTTCGGGAATCGCCTCGCTCCTCGAGCTTGCGCGCGTATTCGCGGCGACGCGGCCGCGGCCGGCACGCAGCGTGCTATTCGTCGCAACCACCTCCGAGGAGCAGGGGCTGCTCGGCGCCGCCTATTACGCGCGGCATCCGCTGATTCCGCTCGCCGACACGGTCGCCGACCTCAACATGGACGTGATGAACGTTTACGGCGCGACCCGCGACGTCGAGGTCCGCGGTCAGGCCATGTCGACGCTCGACGATGACTTGCGCACGGCCGCGCACGATCTTGGCCTTGTCGTGCGGCCGGATGCGGAACCCGAAAAGGGCTACTACTTCCGCGCCGATCATTTCGAGTTCGCGAAGGCGGGTGTGCCGGCGCTCAGCATCCAGGACGGGACGGACTTCGTGGGCCGACCGGCGGGCTGGGGGCTCGCGCAGTTACGGGACTACACGCGCTTCCACTATCACAAACCTGCGGACACCTATAATCCGCATTGGGATCTAGCCGGCCTGCGCCAGGAGCTGCAGGTGCTGTATCTGACCGGACGGCGGCTCGCCGACCAGCGTAGCCGGCCCCAGTGGTACGCGGACAGCCCGTTCCGAAAGGTTCGCGCGGCGGAGCGGTCCGCGGCGCACTAGCGTCCGCTGCTCGTGGTGTGCGAATACTCAAATGCACTCGCTGCGCCGCCCCGCGGTCGACGGCGATCTTGGATGCCATGACTTTCGTGTCAATCATCGCGATTCCTTCAAGCGCCGTCGGGCATGAGATCGAGCAAACGAACGGTCGCCGTCGGACAAGTCAGCCGCAGCTTCTCCTGCAGGATTTCGAGATCGTCCGCCCGGCCCGACGGAATCAGCATCCCCATGGCTACGCGTCGCGAACTGCCGCCATTGTAGGTCTGAAAGGTTAGTTGCACGCGGGCCGGCGGATCCTGCAGCGCACGCGCCTCGACGAGGAAGGCGCCGGAGAGGGTCCAGGGCGTGAATTCGCCATTGCAATAAACGCCCGCGGCGCCGAGATAGGTTTCCGCCGGAGCGGCAAGCAAGCGGCGTTGGCGCCGCCGCGACCGGTCGATATTGACCCACGATGCCCATTCGGTCGGCGAATAGTGCCAGTGAATCCACGGGTCGGCGATCACCGCCGACATGCCAAGATCGACGCGCCGGGCTCTCATGTAAAGTGCCCCCAGCGTGGGACCGCAGGCGACCAGTACGATCCCGCCAAGCAGCAAGGGCAACCACGTCCACGCGGCGGGCACGAGCAGTGCGGCCAGCACGTTCGCAAGCAGGTAGGCGCCGGCGAGGCCCAGCCACCGGGTCACGCGGCGGCGATGGGTGGTGAGGGTCCCGGCGGAGGACGGCAACGGCGCGGCCGGCGGGTCGGTGACGCGCACGAGCAGCACGCTCGCCGCCGTGCTCACGACGATGATCGCGAGGACTACAGCGCCGGCCGCGACCGCCGGCGAATGACGGAGTGGCCCGCTGGAAAGTCCCACCGAGGCGCCGACGATCAGCGCGACCATCGACAAGGCGACGACGCCAATCTTCAGCGTGTTGCGGCCGGAGTACAGCGGACTTCGCCGCCACGCGCGCCAGCCACCCGCGATCAGCAGGCAAACGACGATGAATAGAACGATTTGCATGGCGTCTTCATCCTGTCATGACCGCTGCGCGGCTCTCTCGTGCACGCCCCCGCTCGACTCGAACCCTGCGTGCTCTCATCCCGGTACGCGTTGGCGGCGCCGATTCTGACTCACGCGCGAGCGCTAAGGACGATACACGAGTCGTATGCGCCGCAGTGCGTGGTGCTCCCGGAGAAAATAAGAAAGAAGGCGTACGCGGTATGAAAGACCACCTGTAACGAGGGGCCAAACTGCTCGCGTCCCGACCCGATCAGGGGCGAACGCAAGAGAGAGGCCCAAACTTCGCCTCGATCGCACCGAGAAGATGCGTGCCGATATCCTCTGACGCCTCAGCAGCGAGGTATGCGTATATTTCGGCGAGATCGGCCTCCGCGGAATCGGTCAGTCGGAGGATGAGCGGCTCGCTAATAGCTTTCTCCCGCGCTCGACGATTGCCTTCTTGTTGAAGTCCTTCACGCGACCGGCCGCCACATCGGCAAGGCCCTTGTCGATGTCGGTC
>DAIDVO010000174.1 GCA_027456085.1 Steroidobacteraceae bacterium | reverse complement strand
TTCGTTGGATTGGAGTCCAAATCCACCATGTTGCCGGCTTCCTTGGCCGCCTGCGTGCCGGTATTCATCGCGACCGCGACGTCCGACTGCGCGAGCACCGGCGCATCGTTCGAACCGTCGCCGGTCATCGCGACCAGGCGGCCTTCGGCCTGGTGCGCGCGGATCAGCTTGAGCTTGGCTTCCGGCGTCGCTTCGGCGAGAAAATCATCGACGCCCGCCTCGGCCGCGATCGCGGCCGCGGTCAGCGCGTTGTCGCCGGTGATCATGATCGTCTTGATGCCCATGTGGCGCAGGTCGGCGAAGCGCTCCTTGATTCCGCCCTTGACAATGTCTTTGAGCTCGATCACGCCGACGACGCGGCCATCATCGGCGACGACGAGCGGCGTGCTGCCCTGGCGCGCGATGCGCTGCACGGTCTCCTCGACCGAACTCGGATAGATCTTTCCTAAGCCGCCGACGTACTTGGCGATCGCATCCGGAGCGCCTTTGCGCACCTGTCTTGCGCCGAGATTGACGCCGCTCATGCGCGTATGCGCCGAGAACGGCACGAACGTCGCGCCGAGCGCGCCGAGATCGCGTTCGCGCAGGTTGAAACGCTGTTTCGCGAGCACGACGATGCTGCGTCCTTCCGGAGTCTCGTCGGCGAGCGAGGCGAGCTGCGCCGCATCGGCCAACTGCTGCTCCGTGAATCCCGGCGCCGCGAGGAACGTCGCCGCCTGGCGGTTGCCAAGCGTGATGGTTCCGGTCTTGTCGAGCAGCAAGACGTCGACGTCGCCGGCCGCCTCGACCGCGCGCCCGGAAGTCGCGATGACGTTCGCCTGCATCATGCGGCTCATGCCCGCGACGCCGATCGCCGACAGCAGGCCGCCGATGGTCGTCGGAATCAGACAGACGAGCAGGGAGACGAGAGCGGTAATCGTCACGGGGCTGCCGGCCTTGCTGGCCTCGACGCTGAACAGCGAAAACGGCAGCAGCGTGACGATGACGACGAGGAAGACGAGGGTGAGCGCGACGAGCAGGATCGTCAGCGCAATCTCGTTCGGCGTCTTCTGCCGTTTCGCGGATTCGACCATCGAGATCATGCGATCGAGAAACGTCTCGCCCGGATTCACCGAAACCCGCACGATGATCCAATCGGACAGCACCTTCGTGCCGCCGGTCACGGAAGTGAAATCGCCGCCCGACTCGCGAATGACGGGTGCCGACTCGCCGGTGACCGCGCTTTCGTCGACCGAGGCGGCCCCCTCGATGACCTCGCCGTCGGCTGGGATCACGTCCCTGGCCTCGACGAGCACGACATCCCCCTTGCGCAGATCCTCGGCCTTGGTTCGCGTCGTCTCGCGGGGACTCCGCGACGGATCTGCGAGCTTCTTGGCGAACACGGTCTGGCGCATGCTGCGCAAGCTGGCCGCCTGCGCGCGGCTGCGGCCCTCCGCCAGACTTTCCGCGAAATTCGCGAACAACACAGTGAACAGCAGCCAAATCGCGACCGCGAGGATGAACCCACTCGGCGCTTCTCCATGGCCGGCGAGCGCCTGGAGGTAGAGGATCGCGGTGACGATCGTGCCGATTAACACGACGAACATGACGGGATTGCGCCACTGGGTGCGCGGATCGAGCTTGATAACGGATTCGATCAGCGCACCCTTCAGCAGTTTGCGGTCGAATAGGGACATTGGCTGCCGTGACATCGAAGTCTCTCTATTTGGCTGTGGCGAGCATGAGGTGCTCGACCACGGGCCCCAGCGCGAGTGCGGGCACATAGGTCAGCACGCCGATCAACAGGACCGAGCCGATCAGCAGCGCGACGAACAAGGGGCCGTGGGTCGGCATCGTGCCGTCGGTGACCGGAACCCGCTTCTTCGCGGCGAGGGAACCCGCGACGGCGAGCGCGGCGACGATCGGCCAGTAGCGTCCGATGAACATCACGAGGCCGGTCGAGACGTTGTAAAAGACCGTGTTCGCCGAAATCCCGGCGAACGCGCTGCCGTTGTTGTTGGCTACCGAGGAGAACGCGTACAGGATCTCGCTGAAACCGTGCGGGCCGGGATTCGCGATTCCGGCCCTGCCGGCGACGGTCATGACGGCGACCGCGGTGCCGATCAGCACGAGGAACGGCGTCGTCAGGATGAACACCGAGGCCAGCTTCATTTCGAGCGCCTCGATCTTCTTGCCGATGTATTCCGGCGTGCGCCCGATCATGAGGCCGGCGATGAACACGCCGAGTATGGCGAACATGAGTATCGTGTACATGCCGGTGCCGACGCCGCCAGGCGCGAGTTCGCCGAGTTGGATCAGGAACAGCGGCACGAAGCCGCCGAGCGGCATCATCGAGTCGTGCATCGTATTCACGGCGCCGCAGGACGTGGCGGTGGTCGCAGCCGTGAACAGCGCGGATGCGGCGATGCCGAACCTGGTCTCCTTGCCCTCCATGTTGCCGCCGGACTGCGCGCGGCTCGCGCTCTGATCGATCCCCAGCTTCGCCAACAGCGGATTGCCTTGCTGCTCGATGTGGAACGCCGTGACCACGAGCGGCACGAACAGGATCAGCATCGCGGCGAGGATCACCCAGCCCTGACGCGTATCGCCGACGATCTTGCCGAAGGTGTAGGTGAGCGCGCACGGGATTGCGAAGATCGCCAGCATCTCCAACAGGTTCGACAAGGGCGTCGGATTTTCAAATGGATGCGCCGAATTCGCGTTGAAGAAGCCGCCGCCATTCGTGCCGAGTTCCTTGATCGACTCCTGCGACGCGACCGGGCCCATAGGCAGCGTTTGCGTGCGGGCCTCGACCGTCGTCGCCTGCTTGTAGGCATCGAAATTCTGGATGACGCCCTGGCTTACGAGCGCGAGCGCGAGTACGGCCGAGAGCGGCAGCAGCACATAGAGCGTCGAGCGCGTGATATCGACCCAGAAGTTGCCGATCGACTGCGCCGTGTGCCGCGCGAAGCCGCGGATCAAAGCGATCGCGACCGCGATGCCGGTCGCCGCCGAGAGGAAATTCTGCACCGCGAGGCCCGCCATCTGCACGAGGTAGCCCATCGTCGATTCGCCGGCGTAGGCCTGCCAGTTGGTGTTCGTGATGAAGCTCACGGCCGTGTTGAACGACGAGTCCGGGCGGACCGCCGCGAACTTCTGCGGATTCAGCGGCAAGTACGCTTGCAGCCGCTGCAGCGCGTAGACGAAGACGGCGCCCAGGACGTTGAACAGCACGAGCGCGAGCGCGTACCGGCCCCAGGACATTTCCTCGCCGGCGTCAACGCCGCAAAGGCGATACAGCATCCCTTCAAATCGGGCGCCGAGCCTCAGCGCGAAATTCGGGCGGCCTTCCATGACGTCGGCGATGTAGGCGCCGAGCGGCTTGACGATGAGCACGATGAGTCCGAGAAAGACGAACAGCAGCAGCGCGAACAATGCCTCGGGATGCATCAGAATCGCTCCGCCTGCAGGAGCGCATACACCAAATAGCCGAACAGGAACAGGGCGAGCAGGCCGCAGAACCAGTACATGCCGCTCATGACGGTTCACCGAGGCGGCCGAACGCCCACACGAGGCAATGAGTCGCGGCGTACAGCGCGGCAAGAATCAACAGATAGACGGCATCCATGGGCGCGGCCTCCGGCAACAGGTGTCGCGGGCCAGACTAGCGCTGCGCGTGTGAAAAGCCCGTGCAAAAAAAAGAGCGGGCGGAAGCGGGCTCTTTCGCGACCGTAACCGCCGAGCGCGGGCCGCCCTGGCCCGCGTCGCGCGTGTTACATGTCCATGCCGCCCATGCCGCCCATGCCGCCGCCCGGGCCGCCGTGCGCATGCTCTTCTTCCTTCGGCGATTCCGCGATCATGACTTCGGTCGTGAGCAACAGGCCCGCCACCGACGCCGCGTTCTGCAGAGCAAGACGCGTGACTTTGGTCGGATCCAGAATGCCCATTTCGATCATGTCGCCGTACTCGCTGGTCGCCGCGTTGTAGCCGAACGTCCCCTTGCCCTCGCGGACTCGGTTCAGCACGACCGCCGCATCTTCGCCCGCATTGCTGACGATCTGGCGCAGCGGCTCCTCGATCGCACGTGCGAGAATTTTGATGCCGGTCGTCTGGTCTTCGTTGGCCCCCTGGAGCTTCTCGGTGGCCTTCAGCGAGCGCAGCAGCGCGACACCGCCGCCCGGAACGACGCCCTGTTCGCCGGCTGCACGCGTGGCGTGCAGCGCATCTTCGACGCGCGCCTTCTTTTCCTTCATTTCGATCTCGGTCGCGGCGCCGACTTTGATCACGGCGACGCCGCCGGAGAGCTTGGCAACGCGCTCCTGCAGTTTCTCCTTGTCGTAATCGGAAGTCGCTTCCTCGATCTGCTGGCGGATGCTCTCGACGCGGCCCTTGATGTCGGCCGCTTTGCCGCCGCCGTCAATGATCGTCGTATTTTCCTTCTCGACGAGGATCTTCTTGGCTTCGCCGAGGTCGTTCAGCGTCGCCTTCTCGAGCGAGAGGCCCACTTCATCGGAAATCACCGTGCCGCCGGTGAGGACCGCGATGTCCTGCAGCATGGCCTTGCGGCGGTCGCCGAAGCCCGGCGCCTTGACGGCGGCGACTTTGACGATGCCGCGGATCGTGTTGACGACGAGCGTCGCGAGGGCTTCGCCTTCGACGTCTTCGGCGACGATCAACAATTGACGGCCGCTCTTGGCGATCGCTTCGAGCAGGGGCAACAATTCGCGGATGTTCGAAATCTTCTTGTCGACCAACAAAATCAACGGCTTGTCGAGCTCGGCGCTTTGGCTCTGCTGATTGTTGATGAAGTACGGCGAGAGATAGCCGCGGTCGAATTGCATGCCCTCGACCACTTCGAGTTCATTTTCCAGCCCCGAGCCTTCCTCGACCGTGATCACGCCTTCCTTGCCGACCTTCGCCATCGCATCGGCGATCGTCTTGCCGATGCTCTCGTCGGAGTTCGCCGAGATCGTGCCGACTTGCGCGATCGCCTTCGGATCCTTGCAGGGCTTGGAGAGCTTCTTCAACTCTTCGGTCGCCGCGATGACGGCTTGGTCTATGCCGCGCTTCAGGTCCATCGGGTTGATGCCCGCCGCGACGGCCTTAAGGCCTTCGCGGATGATCGCTTGCGCGAGCACCGTTGCGGTCGTGGTGCCGTCGCCGGCCTCATCGGAGGTGTTGGACGCGACTTCCTTGACCATCTGCGCGCCCATGTTCTCGAACTTGTCCTTCAGTTCGATTTCCTTCGCGACCGAGACGCCGTCCTTGGTGACGGTCGGTGCGCCGAAGCTCTTGTCGAGCACCGCATTGCGGCCCTTGGGACCCAAGGTGACCTTGACGGCATTCGCCAGGACATTCACACCCTTGAACATGCGTTGCCGAGCGTCGTCGCTAAAGCGTACGTCTTTTGCTGCCATTTGCTGATACCTCTAAAGCTAAAATATTCGATTGGCTGGAAATTCGAGGCTTGGCGGAGCTATTTGCCCTCGACCACGGCCATTACGTCTTCTTCGCGCATGACGACCAGTTCATCGCCATCCATCTTCACTTCGGTGCCGCTGTACTTGCCGAACAGCACCCTGTCGCCGACCTTGAGATCGAGCGGGCGGATTTCGCCGTTCTCCAAAATCTTGCCCTTGCCGACGGCAAGAACTTTTCCAAATATGGGCTTCTCCGTTGCGGTGTCGGGGATGACGATTCCACCCGGGGATTTGCGCTCCTCTTCCTCTCGTTTCACGATAACGCGGTCATGAAGGGGACGAATCTTCATAAGACAAAACTCCTAAGCTGGGGTACGGGAATTCTTTCTGGAGACGGGTGTTGTTAGCACTCCTCCTCCGAGGCTGCTAATCATAGCGACTGATTTGCGCGTTTCAAGGTCCTTGTAATCAATTAAATCAATATCGCGACCCACAATGTCGCATTGCGGCATAAGTTCTGGCCAGGCCAGCCGCACGCGCCTCTGCTATAAAGGACCGCCATGCCCACTTCGCGATCAGTCTTGGTCCGCAGCGCGTTTTGCCTAGCCGCACTGCTCGTTGTATCCACTTATGCGAGCGCCAACCCCTGGTGGCTGCGCGGCGCTGCGACCCCCGGCCAGGGCTTTCTAGCGCCGGATGCCGCATTTCGCGTCGCAGCGCACATCGACGGCAAGCGTATTCGGATTCGCTGGATCATCGCCGACGGCTATTACCTGTATCGGCATCAAATGAGCGTCGCGGCGGAAAGTCCGGATTTGACCGTCTCTACCCTTTCCCTGCCGCCAGGCACCCGGGTGAGCGACCGTTTCTTCGGCACGCGCATCGTTTATTTCCACACGGTCGAAGCGACCGCCGCCTACGTACGATCGGACTTCGGCGCTCACCCGATGCAAATCAAGGTGACCTATCAGGGCTGCGCGCAGGCGGGGCTTTGCTATCCGCCGATCGTCAAAGTAATTTTCCCGGATGACCTCCCGCCGGCCGCGAACGCCACCCTGCGGGCTGCGAACTTCTACTCCACTGCGGAACTCATCGGGATATTCGGCGGCGGCGCAGCATTCTTGTTCGCAGGCGTCGCCTTGCGCAAGCGCCGCCGGCTGCCGATGCCCAAACCATGAACCGCACAGCCGCGATACTCGGCGCGGTCGCGACGGCCGCGGTCGCCGGCTGGGCCGGACAAAGGCTTTATTCGGCTTACGCGCTGCGCGCTGGCGAGCATGGCGTGGCGGTGCCGGTCGGCGAAGCTAGTGCGCCGATCGCGGCCGATCTACGCGCGAACGCCGGGGACCGTGCGGCGAACGCCGCCGGGGACATCGTCGCGTCGGTCAAGATACCTGAGCGCTTGCCGCAATTCACGCTGACGGGACTCGACGGCAAGCCGGCTTCACTCGCGCCGCTGCGCGGCAGGTCGCTGATCATCAATTTCTTGGCAACGTGGTGCGCGCCGTGCCGCGAGGAAATTCCCTTGCTCCAGTCGGTGAACGCGGCGTGGCGGCCGCGGAATTTCGTCGTCGTCGGCGTCGCCGTCGATCATCGCGCGGACGTCGCGCGGTTCGCCGCGCGGCTGAAAATCGCCTACCCGCTGATGAGCGGTGAACAGGATGCGCTCGATGTGGCGAGCGCATTCGGCGTCGTCAATCCGGCGTTTCCGTTCACGGTGTTCTCGGATGATCGCGGACGGATCGTCGCTCTGTATCTCGGCGAGCTGCGCGAACCGCAGATCCGGCTGATTCTCACCGTCGTGGAGGATCTGAACGCGGATAGGATCGCGCTGCCGGCGGCGCGGCACGAAATCGAGCATGGACTACGCAATCTAGCGGCGAAATCTGCGACTTCTGCATAGATTTTGGCGACGTTCGCCGCAGAAGCTTGCCAATTCAATGCAATTTCTGGTTATTATCGCGGTCCTTGAATGGCCTTGCACGCGCGGCAGACGAACGTAAATGCTTCGGATTTTGTTGCTAAACGGACCCAACCTCAACCTGCTCGGCACGCGCGAGCCCGGCGTCTATGGGTCCACGACCTTGGCCGAGATCGAGCTCAAGCTCGCGGCGCGCGCGCAGCAACTGGGGATGGAACTGTCCTGCCTGCAGAGCAATGCCGAACACGACCTGATCGCGAAAATTCACGCGGCGAAACGCGACGGCGTGGTCTTCATGATATTTAATCCGGGCGCATTCACTCACACGAGCATCGCGCTGCGCGACGCGCTGCTCGGAGTCGCCCTGCCGTTCATCGAAGTACACCTCAGCAATATTTTCGCGCGCGAGGAATTTCGGCATCGCTCCTATTTTTCGGACATAGCCGTCGGCTGTATTTTCGGCTTAGGCGCGATCGGCTACGAGCTTGCGCTCGACGCCGCGGCCGCACATCTGCGGGCCGCGCAACCACGATAGATTCTGCAAGGGGATCGCAGATGGACATTCGCAAGGTCAAGAAGTTGATCGAGCTGCTCGAGGAATCGGGCATCTCGGAATTGGAAATCTCCGAAGGCGAGGAATCGGTGCGCATCAGCCGCCACCCGCGCGGCGCGGCGCTGATGCCCGCCGCACCCGCCGCGGCCGCGGCGGGCCAGGTCGCCGTCCCGGCCCCCGTCGCTGCCACGGCGGCCGGTGAGCGCAAGCCGCGCGTCGATGACCGCACGGTGACTTCGCCGATGGTGGGCACCTATTACTCGGCGCCGTCGCCGGGCGCGAAGGTGTTCGTCGAAATCGGCCAGGAAGTAAAGGTGGGACAAACGCTCTGCATCATCGAGGCCATGAAAATGATGAACCAAATCGAGTCAGACAAGGCCGGACGGGTGGCCGCGATACTCGCTAAGAACGGCGATCCCGTGGAATTCGGCCAGCCGCTGTTCGTCATCGAATAGCCGCGATGATCGAAAAAGTCGTCATCGCCAATCGCGGCGAGATCGCCCTGCGGATCTTGCGCGCGTGCCGGGAACTCGGCATCAAGACGGTGGCGGTACATTCGACCGCCGATTTCAATACGAAGCACGTGTTGCTCGCCGATGAAACCGTCTGCATCGGCCCGCCGCATTCGGCCGGCTCCTACTTGAACATGCCCGCGATCATCAGCGCCGCGGAGGTCACCGATTCGGTCGCGATCCACCCGGGCTACGGCTTCCTCTCGGAAAACGCCGACTTCGCGGAGCGCGTCGAAAAGAGCGGATTCATTTTCGTCGGCCCGCGCGCCGAGACGATCCGGTTGATGGGCGACAAGGTATCCGCGATCAAGGTTATGAAGGCCGCTGGCGTGCCCTGCGTGCCGGGATCCGACGGCCCGCTCGGGAGCGATCAGGACGAGAACTTCCGTATCGCCAAGGAGATCGGCTACCCGGTGATCATCAAGGCGTCCGGCGGCGGCGGCGGCCGCGGCATGCGCGTCGTGCACACGGACGCATCGCTGCTGAACGCGATCGCCGTGACGAAATCCGAGGCGCTCGCCGCATTCGGCAATGACCAGGTCTACATGGAGAAATTTCTCGAAAGGCCGCGGCACATCGAGTTCCAGGTTCTCGCCGACAGCTACGGCAAGGTCGTGCATCTCGGCGAACGCGACTGTTCGATGCAGCGCCGCCATCAAAAGGTCATCGAGGAAGCGCCCGCGCCGGGCCTGACGGCGAAGCAGCGCAAGACGATGGGCGAGCGCTGCGCACGCGCCTGCCGGGAAGTCGGCTACCGCAGCGCGGGCACGCTGGAATTCCTGTACCAGGACGATGAATTCTTTTTCATCGAAATGAACACGCGCGTGCAAGTGGAGCACCCCGTGACGGAGTCGGTGACCGGCATCGACATCGTCAAAGCGCAGCTTCTGATCGCCGGCGGCGAGCCGCTGCCCTACGATCAGGGCGATATTCAGATCCGCGGCCATGCGATCGAATGCCGAATCAATGCCGAGGACCCGAAAACGTTCATGCCATCGCCCGGACCGATCAAGCTGTGGCACCCGCCGGGCGGCCCCGGCATACGCGTCGATAGCCATATATACACGGGCTACAACGTGCCGCCGTTCTACGATTCGCTGCTCGCCAAGATCATCGCTTCAGGCGATACGCGCGAAACGGCGATCGCGCGCATGCAGAATGCGCTCGCCGAAATGGTCGTCGAAGGCATCAAGACGAACATCCCCCTGCACCAGGAGATATTCAGCCACTCCGCGTTCCGCCAGGGAGGAACGGACATTCACTACTTGGAGCGGCGCCTGGGGATCAAGTGAGGCCGCCGCCAGCGCGAAGCCGATGCCGTTTTACGAAATCGAATTTCCGCTCGCCGGGCTCGAACCGGACGCGGTCGAGGCCGCGCTCGCGCAAGCGGGCGCCTGTTCGACCACATTCCAGGATATGCGCGACGACCCGGTGCTCGAGCCTAAGCCCGGTGAGATGCGCCTGTGGCGCGAGACGCTGGTGCGTGCGCTGTTCGACGATGCGCACGATCCCGCTCGCTGCCTGAACGTTCTCGGCTCGAGCCTGGGCCCCGAAACCGCGGCCGCGATGAGATTGCGGCCGGTGCCCGAGCGCATCTGGGAACGGGAGTGGATGCAGGACTGGAAACCTTTGCGGTTCGGCGCGCATCTTTGGGTTTGCCCGACCAGCGCGGAGCCGCCCGCGGATCCCGACGCGGTCATCGTGCGCTTGGACCCCGGCCTCGCGTTCGGCACCGGCACCCACGCCACGACCGCTCTGTGCTTGGAAGCCCTGGCCTCGCTCGATTTGCGCGGAAAGACGGTCATCGATTACGGCTGCGGCTCCGGCATCCTGGCGATCGCCGCATTGAAGCTCGGCGCCGCGGCGGCCATGGGTGTCGATCTGGATCCGCAAGCGCTGACGGCGAGCCGCCAAAACGCGCTGCAGAACGGCGTCGCGGCCCGGTTGGCGACCGCCGGCGCCGCCGAACCCTTTAGCCCGGCCGATTGCGTGCTCGCGAACATCCTCGCGGGCACGCTGATCGAACTGCTCCCGACCTTGAGCGGCGCTTGCACGCCGGGCGGCGACCTGCTGCTGTCCGGCATCCTCGTCGCGCAACAGGAGTCGGTCGTCGCGGCATATCGACGGCGTTTTGATATCGTGTCGGTGTCGCGGCGGGACGACTGGTGCTGCATTCATGCGCGCCGCCGTCCGCTGCCTTAATCGCGGGGTTTGCCGGCATGTACACGCAATGCCCTAGGTGCGAGACGATCTTCCGGCTGTCGGCCGAAGTGTTGAGCGCCGCGAGCGGGCGCGTCCGCTGCGGCCGATGCGGCCATGCGTTCCTCGCACTGACGCGGCTCGCCGAGCGGCCGGATGCGTTCACACCCGCCGAATCGCACTTTGAGTTGGAGGCCCGCGCCGATCGCATTCTCGGCTCCATGCCGACGGAGGCGATGCGCACCGATCGACCCGTCGACGACTACCATGATAACGACAACGTTAACGACAACGATAACGTTAACAACGACATCGATAACGATAACGATAACGACTACGGCGACGACGACATTGACCTCGACGCACTGCCGGGCGTGCAAATCGAGCATCTCGAAGTGCTCGGCGGGATTCCCACGGCCGACGACGCAGCACTCGAATTCACGCTGCCGCCCCGCGAATTGGACCGCATTTTTGTCGAGGCGAGGCAGCCGGCATGGCCTGTGAGCGAGCCGCGCGAACCGGCAGGGCCCGAGGATGAGCCGCCGCCCGAGGCTCTCGACACCGCGCCCGCCGCGGCGCTTGCGGCAGCGCCGACCGAAGAACCGTTGGAAGCGCGACCCGTGAACAAGCGGCGCGCCGGGGTACTGATCGGCGCAGCGGCCCTGTTGGCGCTCGTGCTCGCGGCGCAGGTCGTCGACCACAATCGTGTGTATATCGCCACGAACACACCGTTCGGCGGCCTGCTGCGGGGCCTGTACGCGAAGGTGGGCTTCGCCTTGCCGGTTCCGGGGAATGTGTCGCTTTATCAATTGCGTCAATGGGGTGTGACCGGCGATCCCGGCGCAAGCGGCAACTTGCGCGTGCGCGCGAGCATCTTGAACACGGCCGCGCGATTCCAGCCATATCCGTTGCTGCGCGTGACCTTGACCGACCGCTTCGGCAAACTCGTCGGCGCGCGCGAGTTCAAGCCGGCGGAATATCTCGGCAAGCCGCCGTCCGCCCTGATGGCTCCGGGAATGCGTTCGGACGCGACGATCAGCATCGTCGATCCCGGCAAGAACGCCGAAGGATTCGAAATAGACGTTTGCCTGCGCGCCGCCGACCGGCGCATCGTCTGCGCGGGCGATGCGGCAGCGCAAGCAAAATGAACTCCGTCGCCATCGGACCGTATCGTCTCTCGTCGAATGTACTGCTCGCACCCATGGCGGGCATCACCGACCGGCCGTTCCGGATGCTCTGCCGGCGTCTCGGCGCGGGACTCGCCGCGTCGGAAATGCTGACCGCCGACGTGCGCCTTTGGGAGACGGAAAAATCGCGGCGCCGGATGAATCACACCGGCGAACCAAGCCCCCGCGTCGTGCAAATTGCCGGCTTCGACCCACGGATGATGGCCGATGCCGCGCGCCGCTGCATCGACGCCGGCGCCGAAATCATCGACATCAACATGGGCTGTCCCGCGAAGAAAGTCTGCAACCGGCTCGCGGGATCCGCACTGTTGCGCGACGAGTCGCTGGTCGCCCGCATCTTGGGCGCGGTGGTGCGGTCGAGCGCGGCCCCGGTAACGCTGAAAACGCGTACCGGCTGGGATCGCGAGCAAAAGAACGGCGTGCGCATAGCGAGAATCGCCGAAAGCGAAGGCATCCAAGCGCTCGCAATACACGGGCGCACACGCGCCGACTTGTACCGCGGCGATGCCGAATTCGAAACGGTGCGCGCGATCAAGGCGGCGGTCCGAATTCCGGTGTTCGCGAACGGAGACATCGATTGCGCGGCACGCGCGCGCGCGGTCCTCGCCGAGACCGGGTGCGACGGCGTCATGATCGGCCGCGGCGCGCATGGCAAGCCATGGATTTTCGATGAAGTCAATTTTTTCCTCGCGAACGGCGAATCGCGCGCCGCACTTCCACGAGAAAAGGTACGTGATATCATTCGCGCCCACCTCGAAGACCTGTACTCGTTCTACGGCGATGAGACCGGCGTTCGGGTGGCGCGAAAACATCTGGGCTGGTACTGCCGGCGACACGCGGGACGAGAGACGATGCGTGCGGACTTGATGCGACTCGAGGCGCCGCGGGAACAACTTATCATGGCGCTCGAACTCTTCGATGTCGATGTCGATGTCGATGTCGATCGCGCGGCATGATCGGGCCCACGGGATAACAATTGAAAAACAATATCAGTTGACGGGAACTCTCGAGACAAGCTATGGCGGCAAAAAAGAAATCGCGAATTCGCAGGGATGCGACGCCTGCGTTCAACGGGCGGGATTTGAAAGTCAACGGCAAGGGAGTCCCATTGCGCACGCAGGCCGAAGAGGCGCTGCAATGCTACTTCGAGACTTTGAACGGCCATAAGCCCGCGCGTTTGTACGATCTCGTGATGCGCGAGGTCGAGGAACCCTTGTTCAAGGTGGTGATGGACCACGTCCAAGGCAATCAGAGCCGCGCCGCGACGATCCTCGGCATCAATCGCGGCACCCTGCGCAAAAAGCTCAGAGAGTTCGGCTTAAGCGAGTAAGAAACCCTTGCCAACGCCCGTACGACGCGCACTGCTCAGTGTTTCCGACAAGACCGGCATCGTCGAGTTCGCGCGCGCACTGAAGGAGCGCGGCATCGAACTGCTGTCGACCGGAGGCACGGCGAAGCTGCTGGTGCAACACGGGATATCGGTCAAGGAGGTCGCCGAACACACCGGGTTCCCCGAAATCATGGGCGGCCGCGTAAAGACGCTGCATCCAAGGATTCACGGCGGGCTGCTGGGCCGCCGCGGCGTCGACGAGGCCGTCATGCGCGAACACGGCATCGAGCCGATCGATCTGCTCGCGGTGAATCTATACCCGTTCGCAGCCACGGTCGCGCGCGCGGACTGCGGCTACGACGAAGCCGTCGAAAATATCGACATCGGCGGACCGGCGATGGTGCGGGCGGCGGCCAAGAATCACGAGTCGGTGACCGTCGTCGTCGACCCGGGCGATTACCGCGCGCTGCTCGACGAGTTGTCCGCGAACCATGGCGGCACGGAAATCGCGATGCGCCAGCGGCTCGCGGCGAAGGCGTTCGCACACACGGCGCAATACGATGCGATGGTGTCCGCGTATTTCACGGGCGCGATCGGCGGCGAATCGCCGCGCTTCGACGACGATCTGAACCTGTCCTTCCGCAAGCGCTTGGACTTGCGCTATGGCGAGAATCCGCATCAGCAGGCGGCCTTCTACAGCGACCCGCGCGCGCTCGGCGCTTGCGTAGCGTCGGGGACCATGCTGCAGGGCAAGGCGCTCTCCTACAACAATATCGCCGACGCCGACACCGCACTGGAATGCGTCCGTCAGTTCGCGGAGCCCGCCTGCGCGATCGTCAAGCACGCGAACCCCTCGGGCGTCGCGCTCGCGGGCTCCCTGGCAGCGGCATACGATCGCGCCTACCGCACCGACCCGACCTCGGCATTCGGCGGCATCATCGCGTTCAACCGGCCGCTCGACGAAGCGACCGCGCGCGCGATCCTGGACCGGCAATTCGTCGAGGTCATTTTGGCGCCGGCCGTGGAGCGCGAGGCCGCGAGCGTGTTGGCGTCGAAAGACAACATCCGCCTGCTCGCGGTCGGCGATCTTGCGCGGCCTGTCCATCAACTGCTCGAATACAAGAGCGTGACCGGCGGCTTGCTCGTGCAGACGCGCGACGAAGGCCAGATCGAGGCACAAGGTCTGCGCACCGTCACGAAGCGCCGACCGACACCCGCCGAGGTCGAAGATTTGTTGTGCGCGTGGCGCATCGCCAAATATGTCAAATCCAACGCGATCGTCTGTGTAAAGGACAAATCCACGGTGGGTATCGGCGCGGGTCAAATGAGCCGCGTCGTCAGCGGCAGAATCGCGGCGATGAAGGCCGAGGACGCGGGCCTGTCCTGCGAGGGCGCCGCGATGGCCTCCGACGCCTTCCTCCCGTTCCGCGACGGCTTGGATGCGGTGGCCGAATTCGGGATCAAATCGGTGATTCAACCGGGCGGGTCGAAGCGCGACGCCGATGTCATCGCCGCCGCGGACGAACGCGGCATTGCGATGGTATTCACCGGAATACGCCACTTCAGGCATTGAACGAGCGCGCCTTCCAATGAAGATTCTCATCGTGGGCGGCGGCGGCAGCGAGCATGCGCTCGCGTGGAAATGCGCGCAATCGGCGCGCGTCGAGCGTGTATTCGTGGCTCCGGGCAACGCCGGCACGGCGCTCGAACCGAAGACGATCAACATCGACATCGCCGCCGAGGACATCGAAGCGCTCGCCGCATTCGCGGCACGCGAGCGCATCGATCTTTCGATCGTGGGACCCGAAGCGCCGCTCGTCGACGGCATCGCCGACCTATTCGGCGCCGCCGGACTCGCGTGTTTCGGGCCGTCCCGGGCCGCCGCACGCCTCGAGGGATCGAAGGCTTACACGAAAGAGTTCTTGAAGCGCCACAAAATTCCGACGGCGGCGTACAGAACGTTCATCAAGGCGAACTTCGATCCGCACTATGTGCGCGCCCGCCGCCTGCCGCTCGTCGTCAAAGCCGACGGCTTGGCCGCGGGCAAAGGCGTCGTCATTTGCGATTCGCATGAACAGGCGATCGACACGGCGACCGGGATGCTCGATGGAGCCTATGGCGCCGCCGGCGCCACGATCGTCGTCGAGGAGTTCCTGACGGGCGAGGAAGTCAGCTTCATCGTGATCGCGCGCGACGGCCAAGTGCTCCCGCTCGCCACTACGCAGGACCATAAGCGCCGCGACGACGGCGATCGCGGACCGAACACGGGCGGCATGGGCGCCTACTCGCCGGCGCCGATCGTGACGCCGGCGCTGCACGCCCGCATCATGCGCGAAGTGATCGAACCGACCCTGGCGGGGCTGCGTGCCGACGGCACGCCCTACTTGGGCTTTCTGTACGCCGGCTTGATGATCGGCGCGGATGGAACGCCGAACGTGCTGGAGTTCAATTGCCGCTTGGGCGACCCTGAGGCCCAGCCGATCATGATGCGCCTGAGGAGCGATTTGCCGGCGCTGTGCCAGGCGGCGTTCGCCGGCACGCTGGCGGGCACGCATGCCGCGTGGGACCCGCGCGCCGCGCTCGGCGTCGTCATGGCGGCCGGCGGCTACCCGGATTCCTATCGCAAAGGCGATGAAATCGGCGGACTCGACGACGCTGCGCGGCTGCCCGGAAAGGTGTTCCACGCCGGCAGTCGCTTGGACGACGGGAAAATCGGCACCAACGGTGGACGCGGCCTGTGCGCCGTCGGCTTAGGGGAGACGGGCGGCGCCGCGCAGCGCCAGGCGTATGACCTCGTCCACGC
>DAIDVO010000173.1 GCA_027456085.1 Steroidobacteraceae bacterium | reverse complement strand
CGGCGCGTCGATCGCGCCACGCCAATGCCCGCTCGAGTCGATCCGCCCCCAGGCAAGATCGGCGCGCGGCCGCATCGCCGGCGCTTCGATCGAATACGCGAAATCCGCGCTGCGGCCGGGCAGATTCGCGCTGCCGTGCGCACGTGCGCGCAGGCCGCCGGCGTCGACCTTCAAGTCGAAATCCTCCGCCGTGCGCGCGCCCTTCAGCGGCATCGTCGCCGCCAGCGCGCCGAGGTCCGGCAGCCCCACGATGCTTTCGAGCGGCCCTCCCGCGGGTTCGTGTACCTCGAGCGCGGCGTCCATGCGCTTCGGATCGAACGCGAGCCGCAGCCGGTATCGGCCGTCGCCGCCGATGCGCTCGGCCTCGACCTGCGCCTGAAGATCCTCGGCCGACCGCATTGAAATGCCGCCGCGGACGACGAGCGCCGCCGGCCTACCGGCGAGGTTCGGCCCGAGCTCGAGTGAATCGATCGATCCATTCGTCACGACGATGCGGGGAATCGCGCGGTGGGTGCGCTCGGCATTCGCTGCGGACACCGGCAGACGGGCGAGGAGAACATGGTCCGCGTGCAGTCGTTCGATATGCACCGTACGCCACAGAAGATCAAGCGGCGCCCAGCGCATGGAGATGTTTTTCGCCGTCAGCCAAACACCGCTTCGATCGCTGAGCTCGAGCCCGGCGAGCGTCAATCGGCTCGGCCATGACCCGCCGAGCCCCGATAGTATCACGCGCCCGGAGGTCAATGCATAGGTGACGCGTTCGATCATCGCCCGGCCGCGCGCGCTCATGCCGGCGGTGTAGATCGCCCCGCACGGCACGACGACCGACAGAACAACCGCGCCTGCCGCCGCGGCCGTGATTTTCAAAGCGCGGCGCATCAGAATGCCTGCCCGAGTCCGACGTAGATCTCGAACCGATCGTCCTTCGCGGTGTAACGCTTGATCGGCACGGCGACATCGAAACGGACCGCGCCGATCGGCGTGTAGTAGCGTATTCCCGTGCCCGCGCCGACGTGAAAGACATTCGGCGGCGGCGGCAGCGCCGGCGGCAGCACCGGCAGCGGCACCGGCAGCGGCGGCGGCGATCTCGCGCTGACTTTGCCTCCGTCGACGAACACGGCGGCGCCGAAGCGTTTGCCGAAGCGCTGGCGGAATTCGATGCTGCCGGCGGTGATCGCGGTGCCGCCGATCGGGTTGCCGCTATTGGGGAACGCGGGACCCACCGACTGATAGCGAAAGCCGCGGATCGTTCCGGCTCCGCCGCCGTAGAAGCGTTGGTCCGGCGGCAAGCTGTACTCGCCGGCGCCGCTTGCGAGGCCCGCAAGCGCGCGCACGGCGATCACGCTGCGCCCGGCGGGCACCGGCACGAGCGCGTGCAGGTCCAGGTATGCCGCGAGTTGCAGCTGCGTGATCAGGAAGGTCGCGCTCGTAGCCCCGATCGAATGCGTGGGCGTGACGGTGAGCGAGTCGCGCATGCCGTGCACGGGGTCGTCGATGGGTGAGCTCAAGTTCGTCGAGTCGTAGGTCAAACCGAAGGGGATCGCGACCAGGGTATAGCCCCGCGTCGTGCCCTCTTGCACGATCGTCTCGCTCGCGCTGGTGATCCCGAGGCTCGCGCTCCAGGCGCTCGACAATTTGCGGATCAGCGAAGTGCCGGTCGTGAGGGCCTTTTGTTGGTACGCCTGCAGCGACTGTTTGACGGCGGTGACCGCGAATTGCAGCGTTTGGTCGCGGTGACCGAAGTCCGGCTTCAACAGCTTCGCGCCGGTGTTGTAACCCAAGCCGGTCGCCGCGCTGCCGCCGATGTTGGTCACCGCCGCCGAGACGCTCAGCCGCTCAGCCCTGCCGAAAAGGTTTAGATTGGTCCAGGTGACGCCGCCGCTGCCGCCTAAATCGCTCGAGTAGAGCGCGTTGAGCGACACCGCGTGCCGCCGCCGCTCGCTGACATCGAAGGTGATCGGCAGGCCGCCGCGACCGTCCACCGCGGCGCCGGTTTGAACGCTGACCGCGGCAAATACGCCCAATTCCAGCAGGTCGCGCCGCGCGCGTTCGATCGCATCCGGCGAATACCGCTCACCAGTGTGCAGAAGTAGCCGCGAGCGCACGAGCGATGCGCGCACTCGCTGCAAGCCGCCGAAGCGAATCGCGCCGATCTTGACCCTCGGTCCCGCCGTCACATGAAATTTCAGGTCAAGCAGCGGCAGCGTCCGATCTTCATAGGCGACCGGCGGGTCGACCTGCGCAAAAGCGTAGCCCTGCTCCTGCAGCGCCGTCAGCAGGCGCGCACCTCCGGCAAGCACGTACGCCGCCGCGGCCGGCGCGCCCGGCGCCAGTCCCAGCGCGCCCCGCACCGAATCCGGCAAACTGCCGTCGATATCGATGCGGCGCAGGTGATACAAGGGGCCCATCGTGAATTTCACGGAGACGCCGGCCTGGCTTTGCGCCGGCAGTGCGTTCAAGATCTCGCCGAGATCCGGATCCTTGATCTTACGGCCTTCGATCGTGATCGATACCGTGGATTCGTAATAGCCGAAGCTCTCCAGAACCGTCTCGAGGCGGTCCTCGTCGCTGCGCGCGCGCATGATCAGCCCGAATGGACTGACCGGCGCGGACTTCTGCAGAGATTTCAGCTCGGAGGTGGCTTCGATCGTGTTGTCGAGGGAATCGCGGCCGGTCGACGCTATTTCGACGCGGTAGGCCTGCGGATCCGCGGCATGCGCCACCTCGGCTCCGCCCGCGGCGATAGCGATGCCGGCGGCGGCGAACAACAGCCAACCAGGGAATTGCCGGAACCCGGCCCGAATTGTGACAAGATTCGCCAAAACGCGGCCTCGTTGCAGAGCGGCCGAACTTAGATCCGATGCGGGCGGACCGTTGCCCCGGCCTCCGGGGTCCGATGATACGCAATACGTCGGGCCGCGGTATTATCGCAGCATGGTGGATCATCGAGCGCCGACGCCGCCGCTCGGTCGGTCGGGACTCACGCGATGATTTCGGGCGTTGGAATCGGGACGATGAACCGGCAGCCCCAGTCCCGGACGAAAGCCATTTGCGCCGTGATCTCGTCGCGCAAATTCCACGGCAGGATGAGTATGAAATCCGGCTTGGTTGTGCGAATCATGTCCGGCGAATGAATCGGTATGTGCGTGCCCGGCGTGTATTTGCCCTGTTTGTACGGGTTGCGATCGACCGTGTAGTCGAGGAAATCCGTGCGGATGCCGCAGTAATTCAACAGCGTGTTGCCCTTGCCCGGGGCGCCGTATCCGACGATTCTCTTGTTCTCGCTCTTCAGCGCGATCAGACACTCGAGGATGTTCCGTTTCGTCGCCTTGACCTGCTCGTCGAACTTCCGGTACGTTTCGATACTACCGAAGCCGAGACGAGATTCGCGCTCGCGTAATTCCTCGATCCGGTGCGTGCACGGCTTGGAACCCTCCTCGGCGTGGCGTCCGTAGATCCTCAAGGAGCCGCCATGCGTCGATAGCTCGTCCACGTCGAAAAGCGTCAAGCCATGCGCCGCGAACACCTTTTCGACCGTCAGAAACGAGAAATAGCTGAAGTGTTCGTGATAAATCGTGTCGAACTGATTCCGCTCCATGAGTCGCTGAAGGTGCGGAAACTCCATCGTGACGACACCGTCGGGCCTCATCAGCAGCTTCATGCCGGCCACGAAATCGTTGAGATCCGGCACATGCGCGAGTACGTTGTTGCCGAGCACGAGATCGGCCTGCCCGTATTGTTCGACAATGCGTGCCGCGTTCGCGCAGCCGTGAAACGACACATCGGTCCGTATCCCCTTTGCGCGCGCAATGGCGGCGACGTTGGCCGCGGGCTCTATGCCGAGCACGGGCACGCCGTTTGCGGCGAAATGCTGCAACAGATAGCCGTCGTTGCTCGCGATTTCGATGACCAGGCTGCGCGCGTCGAGCCGAAGGCGCGCGCGCATCGATTCGGCGTAGCGGCGCGCATGTTCGACCCAGGAATCCGCGTAAGATGAAAAATATGCGTATTCGCTGAATATTTCCGCCGGCGCGGCGAATTCGCCGAGCTGAACCAGGAAGCAGCCGTTGCAGACGCGCGCATGCAGCGGAAAGAACGGTTCCATCGCGTTCAAATTCCGCGGCTCGACATGCGTGTTACAGAACGGCGACATGCCGAGATCGACGAAAGTCTTAAGGTCGCTCGAGCCGCAAAACCGGCATTTCAGGCCGGGTCCCTGGTTGGCTTGTTCGTGCACCGTGCTCATCGTCGAATGTCTCGGCCGCTTCCCCTGACGGGTCGCAGTATAGAGATATCGCGCGGGCTGATGCTATCGACGGGCGCAAAACCCGCGGACCGACGGCCGTGAAAGCCTATTGCCGGCGGGCGCCGGCAATAGGGCTGATGCCGCGGACTATCCTCCTAGAATTTGTACAAGCCTTCGAGCGCGAGCGAGTCGACGTTGTCGTTGAGGCCGGCACCGTTGGACGTCGTGCTGGTCGAGGCAACCACGTTCTTCACGAACGCGTCGTAAATATTCGACTTGTCGTACCTGGCTTCCAAGCGCACCAAAATGTTCTTCGTCGGCGCGTACCCGAAGGTGACGGTCCCCTCCTTCCATTTCTGTCCGGCGCCGGAGACCGGATCGACGACTCCGGTACGGTACCCGTTCTTGTCGTCGAAATACTCGCCGCGGACCGAGACGCTCCATTGATCGGTGAACTGGTAATTGACGTAGCCTGCGTAGCCGTCCCATTTGTACGTGCCGATCGCGGCGCCGGCGGTGTCGTCCTTTTGCTGTCCGTTGTCGTAATTCAGGATGAACGTAAGCTTATCGGTGGCGTTCCAGGTCGCGACCACGTCGACCAGAAAGCGCTGCCCGCCCGCGCTCGTCGGCGTGTTGTTGACGATGCAGAGCGGCTCCTTGCCGGCGTAGCCGTCGACGACCAAAGAGACGCTCTTGATCGGCGCATAGGTTACGCCGTATTCGACCGTCTTCTGTTTGTTCGCATCGGTGACCTGGTCCCAGCCGTTGTTGACGCCGAGCACCAGGGACAGCTGATCGTTGATCGCGTAGGTCGCGCGCAGCCCGGTGTGGGTGAACGGAATCGCGTAGCCTAACAGGATCCAACGCGAGAAGTTCGTGTCTGCCGTCGGGTTGATCACTTCCGCGCCCGCAAGCGTCACATACTTGCCCATCATCAGCGTGAGCGGGCCGTTCGCGTATTGGACGAACGCTTGGGTGACGTCGAAGTTCGAACCGCCCGTTATCGGATAGGACTTGATGACTTCCGCATCCTGGCCAGCGGTCAGGTTGACGACCGCGCCCCATCCTTCCTTGGGCTGCTTTGCGACGGTGATCGAGGCCTGGTGCAGCGTGAAGCTGTTCGCGCGCGCATCGAACACGCGCGACGGCACGCCGCTCGAGAACATTCCGGTATCCGACTGGTACTCGTAGGCCGTGTCCGCATAGCCGGTGATCGCGATTCCGGCCGCGTCGAGCATGTCCGACAAGGTCGGTGCGGCGGGCTTCGCCGGTGCGTCCGCCGCAGCGGCGCCGGCACACAGCGCCCCGGCCACCAGCGCGGCTATCGGGATGGCATATCCGTTTCTCTTCATAAGGTAGACACTCCTTGGATTGACTCTGGATGAAAGCGGTCGACAGGCTGGGCCGGCGATGCAGCGGCCCCTTGAGGCCCGGCGGCGCGACCGCCGCCGGGCTTCGCCGGCATTACTCCATGCGCTCGCCGTGCAGCGAGATATCGAGACCCTCGCGTTCCTGCTCCTCGGTAACGCGCAGCCCGATCGTCATGTCGATCAATTTCAGCAGTATGAAGCTGACCGTGAACCCGTAAATCACGGTCGTGCCCACGCCCCAGAGCTGCGTAATGACCGAGCCGTCGGATCCGCTGATCTCCTTGCTCGCGAACACGCCGGTCAGCAACGCGCCGATGATTCCGCCGATGCCGTGCACACCGAAAGCATCGAGCGAATCGTCGTAGCCCAGCGCGCTCTTCAGCGACGTCGCGGCGAAGAAGCACACCACTCCCGCGACGACGCCGATCACGACGGACGGAGTCGGTCCGACGAACCCCGAAGCGGGCGTGATCGCGACGAGTCCGGCGACCGCGCCGGAGGCTATTCCGAGCACGCTCGGCTTCCCCTTCGTGGCCCATTCGGCGAACATCCAGCCGAGCGCGGCGGCGGCCGTGGCGATTTGCGTCGCGACCATCGCCATGCCCGCGCGGCCGTCGGCCGTGGTCGCGGAACCGGCGTTGAAGCCGAACCAGCCGACCCACAACAGCGATGCGCCGATCAAGGTCAACGCCAGGTTGTGCGGCGGCATCGGCTCCTTGCCGTAGCCCACGCGCTTGCCCAACACGAGGCAGCTGGCCAAACCGGCGATACCCGCGTTGATGTGCACGACCGTACCGCCGGCGTAGTCGAGAACGCCCTTGGCGGCGAGCCAGCCCGACGGCTCCCACACCCAGTGTGCGATCGGCGCGTAGACGAGCAGCGACCACAAGGACATGAACACGAGCATCGCGGAGAACTTCATGCGATCCGCGAACGCGCCGGTGATCAGCGCGGGCGTGATGATCGCGAAGGTCAGCTGGAACATCGCATAGACCGACTCGGGAATCGTCAGCGCGAGATGCGATACCGTCAACTTTCCCGCATCGTGCATGTACGCCATGCCGTTGAACAGCGCGCGCGATGCCCCTCCTAGGTAGGGCGTTCCCGGCGTGAATGCCCAGGAATAGCCGATCAGCCACCATAGAATGGTGACGACGCAAGTGATCGCAAAGCTCTGCATCAGCGTCGCCAGTACGTTCTTCTTACGCACCATGCCGCCGTAGAAGAGCGCGAGTCCGGGTATCGTCATCATCAACACCAGCGCCGTCGACGTCAGCATCCATGCGGTGTCGCCCGAATTGATCTTGTCGAACGTGACCAAGATGGGTGCCGTCGGCGCCGGAGGCGCGGCCGCGGGTGCGGCGGCGGCGGCCGCAGCCGGTGCCGGCGCGGTTGCGGCGGGCGTCGAAGCGCTCGCCGCCGTGGATGCGGATGACGCCTCGTCGGCCCAAGCGGCCTGCAGCGGAAGCGTCAGCGCGCAGAGAAAGATCAATCGAGACAGTTTGGTCATCAATGCGAATCCCCCTTTGCCTTCAGATAGCGCTCGCGTCCCGCTCACCCGTGCGAATACGCACGACTTGCGCGAGATCGAACACAAAGATCTTTCCGTCGCCGACCTTGCCGGTGTGAGCGGCCTTGCTGATCGCTTCGATGACTTGATCGGCCATCGAATCGGCGACTGCGATTTCGATCTTGGTTTTAGGAACGAACTCCACTACGTACTCGGCGCCGCGGTAGATCTCGGTATGGCCTCGCTGCCGGCCGAAGCCGCGTACCTCGGTGACGGTGACGCCCTGTACGCCCACATCACCGACGGCCTTGCGGACATCGTCGAGCTTGAACGGCTTGATAATTGCTGTGATCAGTTTCATCGCTGCACACCCCTCCCCTAGTAATCGCCACGAATGAATCCCGTAAAATGCGGGGACGCCAGTCGATACTGCAACGCTTGTGCCAGCGAGGACGAACCCTTGAAGATCAGTGAGTTGTGCGGTAAAGCGCGCTCTGCGAGTGATACCGCAGGCACCCTAACGGTGCGCGCGCAGGCGGCGCTGCATCAGTTCAACGCATGATTTCGGTGCGAGCCCCGCCGGGGCATGTGCGCCAAGCACCGGTTGGGCCCGGTGCGCGTGCGCGTCGCCGGCTTCTGCGAGTGGGCGCGGCTCGCGCCCTAAGCGCCGCGCAGCGGGCCGAACGCTAGGCCAATAACCGATACGCGCCGTAACACACCGCCGCCGTGGCCGCGACGGCCATCCCGAGCGTGATGTAAGCGCCACGCATGATGTCGCTGATCGTCTTTTTGACGGACGCGCGGTCATTCAGGTTCGGGAACTCGAGTTTCGGTTCCTCGACGCCGAGAAAGGCGCAAAGCGGCGCCCAGCCATCGGTGACCTTGAAGATCAGCAGCTTCTCCGGCGGCACGGCCGCTTTGACTTCATCGATGTGCGCGTTGTAGCGGGCGATCGCCCGGACCTTGTCCGACATCGTTCCCTGCAGTGATCGCTGCCAAATGAGTTTGCGCGATATATCGCCGAACTTGCGCCCGAACGGCGTCAGCCATTCCAATACCTTCCACTGCCACAGGGTCTCGGTGAAATAGATCGTATCGATCGTGCTTTCAAACCAGGCCTGCGCGCCGCGCGGGTGGATGGTCAGAAGGACCTTGGCATCAGGGTAGGCGGCGATCAATTCGCGCCATACGCAACAGCCCGGATTATCGACGGTCGCGGCGTATCTTTCGAACACATGGTCCCAGGCGTGCTGCGTAGCGGGCGGCGAATTCGCGACCTTGCGCCAAAAATCCAGATGCGACTTGTTAGCCTTGTTGATGATGACCTCCTGCATGTGGTAACTGGGGAAGCCGAGCTGATTGAGCGCGACGAACGTCGACCACGTTCCGGTTCTGCCAAATCCCGCCCCAATGATTTTCAATCCCATGCTTCCTCGCTTTAGTTGCCCGCACCGGCACCCTCATGGCGCATGTCATATCCATCCGCTGCCCCTCGTTGTCAGCGCCACTTACGCCGCAGTTTCGTTGCGCGCGAGTTTGGGCATCATGTTCCTGGCCCATGTCGGGCTCAAGATCTTTGTGTTCGTACGACCGCGAGCGCGGCACCGCAACCGGCCTGCGATATATGCCCGTTCGCGTGAAAGTGCTTTAATCTCTCTGCTCGGCGCCCTTTAGCCCGACGCGCATCCCATGTTGGGCGGCGCGGGGCGCCGCGGAGTTGACATGAGCACGCATACGCACTGCGACGGCGGCCACCGCGCGATGGCAGCCGATTCGAAATCGGCGGTCGACCCGGTCTGCGGGATGCGGGTCGATCCGGCCACCGCCAAATATCGCAGCGAATACACCGGCGCGACCTATTTCTTCTGCAATCAGGGCTGCAAGCAAAAATTCGACGCAGGTCCCGCGCGCTATCTCGACCCCGCGCCGGCGCCCGCGTCACCAGCGGCGCCCGCCGCGACCGGTGCAATCTGGACTTGTCCGATGCACCCTGAGGTGCGCCGGGATCGTCCCGGCAGCTGTCCGAAGTGCGGCATGGCGCTCGAACCGCTGCTGCCCAGCCTCGATGAGGACGACGGCGGCGAGCTTTCGCGCTTGGCGCGCAGGTTCTGGATCTGCGCCGCACTCAGCCTGCCGGTGCTCGTGGTGGCGATGGTCCCGCACCTGTTCGGCCTGCGCCTGCCGGCGCCCTGGAACCGCGCCGCCGCCTGGATCGAGGCGCTGCTCGCGAGCGTCGTGGTGCTCTGGGGCGGCGCCGACTTCTTTGCGCGCGGCTGGCGATCGCTGCGGCCGTGGTCGCCGAACATGTACACGCTGATCGCGCTCGGCACCGGCGTTGCCTGGAGCTACAGCGTGATCGCATTCGCGCGGCCGGCATGGTTTCCACCGTCTTTCCGCGCGGCCGGCGGTAACGTCGCCGTGTATTTCGAGGCAGCGGCGGTGATCGTCACCCTCGTGCTGCTCGGAGATTTCCTCGAGCTGCGTGCGCGCCGGCGCACCGGTGCGGCGCTGAGGGCGCTGCTCGGCCTCGCACCCAAGATCGCGCATCGCGTCGGCGCCGACGGCGGCGAGACCGAGGTGCCGCTCGAGCGGGTGCAGCCTGGGGACCGCCTACGGGTGCGTCCCGGCGAGAAGATTCCCGTCGACGGTTTCGTGCTGGAAGGCGCCAGCAGCGTCGATGAGTCGATGCTGACGGGCGAACCGATGCCGGTGGACAAGGCCCCGGGCGATCGGATCACCGGCGCCACGCTCAACCAGACCGGCAGCGTGCTGATGCGCGCCGAAAAAGTAGGCGCCGAAACTCTGCTTGCGCAGATCGTCGCGCTCGTCGCCGAAGCGCAGCGCAGTAAGGCGCCGCTGCAGCGCGTCGCGGACCGCGTCGCCGCTTGGTTCGTGCCCACCGTCGTCGCTGTGGCCATGCTCGCGTTCGCCGCGTGGGCGCTCATGGGTGCCGATCCGCGCTACGCCAACGCATTGATCGCCGCCGTGTCGGTGCTCATCATCGCTTGTCCCTGCGCGCTCGGCCTGGCGACGCCGATCACGATCATGGTCGCCACCGGCCGCGGCGCCCAGGTCGGCGTGCTGTTTCGCAACGCCGCGGCGATCGAGGCCTTGCGCGAAGTCGATACTCTCGTGGTGGACAAGACCGGCACGCTGACCGAAGGCAAGCCCAGCCTGCTCGAGGGGGTGCCGTACGGCGCTTTCGACCGCGACGCCGCGCTCAACCTAGCGGCATCGCTGGAGCGCGCCAGCGAACATCCGCTCGCGCGCGCGATCGTCGCGGCCGCCGACGCCAGCCGGCTCGCACCGGTCGAAGATTTCGCCGCGCCGACCGGCCGCGGCGTGCGCGGGCGGGTACTCGGCCGCGCCGCGGCGCTCGGCAACGTCGCGCTGATGCGCGACTTGGGGGTGAACGTGGACGCGGCCGCCGAGCAGCGCGCGGAGGCGCTGCGCAACGGCGGCGCGACCGTGATGTTCCTCGCCGCCGACGGCTCCCTGGCCGCGCTGGTCGCGGTCGCCGACCGCATCAAGCCCAGCACGCCCGAAGCACTGCGCGGATTGCGCGCGGCCGGTCTGCGCATCGTCATGCTGACCGGGGATAATGGCACCACGGCGGCGGCGGTGGCGCAATCACTGGGCATCGATGTCGTGCACGCCGAGGTTTCGCCGGCCGACAAGGCGCGTGTGGTGCGCGAACTCAAAGCACGGGGCCGGCGCGTGGCCATGGCCGGCGACGGCATCAACGACGCACCGGCGCTCGCGGCGGCGGACGTAGGCATCGCCATGGGCAGCGGCACCGATATCGCGATGGAGAGCGCGCAGGTGACGCTCGTCAAGGGCGATCTGACCGCGATATTGCGCGCTCGCGCGCTTTCCCAGGCCGCGGTGCGCAATATTCGCCAGAACCTGTTTTTCGCCTTCCTTTACAACAGCGTGGGCATTCCGATCGCGGCCGGCGTACTGTATCCAATGTTCGGCGTGCTGCTGTCTCCGGCACTGGCGGCGGCGGCGATGAGCTTGAGTTCGGTCTCGGTGGTCAGCAACGCATTGCGCCTGCGCCGCCTGCGCTTGTAGGGTCGATGCGAAAAATCCTCCTGGCTGCCGCCCTGCTCCTCGCTCTGCCCGCGTGGGCGCGCCAAATCCAATCCGCCTGGGTGCAATATGCGCCGTCCGGCGCCGTCGAGGCGCGCGCCATCGTCTCGGGGAAGACCTGTCCGGCACTGTCCGCCGACGGCGTCGATGCGGCGATGAGCGTGCGCGCCGCGGCCGACGCGGTCTTTCCGACCGTCTGCAGCGCGCAGGTTCCCGCGGGCGCGAAAAGGCTGTCGATCGGGGCGCATGCGCTGCCGGTTGCGGTCGCGAATCCCACGCGCATCCTCGTGATGGGCGACACGGGCTGCCGCATCAAAGGCAGGAACGCACAGGCCTGCAACGATCCGCAGCAGTGGCCGTTCCCCGAGATGGCGCAGAAAGAGGCTGAGCTTAGGCCCGATCTCGTGATCGACGTCGGCGACTATCTGTACCGCGAGAGCGCGTGCCCCGCGGGCTTTTCGGGCTGCGCAGGAACGCCGCACGGCGACGCTTGGCCGGCATGGGATGCCGACTTCTTCGCACCGGCCGCGCCGCTGCTGGCGGCGGCGCCCTGGGTCATGGTCCGCGGCAACCACGAGGACTGCGTGCGCGCCGGCAAGGGCTGGCTGCGCCTCCTGGGTCCGCTCACCGTCGATTTGCATGTGCCGTGCCGCGCGCATCTCGCGCCCTATAGGGTGCCGGCCGGAGCCATCGATCTCGTGGTGCTGGACGACGCCAATGCGCCGGACAGGAGCGTCGCCGCCGACATGGTGCCCGTCTATCGCAGCGAGATCGCCGCGCTCGCCGCAGCGCCGGCGCCAAGCTGGCTGCTGATGCACCGGCCGATCTGGGGCGCGATTTCCGGTCCCCTCGATGTGCCCATCGGCGGCAACCGCACCTTGATCGCGGCGGTCGGGCAAAGCGGCGTTCCACGGCCCGTCGCATTGATGCTGTCAGGCCATATTCATAGTTTCGAGGCGCTGAACTACGGCGGCAAGATTCGAGTGCCGCCGCAGATCGTCGCCGGCTTCGGCGGCGACAAGCTCGACCGCGCACCGCGGATCCTGACCGGCACCATTTTCCAGGGAGATTCCGCTGTCTCCGTGGAGCATGGCTTGTCGATGCCCGGTTTCGGCTTCCTGATGCTGCGCAAGAGCACGCGCGGTTGGCAGATCGACGTCCACGATGCGCGCGGCAAAATCGAGCGCCGCTGCTGGTTTCGTGCCGGCCGGGTCGGCTGTGCCAGGCGCCGGTGAACGGCAGACCGGCCATGGTCACACCTCACTCGGCGGGCAGCAATACGATTTTTCCGGCGTATTGCTTCGCCAGGAATTCTTGTTGCGCGGCGACGATGCCGCTGAGCGGATGAACGGCTGCGACGACGGGCCGGATTTCTTCGCGCTCGATGTAGCCGACGAGATTCGCAAACACCTCCGGGTCCAGGACGGTGCATCCCTGCAGCCGCAGATCCTTCAAATAGACGGTACGCAAATCCAGCTCGACCATCGGGCCGCCGATCGCGCCGGCCACCGCGTAGCGGCCGCCGCGCTTCAGTACGTCGAGAAGCGCGCCGAACCCGGGTCCGCCGACCACGTCGACGACCGCGTCGACCGACTCTCGTTCCAGCACCGCGGCGAGGTCCGCCTCCCGCGCAAATACCTGCGCCGCGCCTAGCGAGTGCACGAGCGCGGCTTTCGCGGCGCCCGCGACGGCGATCACGGTCGCGCCGCGCCCCCGCGCGAGTTGCACCGCCGCGCCGCCGACTCCGCCGGAGGCGCCCGTGATCAGCACGGTCTCCCGGGCGCCGATGCCCAGCCGATTGAGCATGTTCTCCGCCGCGGAATATGCGCATGGAAAGGATGCCAGTGCGGTATCGCTCAAGCGACTGTCGATCCGGTGCGCGTGCGCGGCCGGCACCCGCGCGAATTCCGCGAACGCGCCGTCGCATTCGGAGCCGAAATAAATCGCGTCGTAGCGGCCGGCCGCGTGCGGCCGGCGAAAGACCGGCTCGACGAGCACGCGCTCCCGCAACCGCCGTGAATCGACGCCGTCGCCGACGGCTACTATCCGGCCGCAGGCATCCGCGCCTTGGATGCGCGGGAAGCGCAGCACGTCACCCGTCCAGCCGGAATCCGCCGCGCTGGCGCCGCGGTGACCCTCGGCTCCCGCGGCGGCGGTCGTTCCCTCGCTGACGGCGCGCGAATACCAAGCCGTGCGCGTATTGATGTCGGTGTTATTGACGCCCGCCGCAGCGACGCGGATCACGACCTCGCCGGGTCCCGGCTGCGGCACCGGAACGTCGTCGCGCCATTCGAGCTGATCGAAGCCGCCATGGCCTTTCAGGAGCACGGCGCGCATGGTCTTTTGCATGCCGCGCATGATGCCACCACCCCCGTTCGCGCGATATGGCATGCTCGCGGAATGTACGGATAGACGCGCCGTCCGGCGCGTGCATCATGGGCCTACAAGCACTCGCCTTGATCATCGCCCGGAGGTTTCGCCGTGGTTGACGTACGCAAGTCCGCACTCGGCATCGGATCGAAGAAGCCGGAACTGGAGATCAACAAGCGCGCACCGCGGCGGTTCTGGCAGCAGCCGCAGAACCTCTGGTGGATCTATCTGATCGCCATGCTGGGATCGATGTGGTTCTGGGAGACGGCGCAGCACTCGGCCCAGGTGCAGATTCCCTACAGCGAGTTTCTCCAGCACTTGAACCGCGGCGAGGTCAAAGAGGCGACGCTCGGCGATCAAATGATCAGCGGCGCCTTGACCGTGACCGATCCGAAGACGCATCGACCCGCGGAATTCATCACCGAACGCCCGGACGACGATGCGTTGGCGCAGTCGCTCGCCGCGCACGCCGTCAAGTTCTCGGTCGTGCATCAGACGCATTGGCTGCTGAATTTTCTGCTGAATTGGGTATTGCCGTTCGGCGCCGTGTTCCTGGTGTGGAACTTGTTCGCGGCGCGCAGCGGCAATCGCGGCTTGCTCAATCTCGGCGCCAACCGCATCCACATCCATGCGGAAACGGGCGTTCGAGTGACTTTCCAGGACGTCGCCGGGGCCGAGGAAGCCAAGGAGGAGCTGAAGGAAGTCATCGATTTTCTCAAGGATCCAACGCGCATTCAGAGCCTGGGCGGGCACATGCTCAAGGGTGCGCTTCTCGTCGGACCGCCGGGCACCGGCAAGACATTGCTGGCGCGGGCCGTTGCCGGCGAATCCGGCGTGCCGTTCTTCAGCATCAGCGGTTCGGAGTTCATCGAGCTGTTCGTCGGCGTGGGAGCGGCGCGCGTGCGCGAACTGTTCGAACAGGCGCGGCAGAAGGCGCCTTGCATCATTTTCATCGACGAGTTGGACGCCGTCGGCGGCGCTCGCGGCATCGGTCCGCGGCTGGGGGGGGCACGACGAGCGCGAACAGACGTTGAATCAGCTCTTGTCGGAGATGGACGGCTTCGACCCGTCCACCGGCGTCGTCGTGATGGCCGCGACCAATCGGCCCGAAATTCTCGACAAGGCCTTGCTGCGCGCGGGCCGGTTCGATCGGCAGATCGTCGTCGACAAGCCGGATCTGACCGATCGCACGGCGATATTGCGCCTGCACACCCGCCGCATGAAGCTAGGCCCGGAGGTCGATCTGCGCGTGGTCGCGCAGCGTACGCCCGGTTTCGTCGGAGCGGATCTCGCGAATGTCGCGAACGAGGCGGCGATCCGCGCGGTGCGGCATGGACACGCGGCGGTCATGATGGCCGATTTCGAGGAAGCCATCGATCGCATCATCGCCGGACCGGAAAAGAAGCACCGCGTATTGAACGCGGCGGAAAAGCACCGCGTCGCCGTGCACGAGTCGGGCCACACCTTGGTCGCGCTCAATGTGCCGACCGGCGAGCCGCTTCACAAGGTATCCATCATTCCGCACGGGATGGCGGCGCTCGGCTATACGCTGCAGCTCCCGGTCGAGGAGAAATTCCTTGCCACCGAAAATCAATTCAAGGACCAGCTCGCGATCCTGCTCGGCGGCCGCGCCGCCGAGCAGATGACCTTCGGCGAGGTCTCGAGCGGCGCGCAGAACGATCTGGAGCACGCGAGCGAGATCGCCCGCAGCATGGTCACGCAAATGGGCATGAGCGAGAAGCTCGGACCACTGACATATGGTCGGCGCCAACAACTGGTCTATCTCGGCGTCTCCGGCGAGGAGGAGCGCAATTACAGCGAGGATACGGCGCGTCTCATCGATGCCGAAGTGCGCGCGCTGATCGAGGAGGCGCAGCGACGCGCCCGCGAGGTTCTGGCGGCGCGGCGGCCCGGCCTCGACGCGTTGGCGGCCGCGCTGCTGGAAAGGGAAGTCATGGATCGGGACGAGGTCGTGCGCCTGCTGCGCGAACAGGCCGAGAACCCGCCCGCGCCGGCCCGATAGGCCTGGATCCGGCGCCGCCCAAGCGCTGCGCGGCGGCGCTACCCGAGCCGCGGTCGTATGCTGCGGATATCGTGCGACGACACCGCGCCGAGAAGGTGGTCGTTGTCGTCGGTGATCGGCAATGCGCGAAAATTGTATCGTTCGAACAGCATCGCCGCGTCCCGCAGAGTCGCGTTCTTCGGCAGCCCGATGACGTGCTCGGTCATGATGTCGCCGAGCTTTTGCCCGGGCTCGGCCGCGACGATCTCGCGTATGTCGACGACGCCCTTGAGCACTCCTTCCGGGTCGACCACATAAATGTACATGACGACGTTCTTGTCCTTGGCGATTTCGCGGTAGCGGTCCAGCACATCCTCGGCCAGCGCGGACGGCGGCAAGCGGATCACGTCGGCAGAGCCGTAGTGGAGGATTTGTTCGTCGTGCTGCCCGATGATGTGCGCGACCTTCGATGACTTGTCCCGGTCTATGAGCCGCAGGATCGCGTTGGCCTCGTCGCGCGGCAGAATCGCCAGGATGTCCGCCGCCTGCGCGGGGGTCATGTCGTTGATCAACACCGCCGCACGCTCCTTCTCGATAGCGTGAATCAACTCACGCTGTACCCGCGGCTCGACTTCTTCGAGCGTGTCCGACGCATGCTCGGTTTCCAGCGCATTGAACAGCGCGACCCGCTGTCCGCCCTCGAGCTCTTCGAGAATGTCGGCGAGATCCACCGGATGGATCTCGCTGAGCGTCTCCTTCTGCACCTTGAGCTTGATGTTGCCGGCGAAACTGCCGAGATGCTCGGGTAGCGGCTGTACGTACAGCCAGGAGACTCGGTTCTCCTGGTTCCTATCCGTGAGCAGCTTTGCCAGCTTGTGAAGCCCCAGACGGCGCAGCGCCCGATAGCGGCTGAAGTCCACCTCGGCGGCGTATAGCTTGCCGTTTTGGAACGCGAGCTTGACGTCGTAGACGACCTCGACTTCGTGGTCGTCCATATCGAGTATCTTCTTGTCGAGTATGTGGTCGTGGAGAAGGATAAGATTTTCCTGCGGCGCGTGCTCGAATTGCGCCGTCGCCTCCTCGCCGATGTCGAGCACGATCTCGTGATTGGAGATCAGCACCACCCGCTCCCAGGGAATCGTCAGCGCGGGATAGCCGTAGGGCCGCGTGACGACTATATGCGTGACTTCGGGGAGCTTGCCGGTCTCGACGATCGCCAGATCGCTCAGGCGGCCGATCCGGCGTTTCTTCACGAATACCCGCCGGTCGAGGATTTCGCCGAGGAAGAACTCGTGTTCCAGCACGGTGACCACGGCCTACCCCTGCACGGCGATTTGCACGAACTTGTAGATCATCAAGGCCACTAGCGCGATCAGATACACGCGCAGCGCCATCAGCGAGAAGCGTACCGCGCCGGACATTTCAATGCGCGACTTGCCGTACCTCGCATTGATCTCGGTGATTTTCGAAAAGAAATTGCGGTATGCATTCATGGGTATCTCGCGGCCTACGTGAATAGATTGGGGAACATCACGGTGATGCCGTACAGGGTCGAGAGGACGACGATCGCGGTGACGATGAAGCCGCCGATCACGTTCTGCGTGACCGTATTGCAGTAGGCCCCCATCGTCGCACGGTCGTTGAGCAGCAGGATCAGAAATACCAGGGCCGCGGGCAGCAGCGTGACCGCGATCACCTGCACGAACAGCGTGATCAGGACGAGCGGCGCGTGCGGGATCAGCACGACGAGGCCGGCGGTCACGAGCGTGAAGAAGTAAGTCGCATAGAACCACGGCGCCTGCCGGATCTTCGTATTCAGCGAGTGCGCCCAACCGAAGATCTCGCCGAACGCCCAGGAACTTGCGAGCGAGATGCAGATCGCCCCGAGAAGTCCGGCGTCGAACAGGCCGATCGCGAGAAACGTGCCGACATAGCGATCGGTCTTCATCAGTTCCTGCGCCGCCTGGGCGGCGCTGTCGATGTCCACGCCGTGCAGCACGGTTCCGGTCACGACGACGATGAAGACCGCGACGATCACCGTGACGAACGAACCGAGCAGCGTGTCGAACCGTCCCCATGGGATGTCCTTTTCCAGCATCCCCTTGTCGACGACCGCGCTTTGCTGGAAGAACAGCATCCACGGAGCGATCGTCGTGCCGATATTGGCCATCAGGAAGAAGAACATCTGGCCGTTGAAGCCCCCGGCGAAGTTCGGAATCAGGCCCTGGCGCAATATGTCGCGGACCGACGGGTGTACGAGGAACGCGCCCGGAATGTAGATCAGGTTCAAGGCGCAGAACAACAGCGACAGCTTCTCGAAGGTCCAGTAGCGGCCATGCAGCACGATGATGGCCATCAGCACGATGACCGCGGCAACCGTCAGCCACGGAGGCACACCGAAAATCGACAGGGCCGCGGTCATTCCGACGAATTCGGTGACCAGCGTCAGCCAATCGACGAGCATCAGATCGAGCAATGAGAACCAACCCCAGAACGCGCCGAAGCCGTCGAAAATAGCTTCCGCGTGGCCGCGCTTGGTGACGGCGCCGAGGCGCACCGTCATCTCCTGGACGTAATAGGCGACCGGAATCAGCAGCAGCAGGAACCAGATCAGGTGATAGCCGTATTTGGCGCCGGTCGCCGCGTAGGTCGTGATCCCGCCGGCGTCGTTGTCTGCGACCATGACGACGATTCCCGGGCCGGCGATGACCAGGTACAGCCGCACGGCCTTCCACAGCTTGCGGTGTCGATAGTAGAGTCGCGCAAAGAAATTCAAATCCACCCCCGTCTTGCAGTGCCGAACGCACCCGCCGGCAAGGCCCCGGCCCGTTCAATCGCGCAATTGCCCGTCGCCGGTGCACCTCGGCGGCTGGCGCATACTAAGTCATCTCGGCCGGTAATTTCATCCACGCCCGGCCTAGCTCACGCCGAAGACGCGCTGGAACCACCTCCTCATGAGGTGCGTGAGCACCAGGTAGACTGCGAGCATCGCCGCCAGGATCGGCCAGTAGGTCGTGGGCAGAGGCACGAATCCGAGCGGCGTAGCGAGCGGCGAGTATGGCAGATAGGCGCCGGCGAGACAGATCACGAGGCTCGTCAGAATGAGCGGCGTGCTGGCCCGGCTCTGGACGAACGGGATCCGCGACGTACGAATGACGTGGATGATCATCGTCTGCGAGAGCAGCGACTCCACGAACC
Organism: Steroidobacteraceae bacterium; assembly: GCA_027456085.1. GTDB lineage: Bacteria > Pseudomonadota > Gammaproteobacteria > Steroidobacterales > Steroidobacteraceae > Bog-1198. Next base: position 14,431 of record DAIDVO010000173.1, on the reverse strand, counting down.
AGCCGGTTTGGAACAGGGCCGCCTTGTCCGGCGTTCTCGCATCGTAGAGGAAGTACATGGTGCAGTAGGTCGCGTAGTCGAAGATCGAACTGATCGGGCCGATGAACAGCATGAAACGCGCGATATTCTTGATCTCCCAGCGCCGCGGCCTGTCCAGGTAATCCGGATCGATGTTGTCGGTGGGAATCGCCGTCTGCGAGAAATCGTACAACAGGTTGTTGGTCAGGATCTGAATCGGTGCCATCGGCAGGAACGGCAACCACGCACTCGCGCCGAGCACGCTGAACATGTTGCCGAAGTTCGAGCTCGCGCCCATGCGGATGTATTTGATTATATTGCCGAACACCTTGCGCCCCTCGATCACGCCGTCATCGAGGACCAGAAGGCTCTTTTCCAGCAACACGATGTCCGCCGACTCCTTCGCGATATCCACGGCGGTGTCGACCGAGATGCCTACGTCGGCCGCCTTGAGCGCCGGTGCATCGTTGATGCCGTCGCCGAGATAGCCGACCACGCGGCCGCGCCGGTGCAGCGCCTCGATCACCTGCGCTTTTTGCGTCGGCGACAGCTTCGCGAAGATCTGGCCGGACTCGGCGACCGCACTGAACTCCTCGGGTCCCAGACTCTCCAGATCGTGGCCGAGCACCACCCGGTCCACCCGCAGCCCGACATCCTTGCAAACCTTGCGCGTGACGATCTCGTTGTCGCCGGTGAGGATCTTGACGCTGATGCCGTGCCTCGACAACATCGTGAGCGCCTCGCGCACGCTGTCCTTGGGCGGATCGAGGAACGCGATGTAGCCGAGCAGCGTGAGGCCCGCTTCGTCGTCTACCGAGAAGTTCGTCGCGCCGGCATCAATGCGTTTGTAGGCGATCGAGATCACCCGAAATCCATCTTCGTTCAGGCTCCTCGTCTGGACTTGCAGTGCTTCGAGATGGCTCGCGTCCAGCGCAAACGGCAGCGCATCGACCTCTCCCGTCGCGCAGACGCTGAAGACCTCCTCCACCGCGCCCTTGCAGATGAGGAGCCGCTCGTCCTGCCTCTCGACAATGACCGACATGCGGCGGCGCATGAAGTCGAACGGAATCTCGTCGACTTTGCGGAAGTTGCCCGCCGAATGCAGCTTCTCGTGCACCTCCGTGTACTTCAACACGGCGACGTCCAGCAGGTTCTTCAAGCCGGACTGGTAGTAACTGTTGAGGTATGCATAATCCAGGACCTTGTCGCTCTCCTTGCCCGCCAGGTCGATATGCTTTTCGAGGATGATTCGATCCTGCGTCAGCGTGCCCGTTTTGTCCGTGCATAACACGTCCATCGCGCCGAAGTTCTGGATCGAGTTCAGGCGCTTGACGATCACCTTCTTGCGCGACATCGCCAGCGCGCCTTTGCTCAGGTTGACGGTCACGAGCATGGGCAGCATCTCGGGGGTCAGGCCCACCGCCACCGCCATGGCGAAGAGCAGGGCCTCGAGCCAGTCGCCCTTGGTTAGGCCGTTGACGATAAAAACGACCGGCACCATGACGGCGATGAAGCGAATCATCAGCCAGGTGAACCGCGTGATGCCCCTATCGAAGCTCGTCAACGAGCGCTCGCCGGCGATGACGCCGGCGATGCCGCCAAACACCGCCCGCGAACCGGTATGGATCACGAGCGCCGTGGCCGCGCCGCTGGAGACGCTGGTGCCCATGAAGCAGGTGTTGCGCAGTTGCAGACAGTCCGTCCCCGCCGGTTCGACCAGCGGATACTTCGATGCCGGCATGGCTTCGCCGGTCAGCGATGCCTGATTGACGAACAAATCCTTCGCCGAGAGCAGCCGGACATCCGCCGGCACCATGTCGCCGGCCGACAGATGGATGAGGTCGCCGGGCACGAGCTCGGCGAGCGGGATCTCGCGCGGCACAGGCGGCAGATCCGCGCCGGCGGCAAAGCCGCGGCGCACGACGGTCGCCGTGGTGTGGACCATCGCCCGCAGATCGGCGGCCGCCCGGTTCGAGCGGCGCTCCTGCACGAGCGCAAGCGAGACGCTGAGGATCACCATCAAGGAAATTATGCTTGCCGACTCGATGTTGCCCGTGGCCAGCGAGACGACCGCCAGCGCCAGAAGCAGGATGTTCAGCGGATTGCGCAATTTCAGCAGCAGCTGCAGCGGGATTCCTCGAACGACCTGTTGCGCGATGGAATTGGGGCCGAAGCTCTGCAGGCGCTCCCGCGCTTGGCCGTCCGCGAGCCCCAGTAGACCGCAGGATAGCCGCCTCGCCACCTCCTCGACATCCAGCGCCGCGAGTTCGATCAGCTGCGCGCGGTACTGAGCATTGGGCTCGTTGGACACGTCAGCCCGCTCCCCGGCCCTGCCGGTGAGCGGCCCCGGCGCCCGGCGCAGCTGGTGGGATGGGTGCACGCATAGCCGCGATCTAAGTTGCACCGGCGGGGCCGATGTTGCAATCTCAATTTGGTCGCAACCGGAGGATTCACGCGATGCCGGCCCCACGCAAGCGCAAGGCGGTCGCAGCACGACAGGATGCGCCTCAGCCGATCGAATGCAGCTCGCCGCCCTGCTACCTGGCGGAGCTCGGCGCCGACTACGTCGGCGTCGCCGACCCCGGCATTTATACCAAGCGGATTTACGAGCCGCCAAATCCCGCCGATGGATACCGGGTTCTCGTGGATCGGCTGTGGCCGCGCGGCGTCCGCAAGGGCCAGGCCGCACTCGATCACTGGGCGCGCGAATTGGCGCCGAGCACCCGGCTGCGCGGGTGGTTGCACGAGGACATGGAGCGCTGGAGCGAATTTTGCCGGCGTTACCGCCTTGAACTACGCACGCAGAGCGCGTCGCTGAATGCGCTGCGCAAGCATGCGGCGGAGCGGCGCGTCACGTTGCTTTATGCGGCGAAGGACGCGCAAAGAAACCACGCGAAGGTCCTGCGCGAAGTCCTCGCGGCCCCCCTCGGCATCAACCCGCGATATTGATGCACAAGGACTTGCTCTCGAGATAGGAATACACCGCCTCGCCGCCGAGTTCCCGTCCCCACCCGGATTGCTTGTAGCCGCCAAACGGCATCGTCGGATCAAGGACGTTGTGACAATTGACCCAGACGGTTCCGGCACGCAGCTTGGGCGCCAACTGGAATACCCGGCTGATGTCTCGACTCCAGATACTCGCCGCCAGCCCGTAGATCGAATCGTTCGCCATCTTCGCGATTTCGTCGAAGTCGTCGAACGGCTGGGCGACGACGACCGGCCCGAATATTTCCTCCTGTACGATCTCCATGTCCGCGGATGCGTTCGTAAAGACCGTCGGCTCGACGTAGTAGCCGCGCGACTCTACGGCTTTGCCGCCGGCGAGCGCGCGCGCGCCGCGCTGTAGACCCGAACCTATGTACTTCATGACCCGCTCGCGCTGAACCGCCGACACCAGCGGCCCGATTTGCGCGCCCGGGTCCAGGCCCGGCCCCAGCTTCAGCGACTTGGCCTGCAGGGCGACGCCGGCTACGACACGGTCGAAGATCTTGCGTGCGACGTACAGGCGCGCGCCTGCGCAGCATACCTGCCCCTGGGTGAAGAAAATCGCGCTCGCTGCGCCGGCGATCGCCAAATCCAGATTCGCGTCCTCCAGCACGATCGCGGGCGACTTTCCGCCCAGTTCGACGGTGACTTTTTTCATGTTTCCGGCCGCGGCGCGCACGACCAGGCGTCCCACCTCCGTGGAACCGGTGAACGTCACCTTGTCCACTTCCGGATGCGCCACGAGCGCAGCTCCCGCCGTGGCCCCGAGTCCGGTCACGACGTTGAAGACGCCTTTTGGAAACCCAGCCTCCATGATGAGTTCGCCGAGCCGCAGTGCGCTGAGCGGCGTCTCCTCGGCCGGTTTCAGAACGACCGTGCACCCGGCCGCGCGCGCCGGCGCACACTTCCAGGTGGCGAGGAGGAACGGGAAATTCCAGGCGATCACCGCACCCACGACTCCGATCGGCTCGCGCGTCGAAAACGCAGCGTATTGCTGACCCGGCACCAGGGTTCCGGAGATCGGCAGGGTCTTGCCTTCGAGCTTCGTCGGCCAGCCGGCCATGTAGCGCCATACTTCTATCGCGTGCTTGATGTCCACGTGCCGCGCCATCAGCACGGACTTTCCATTGTCGATCGCCTCCAGTTCGGCGAGCTCGTCGGCATGCTGCTCTATGAGGTCGGCAAGACGGTGCAGCAGCTTCTCGCGTTCGCACGGCTTCATACGCGGCCAGTCGCCGCCGTCGAACGCGCGCCGTGCGGCCGCGACCGCGCTGTCGACGTCGGCCGCATCGCCGGCCGCGCAACTCGTCAATACCGTGTCGCTCGACGGATCGCGCACCTCGAAGCGCTCGCCGGACGCGGCAGGCACCCACCGGCCGTCGATGAGGAGCTGGCGCGGCGACTTCAAAAATGCCGCGTTCGAAGCGGTGATTCCACCGAGATCGTTGGCAAGCCTGGCGCAAGCAAGCGTTTGCGCCGCGGCGCGTGCGGATTCCATCGGAATACCCCCGGATTGCGGCTGCAGGTAGAGCAGCGATGGCGAATCATCGCAGCCGGACCCGCAGACACCTATAGGACATCGGGCGGAGAATTCCTCATACTTTCGTATCAAAGACCAACGGACGCGCAGTGCGTGCGCATAGCGCCAAAAAAACCGATAGTGTATGCCGGCAAGGGGACTTCACTGCCGAGGGTTGCAATGAGCCAAGCGGATCGATTCTTGGCGGCGCGCGATGCGTTGTTGCGGCATGCGACGGATTTGGATGCCGCCGAAGGCGAATTCGCGTGGCCGAAGCTGACCGAATTCAACTGGGCGATCGACTATTTCGACCGCTCGGCACAGCACTCGGAACGAACCGCATTGCGGGTCGTCGACGATCAGGGCGGCGACCGGCGCTTGAGCTACCCGGAACTCGCCGCGCGCTCCGCCCAAGTCGCGAATTATTTGACGGAGCACGGCGTCGGCCGGGGCGACCGGATATTGATCATGCTGAGCAACGTAATCCCGCTTTGGGAAACGATGCTCGCGGCGATCAAGATCGGCGCCGTCATGATCCCGGCGACGACGCTGCTGCAGCGGGCGGACCTGGCGGACCGCGTTGCGCGCGCCGGCATCAAGGCGATCCTTACCGAAGGCGATTTGACGCCGCGCTTCGACGACATCGGCGGCGCGCCGGTGCGCATCGCCGTCGGCGCCGCGGCGCCCGGCTGGTCCGACTACGCGCTCTCTGCCGATGCCTCCGCACGGTTGCCGCCGCGCGCTCCGACGCGCGCGGATGAATTGCTGCTTCTGTACTTCACCTCGGGCACCACCGCGAAGCCTAAGCTCGTCGCCCATACCCATGCGAGTTATCCGGTCGGTCATCTGTCGACGATGTACTGGATCGGCCTCAAACCGGGGGACGTGCACCTGAACTTAAGTTCGCCCGGCTGGGCGAAGCACGCCTGGTCCTGCGTGTTCGCGCCGTGGAACGCCGAGGCGACGGTGCTCGCCTACCACTACGACCGCTTCGACGCCGGCAAGCTGCTGGATCAGCTGGTGCGCTGCGAAGTGACGACATTCTGCGCGCCGCCGACCGTCTGGCGCATGTTGATTCAGCGCGATTTAGCCAAGTGGCGCGTCGCGCTGCGCGAGGTCGTCAGCGCCGGCGAACCGTTGAACCCGGAGGTCATCGAGCAAGTAAGGCGCGCGTGGGGTTTGACGGTGCGCGACGGTTTTGGTCAGACAGAGACGACGGCCATGGTGGCCAATCCGCCGGGCCTTACGGTGAAGCCCGGCGCCATGGGACGGCCCCTGCCCGGCTACCGGATCGCACTGCTCGATGCCCACGGCACGCCGGGCGACGAGGGAGAGATTTGCGTCGATTTGAGCGACCGTCCGACCGGGGTGATGCAAGGCTACTTGGACGACGAGGAGCGCACGCGCAGCGTCATGCACGCCGGCTATTTCCATACCGGCGACGTCGCGACGCGTGACGCGCAAGGATACCTGACCTTCGTCGGCCGCACGGACGATGTATTCAAATCATCCGACTACCGCATCAGCCCGTTCGAGCTCGAGAGCGTCCTGATCGAGCATGCGGCGGTAGCCGAGGCGGCCGTCGTACCGAGCCCGGACCGCCTGCGCCTTGCGGTGCCGAAGGCGTATGTCGTGCTGATTCCCGAACATGCGCCGAGCCGCGACGTCGCGCTGTCGATATTCGTCCATGTGCAAAGCCGCGTCGCGCCCTACAAACGCATACGCCGCATCGAGTTCGCGCCGCTGCCGAAGACCATCTCCGGCAAGATCCGCCGCGTGGATTTGAGAAACTTCGAGCACGGACGCGGCACGCCGGCCACGCGCAACCCGCTCGAATATTGGGAGGAGGATTTTCCCGAACTGAAGACGGCGCCGCATGCCTAGGCGCCAGCGCATCGCCGTCTTTTCCACCCGAGCCGAGGACGAAGAGCGCGCCGCCGCGGAGGTGACCGCGGACGTTTCGTCGGCCGGCGGCGGATTCAACATCTTGTTCGCGACGACCGACTATGACATGGCGCGCCTGGGACTGGCGCTCGAGAAGCGCGGCTTTCATCAAACCATCGGCGCCGCGACCGGCTGCGCAATCGGCGCGCAGGGCTTTCTGAAGCATGGCATCACGGGATTTCATCTGCCGTCGCCGCGATTCACGGTGTTCGACGCGTTGATCGAGAACGTCGCCGAATTCGGCTTGCCCGACGCGCGCAAGCTGGGCGCCGCCTTGCGTCGCAAACTGCTGCGCCTCCGCCCCGCGGCGCCGCAGGCTTCGTTCGGTCTTGTATTGGTCGACGCCGAGGCTCGATGCGAAGAGCGGCTGATCGCGGCGCTCGGCATGGAGTTCGCGGGCTTGCCGCTCGTCGGCGGGTCCGCCGGCGATTTGTTCTTCAATCCGGCCGGACACCCCCCGGGTTCCACGAGAATCCTGCATAAGGGCCGGGCGCTGCGCAATGCCGCGATTTTCTGTCTGGTCGCTTCCGACTCCCCCGTCGTGGCATTGAGCCACAGCCACTTCCAAGCCGGTGCGCGCAAGATCGTCATCACCGAAGCCGACCAGGAGCGGCGGCTCGTCATGGAAATCAACGGCCGCCCCGCTCTCGGCGAGTATGCCGCAGCATGCGGATACCGCAAGCCGCCGACGCAGAGCGCCGCCTATTCCTTGTATCCGCTGATGATCAGGATCGGCGGACAGTATTTCGCACGCGGCGTGCAGCGCGTCTATCCGAACGGCAGCATCGAGTTCGCCTGTGCGATCGAAGCGGGCGTCGTCGCCGCGATCGCCGCGCCCGACGACATGGTGGCACGGCTCGAGGCCATGTTCGCGGATCTCGCGCAGAGCATGGGACGGCCGGAATTGGTCATCGGCTTCGAGTGCGCGGCGCGCACGGCATACATGCAGGAGAATGGGCTCACGAACACGGTCGCCAAGCTCTTCAAGCAAAATCACGTCGTGGCATTCTCCACGCTCGGCGAGCAATTCAACACAGTGCACGTGAACAACTCATTCACGGCGCTCGCCATTGCGGCGCAGCCTTGAAGATGGACGGCAAACGCACGGCGCGCAAACGGGCGGCCGCCCCGCCCGCTGCGGCGCGCATCAAGAAGCTGCGCGACGAGAACAAGGCTCTGCGCAAGACGGTGCGCGCGCTGATGCAGCGCGTGGAGCACGCGGTGGATCAGCACGCGAGCGCGTTTTCCTGGTTTCAAGCGGCCGCGGCGCTCGAAGATACCGTGCGGCTGCGGACCGAACAGTACGAGGCGCTCAATGCGCAGCTGACGCGCGAATTGGAGTCGCGCCGCGAAATCGAACTGGCACTGAAACAGGCGAAACAAGCGGCCGACGTCGCCAATCAAGGAAAAACGCGCTTTCTTGCCGCCGCGAGCCACGATCTGCGCCAGCCGCTCAATTCGGCGATGCTGTTCCTGGAGTCGCTCGACGATGCCAAGATGACCCCCGCGAACGGCGAACTCGTGGGCCGGGCGAAGGTCGCGCTGGCATCGCTCAACAATTTGCTCGGGACGCTGCTCGACAGCGCCCGGCTCGACACCGGCGGCATCACGCCCAAGGCGATCGACTTTCCGTTGTCGGTGCTGTTCGAGCGCATCGGCCCCGAATTCGCGAGCGTCGCGCGCGCCGCCGGCATCGACCTGAAGTTCGTGCCGTGCGGCGCGTGGGTCCACACCGACATGCATTTGCTCGAGGCGGTCCTGCGCAATTTCGTCAGCAATGCGATTCGCTACACGGCGCGCGGACGCGTGCTGGTCGGATGCAGGCGCCGCCGCTCGGACTTGCTGATCAGCGTCTACGACACCGGCATCGGCATCGAGAAAAGGCACCTGCAGCGAATCTTCGAGGAGTACTACCAAGTGCCCATGACGGGCCGGCCGCGCGACGCGGGCATCGGCCTCGGTTTATCGATCGTCAGCCGCATCGCGCGTCTTTTGTCGCTCGAATGCGCCGTCAGTTCGCGCGTGGGCCGGGGCTCGTGCTTCTCGGTGCGGGTGCCGTACGGTGAAGCGCACGGCGGGGCGGCGAGCATCGACGTCTGGGGTTTGGATGCCGGCCGCAAGGGCGGGCGGCAGGCCCTGACGGTGGTCGTGATCGACGATCATGCGGACGTACTGCACGGCATGGCGGCGATACTCGGCAAATGGGGCCATCGCGCCGTCACCGCGACCACGGCGACCGACGCGGTCGTGCAATTGATCGCCGCCGATCTGCAGCCGGATATCCTGATCTCCGACTATCATCTGGCGGACGGCGCCAAGGGCGACCAGGCGGTCGCGGAGGTGCAAAAGGAATTCGACGCCAAGGCCCCGGCGTTGATCATCACCAGCGATCCCGATTCGATTTTGCGCGATCGCCTACAGCGGCGCGGGATGACGGTTCTCGCCAAACCGATCAACCTCGGCAAGCTGCGGGCGGTGCTCGATCGGCTGCCGCGGCGCAATCCCTGAGCGGATCGCCCGGAGCTCGGATCAGCCCTGCGGGCGCGCCTTCTGGGCCTCGAGTGCGGCCTGCACTCTATTGGTCACGCCGAGCTTCTTGAGAATCGACGAGACGTGGGCTTTGACCGTGATCTCGCTGATTTCGAGATGCCCGGCAATCTGCTTGTTGGATTGGCCCTGCGCCAGCAAATTGAGCACGCGGCGCTGCCGCGACGTCAGCGCGTTGCAGCCGGATTGATCCGCCGCCGCGCACAGCGCGGGCGGCGATTCGCGCAACGCGGCCATGCCTGCGATCGGCAAGTACGTGCCTCCGTCCATGACGACGCGAACGGCATCTATCAACATCTGCCGATGGGCGGATTTCGGCACGAAGCCCGTGGCGCGGGCCTTGATCACTTCGCACATGGTGTTCGGGTCATCGGTCGCCGAAACGATCAGAATCGGCGTGAACGGCGCCCGCTCCCGAACCTTGGCGAGACATGACAGTCCCACCGCTCCCGGCAATTTCAGATCGAGAACGATCAGGTCGAACGCGGCGTCGGAGGTGACCTCCCGCAGGACCTCGTCCTGGCAGGCCGCCTCGTGCAAATCGGCCGCCGGGCAGGCCTGCGGGATGATCGCCCGCAACGCATCACGGTAAAGCGGGTGGTCGTCCGCGATGAGCACTCGCTTCGCCGCCGACTCGAAAGCCATCGTTTCCGTCGCCATGCTCGACATCCTACGCCGGGCCCCGGTCACATCATAGGCACCGCAAATGCGGATGCAATACTAACGTATTAGAGCCGGATGCGCCGAAAGAGGCATGTACGCTGCGGCTCCTGAACGCGATACTCGGTCGGAGGCGCGCTTGCCGGCCACGCGGCGGCGCCGAAATATATCAACGAGGGGGAAGCAGTGGACATACGACGTTACATACGGGTTTGCGGCGTTGGTTCCGCTCTATTGATCGCCGCGCCGCTGTGGTTCGCCCCGGGCGCCGCCGCGCGAGCGCAGGAAAACCAGGCGCATCAGCCGGCCGAACTCGAGCAAATCGTCGTCACGGCGGAAAAGCGCAAAGAGCCTCTGCAGAGCGTGCCGGTCTCGGTGACGGCGTTGACCAGCGCCCAGCTCGGTTCCTTGAAGCTCGACAACGCGTCCTCGCTCGCGACGCAAATTCCGAACTTGCAGGTCAACGGCATCGTCGGCGAGGGCACGCCGCTATTCTCGCTGCGTGGCGTGTCGATGTTCGACTACAGCTTGAGTCAATCGAGCCCGGTCGCGAGCTACATCGATGAAGTGTACAAGGGCAACTTCGTGCTGTTCGGCGTCGAGATGTACGACCTGGAGCGCGTCGAAGTGCTGCGCGGCCCGCAAGGAACCCTGTACGGCAAGAACACGACCGGCGGCGCGATCAATTTCATCACGCACAAACCGGGCTTCGACACCGAAGGGTACGTAAAGGCGGGGTTCGGCAATTACAACCGCAGAGAAATGGAAGGAGCGTTTCAAACCGCGCTGATACCCGAGCGCGTCGCCGTGCGCCTCGCCGCGACCTACACGAAGGCCGACGGATTCATGCAGAACGTGCTGCCGGGCCACCCGAATCTGGAGGGTGTGGACCAATACGGGGTCCGGCTGAGCGTGCTGTTTCGCGCGAACGACGACCTGAAGGCGATCCTGCGCCTTTCCAAGAGCATGCAGGACCCGCAGAACTACGCGATCCTCGCCGGCCGCGTCAGCCCGCAAGGCGTCGGCCTGGTCGGCTATTATCGAACGTACGACGGCACCCAGACCGGCGCGCCCTTGAGCAACCTGCAAGTCGGCCAGGACTACACGCCGCGGCGCCGCCAGGACGACGAAGGCGCGTCGCTGACGATCGATTGGAACATTTCGGACAACTACGCACTGACCTCGATCAGTTCTTGGGACGAGGGATCGTTGTTCAATCCGGAAGGCACCGACGGCGCCGCCATCGACATCTTCAAGATTCCGTACATCGGCAAGACGCGCCAGGTCACCCAGGACCTGCGCCTGACGACGAACAACCGCGGGCCGCTCAACTTCATCGTCGGCGCGTATTACCAGCAGGAAGTTATTTTCAATTCGACGGAAAATCAGATCTACAACTTCCTCGACTATAACGGCGATGGCGCGATCAACTACCAGGACTGCGCCGACTCGAGCTTCAACACGCCGGGTTCGGGCTACGCCGCGGGGGTGTTCATCAACGCGACCTGCCGCTACTACAATCAATTCGATCAGATCAAGAATAGCTGGGCGACCTACTCGGACGGCAGCTACCGGCTAACCGACAAGTTCAAGCTGCATGCCGGCCTGCGCTACAACCATGACAATGGAATTCAGAAAAACGCCCTCGACCAGTTGCGCGGCCCCGACGAGGTGCCCATCGCGAACATCCTGGCCTCGGCGGTGCCGGTTCTGCTGCTGCCGGGATCCCCGAATTACGCGTCGCTGATCAACCAGGAATTCAGCCAGTCCTCGCACAACACCGCCGTGACGGGCCGGGTCGGAATCGATTACACGCCGACCAAGGACAGCCTGCTGTACGTGAGTTTCAACCGCGGCTACCGGGCAGCGGCGTTCAACGCCCAGTTACTGTTCACGCAAAGCGACTTCACGACGGTGAAGCCGGAAACCCTGGACTCGACCGAGGCGGGCTTCAAGACCGCCTGGCTCGAGAATCGGCTGCAGATCGACGGCGCCGTTTTCCATTATCAGTACAAGAACCAGCAGATCATCAACGTCTACCCGACCGGCCAGCAGCCGTTGATCAATCTCGGCAAGTCGAAGATCGACGGCGGCGAGCTGGAGATCGTCGCGCGCCCGGTTCGAAGCTTCACCGGACGCATCGGCTTAGGCTTCCTCAATTCCAAAGTCCAAGAAGGCGTATTGGCGAGCGGCAGCATCGCCGGCCAACAACTGCCGAACGCGCCCCATGTTTCGGGGACCGCGAGCGGCGATTGGGACGCCTGGAGCAGCCCGAGCATCGCGCTGCGCCTGCACTTCGACTTGAGCTACAGCGCGAAGCAATATCTCGCGCTGCCGCAGGAGGACGCAATTTCGCAGCCGGCGTATACCTTGCTGAACTTGCGCGCGGCGCTGCACGCGCCCGGCGACCAATGGGAGGTCGGCATCTGGAGCAACAACGTCACCGACAAGTTCTATCTATCGAACGCTGTTGACTTGCAGGGCTTCGGCTACGACTATCGCCACCGGGGAGTGCCGCGCACCTACGGCATGGATGTGACCTATCGCTTCTGAGAAGGCGTCTGACCGGCCAATGACCATTCGCGCTCTGCCATGGCCTGCGAACTGAGCTACGTCTCCGGAACGAGCGACGCGCCACTGCTGTATCGGGATGTCGGTGCGGTTCTTGCGGACGCCGCGCAGCGCTGGCCGGATCGGCCGGCGCTCGTCGTCCGGCACCAGTCGCGGCGTTTGAGCTACCGGGAACTCGACCAGCAGGCCGGCATTCTCGCACGCGGTCTGTTGAGCTTGGGTCTTCAGCCCGGAGACCGGGTCGGCATCTGGTCGCCGAACAATGCCGAATGGGTTCTGACCCAGTTCGCGACGGCGCGCGCCGGATTGATCCTCGTGAACATCAACCCCGCGTATCGCGCCGGCGAACTCGTCTATGTCCTCGGCAAGGTCGGATGCCGCGCGCTGATCTTTGCGCCGCGATACAAGACGAGCGACTACATCGGCATGGTGCGCGAAATCCTCGGCGCAGCGGCGGTGAGCCGCGACGGACGGTGCGCAAGCGCTGCGCTCCCGTCGCTCGCGTTCCTGATCCAACTCGGCCCGGCCGAGTCGACGGAATTCCTCGCCTTCGATCGGCTCCCGGAGTTGGCGGCGCACACCGCGCCGGAGACGCTGCGCGCGATCACGGATCGGGCCGATCCGGACGATCCCGTCAATATTCAATTTACGAGCGGCACGACGGGCGCGCCGAAGGGCGCGACGCTGACGCATTTCAACATCGTCAACAACGGTTACTTCGTGGGCCGCGGCATACGCCTCAGCCCCGAGGATCGCGTCTGCATTCCCGTCCCGCTGTACCATTGCTTCGGCATGGTGATGGGCGTTCTCGCGGCCGTCACGAACGGGGCGGCGATGGTGTTTCCCTCGGACTCGTTCGAGCCGCTCTCCGTGCTCGCGGCCGTAGCCGCCGAACGCTGCACGGCACTGTACGGGGTGCCGACGATGTTCATCGCGGAGCTCGACCATCCGCGCTTCCGGGAATTCGATCTTGAGTCGCTGCGCACCGGAATCATGGCGGGCGCGACCTGCCCGATGGCGGTCATGCGGCGCGTCATCGACGAGATGCACATGGCCGAAGTCACGATCTGTTACGGCATGACGGAGACGAGTCCGGTCAGCTTTCAGTCCCGCATCGACGACCCGCTCGACCAGCGCGTATCCACCGTGGGGCGCATTCACCCGCACATGCAGGCCAAGATCGTCGACGCCGATGGCGGGGCCGTGCCGCGCGGCGAAAAAGGAGAGCTGCTGACCCGCGGCTACGGCGTGATGCGCGGCTACTGGGACGATCCGGACAACAGCGCGAGAGCGGTGGATGCCGCGGGCTGGATGCACACCGGCGATCTCGCTACCCTCGACGAGGATGGCTATTGCACGATCGTAGGCCGGGTCAAGGACATGATCATCCGCGGCGGCGAGAACGTCTATCCGCGCGAAGTCGAGGAATACCTGCACCGTCATCCCAAGATACTCGACGTCGCCGTCGTCGGCATTCCCGACGCGAAATACGGCGAGGAGGTGTGCGCGGTGATCAGGCTGCGCGAAGGCGCCGCGTGCGCGGCCGAGGAAATCATCGCGTTTTGCCGCGGCCGGATTGCGCACTACAAAGTCCCGCGTCACGTGCACTTCGTCGATAATTTCCCGATGACCGTGACCGGCAAGGTGCAAAAGTATCTGATCCGCGAACAGCTGCAGGCCCTCCTATCCGCCAACGCCGGGCCGATCGCGTGAGCGCGGCGCGACCGCCCGCAGCTGCCGCAGCGGTCGACGCGACCGTCCTCGGCGCCGGCCCCGCGGGCGCCGCCGCGGCGCTCGGCCTGCGGCGCCTCGGATATCGAGTTGCCGTTCTCGGGCGCGCGCGCGCCGCGGCGATGGAGGGCCTGTCCGCGCGCACGCTCGCTCGCTTGGCCGCCGCGCAGCTGCATGCGGCTGCCGCCTGCACGCCGATGTCCAGCCCCCGCATCGCGGCCTGGGCCGGCCGGCACGCGACGCCTGCGGCGGAATTACTCGTCGAACGAGCCGTGTTCGATCGTGCGCTCGCCGAAGACTTGGCCGCCGCGGGAATCCCGGTGATGGATCTGTCCGTCATTTCGGTTACGCCCGACCCGTCCGGCTTTCGAATTGCGACCGCCGACGGCGTCATACGCAGCCGCGCGGTGCTCGAGGCCAGAGGTCGGCTCGCGCGCCGCGCCGATGAGTGCGGAC
>DAIDVO010000172.1 GCA_027456085.1 Steroidobacteraceae bacterium | reverse complement strand
GCCGCCGTGCGTTCGTGCCGATCGCGGGATTGCACCATGCGACGCGCACCGGCGCGGCGGGCTTTTGCGTGTTCAGCGATTGCGGCGTCGCCGTCGAGATTTTACGGTCCCGCTACGGTCTGCGGCGCATCGCCTACGTCGATATCGATGCGCACCACGGCGACGGCATGTTCTACGCGTTTCAGGACGACGAGCTGCTGTTCGTCGCCGACATCCACGAGGATGGCCGGCACCTGTATCCGGGCAGCGGCGCGCGCGCGGAAACCGGCCGCGGCGCGGCCGCGGGCACCAAACTCAATGTACCGCTCGAGCCCGGCGCCGGCGATGCGGAATTTCACGCCGCATGGCGGGAAATCGAAGCTTTCCTCGCGCGCTTTCCGAGCGATTTCATCCTGTTTCAATGCGGTGCGGACAGCATCGCCGGCGATCCGATCACCCATTTGCAGTTCAGCGAAGCGGCGCACGCGCATGCGGCGGCGCGGCTCTGCAGGATCGCCGACAGCCAGGGCCACGGGCGGGTGCTCGGCATGGGCGGCGGCGGCTATAACCGGCGCAATCTCGCCAAGGCCTGGAGCGGCGTCGTGCAGGCGTTTCTCGCTAGGGAACCCTAAAGGAATCGGCTACAATTGGCGGCTGTTTTTCCCCGAGACCCGCCTATTATGTTCAGCGCCCAAATGACGGTTGCCGGCTTCGATCCAGATCTCGCCAAGGCGATGGCGGACGAGCGTCGGCGCCAGGAAGACCATATCGAACTCATCGCCTCCGAGAATTACACGAGCCCGCGCGTGCTGGAGGCTCAAGGCTCGGTACTCACGAACAAATACGCCGAAGGCTATCCGGGCAAGCGCTATTACGGGGGCTGCGAATACGTCGATGTCGCCGAGCAGCTCGCGATCGACCGCGCGAAAAAGCTGTTCGGCGCGGCCTTCGCGAACGTACAGCCGCACTCGGGATCGCAGGCGAACGCGGCCGTGTATCTCGCGCTGCTCGCGCCGGGCGACGGAATCCTCGGCATGAGTTTGGACCACGGCGGGCACCTCACGCACGGCGCCAAGGTGAATTTCTCCGGGAAGCTATTCAAGGCCGTCCAATATGGCGTCAAGCCGGAAACCGGCGAAATCGACTACGATCAGGTCGATCGCCTTGCGCAAGAACACAGGCCGAGACTGATCGTAGCCGGCTTTTCCGCCTATTCGCGCGTGATCGACTGGGCGAGATTCCGCCGGATCGCCGATTCGGTCGGCGCCTATTTCTTCGTCGACATGGCGCATGTGGCGGGCCTCGTGGCCACGGGGCATTATCCGAACCCCGTGCCGTTCGCCGACGTCGTGACGACGACGACGCATAAGACCTTGCGCGGGCCGCGCGGCGGATTGATCCTCGCGCGCCCGAACGACGAGATCCACAAGAAGCTCAATTCCATGGTGTTCCCGGGCACCCAAGGCGGCCCGCTGATGCATGTGATCGCGGCCAAGGCGGTCGCGTTCCTCGAGGCGCTGCAGCCGGAATTCAAGGCTTATTCAGCGCAGATCATCGCGAATGCGCGTGCGCTCACCAAGGTCTTGCAGCAGCGCGGCTACAAGATCGTCTCCGGGGGCACCGACAATCATTTGTTCCTGCTCGACCTGATCGCGAAGAACATCACCGGCAAGGACGCGGACGCGGCCCTAGGGCGAGCGCACATGACCGTCAACAAGAATGCGGTGCCGAACGATCCGCGGCCGCCGATGATCACGAGCGGACTGCGCATCGGCACGCCTGCGATCACGACGCGCGGCTGCAAGGAACCGGAGGCCGAACTGCTCGCGAATTGGATCGCCGACATATTGGATCACATGGGCGATGAGAGCGTGGTCCAGCGTGTGCGCGTGGAGGTCGAGGCCCTATGCAGGCGATTCCCCGTGTATGCATGACCGATCGGCCCCGGTGACGCGGGCCGATGTGAACGATCTCCATGCATTGTCCATTTTGCGGCCATACGGAGACTAAAGTCATCGATTCGCGGCTCGCGGGCGAAGGGCGGCAGATCCGTCGCCGCCGCGAATGCCTCGCGTGCACGGAGCGGTTCACGACGTTCGAGAGTGCCGAACTGCTGCTGCCGATGGTCGTCAAGAGCGACCGCAGCCGCGAACCCTTCGATGAGGAGAAATTGCGCGCCGGCATGCACCGCGCGCTCGAGAAGCGCCCGGTCAGCCGCGAGACGGTGGACGACGCGGTCGCGCGCATCTGCCACAAGTTGCGCAGTCTCGGCGAACGCGAGATCGCCTCGCGCGCCGTCGGTGAAATGGTCATGGAAGAGCTGCGTCATTTGGACGAAGTCGCGTATGTGCGCTTCGCGTCGGTCTATCGGAGCTTTCAGGACATCGAGGCATTTCGCACGGAGATCGATCAATTGCGCAGGCACAATCGGCGCCGCGATTCGAGCAAGGATCAATTACCGCTGTTGCCCGGCGGCGATCCCGTGGACGAGGACAAATGATGCGCGCGGCCGTGGTCGATGACGGGCATTACATGGCCCGGGCGCTCGAATTGGCCGAGCGCGGCCTCAACACCACGGATCCGAATCCGCGCGTGGGCTGCGTGCTCGTGCGCGACGGCCGCGTGATCTGCGAGGGTTGGCATCGGCGGGCAGGCGAGGCGCATGCGGAAATCGAGGCGCTGCGCGCCGCGAATTTCGCCGCGCGCGGCTCGACCGCCTATGTCACGCTCGAGCCTTGCAGCCATACGGGACGCACGCCGCCATGTGCCGAGGCGCTGATCGAGGCCGGCGTCGCGCGCGTCGTCAGCGCCGTCGCCGACCCCAATCCGCTCGTCGCCGGCGCGGGCATCCTGCGGCTGCGCGCGGCCGGAGTCGACGTTGCCGTCGGCCTGCGCGCCGAGGATGCGCGCGCACTCAACGCCGGGTTCTTTTCTCGTTTTACGCGCGGCCGGCCGTACGTTCGACTCAAAATGGCGGTCAGCCTGGACGCGCGCAGCGCGCATGCCGACGGTCGCAAGGAATGGATCAGCGGCGCGGCATCGCGGGCCGACGTGCAAGCGTGGCGCGCGCGCAGCTCGGCCGTTTTGACCGGCGCCGGCACGGTGCGCATCGATGATCCGCGCCTCGACGTGCGGCTGGATTACGGCCCGTGGGTGCGCCAGCCGCTGCGCGCCGTGATCGACTCCGCGCTGACTTCGCCCGCGAACTCGCGGGTGTTTCAGGGCGCCGGCGCGCTGGTTTTCGCGGCGCCCGACGCGCGGCCGCCGCCGCTGCCGGACGCGGTGCTCATTGAGCGCGTGCCGCGCGCCGGACGCGGGCTCGACTTGCACGCGATTCTCGAGCGCCTGGCGGCGTTCGAGGTCAACGAGTTGCTGGTCGAATGCGGGCCGCGGCTCGCCGGCGCATTTCTCGAGGCCCGGCTGGTCGATGAAATGATCTTGTACGTGGCGCCGATTCTTCTCGGCGCCGATGCGCCGCCGCTCGCGCTGTTGCAGGGCGCCGATGCGGAGCCGGCGCTGAAGAATTTCGAACTCGCGGATGTGCGGCGCATCGGCGAGGATGTACGCCTCATTTTGCGGCCGAAAGGGGCTTTCTGATGTTCACCGGAATCGTAAAGTGCGTCGGCCGTGTCGCCTCGATCGCGGAGCGGGGAGGGGACCTGGAAATTGGCGTCGAAGCCGGCGGAGCGGATATCGGGCGATTGAATATCGGCGACAGCATCAGCGTGCAGGGTGTTTGTCTGACCGTGGTGCGGCAGCTTGGCGGCGGGTTTTTCGCCGACGTATCGCGCGAGACGCTCGCGCAAACCACGCTCGGGCGGCTCAAGCAAGGCTCGCGCGTGAATCTCGAGCCCGCTGTACGCGCAGGCGACGCCTTGGGCGGCCATTTGGTCAGCGGGCACGTCGATGCGGTCGCCGTGATGATCGAGGCGCACGAGGATGCGCGCTCCTGGCGCCTGCAATTCGAGCTGCCGGCCGCGCTCGCGCGTTACGTCGCGCCGAAGGGCTCGATTTGCATCGACGGCGTGAGCTTGACGGTCAATGAGGTGAGCGGGCGGACATTCGGCGTGAACATCATTCCGCACACCCGCCAGGCGACGACGCTCGGCGACTTGGGCCGGGGCGACGGCGCGAACGCGGAAATCGACATCATCGCGCGCTATCTCGAGCGCCTCACCCAGAAATCACCAGAGTGAATTGTCCAATGAGCGAATTTAATACGATCGACGAGGTCTTGGAAGATCTGCGCAACGGCAAGATGGCCGTCATCATGGACGATGAAGATCGCGAGAACGAGGGCGATTTGGTGATCGCGGCGTCCTGCGTCCGCGCCGAAGACGTGAATTTCATGGCGCGCTACGGCCGCGGCTTGATATGCCTCACGCTCACGCGCGACCGCTGTCGGCCGCTGCGCCTGCCTCTGATGGTGAGCGACACCGACACCCAGCACAAGACCAATTTCACTCTGTCGATCGAGGCCGCCGAGGGCGTCACGACGGGGATTTCCGCGCACGACCGCGCACACACGATACGCACGGCGGTCGCGCCGAACGCGACGCCGGAGGATTTGCGCCAGCCGGGGCATATCTTCCCGCTGATGGCGCAGCCCGGCGGCGTGTTGACGCGCGCCGGTCACACGGAAGCCGGCTGCGACCTGGCGCGCCTCGCGGGGCTGGCGCCCGCCGCCGTGATCGTCGAGATCCTGAACGACGACGGCACGATGGCGCGGCGGCCGGACCTGGAGAGGTTCGCCAAGGCGCATGCCTTGAAAATCGGCACGATCGCCGATTTGATACGCTACCGGCTGAAGAACGAGCGCTCGGTGGAACGCATCTACGACGGTCCGGTCGAGACCGAGTACGGCGCTTTCCGGCTGTGCTGCTACGAGGATCACGTGCACAGGAACGTGCACATCGCACTCGTCAAGGGAGACCTGAATTCCGTGCTGCCGCCGCTCGTGCGCGTGCACATCAACGACACCTTGCGCGACATCATCGGCGTGCACAGCGAAAGGCTCGGATGGCCGCTCGGCGCCGCGATCAAGCGCGTCGCGCACGAGCCTTCGGGCGTGGTCGTGATACTGCGCTCGGAGGAGAGTCCGCGCGAATTCATGCAAAGCGTGCGCCAGCTCGAGGCGAAACCCACCGCACCGGCGGCGGGCGCGACGGTGATACGCGAGTACGGAATCGGCGCGCAGATCCTCGCGGATCTCGGCTTGAAGCGCATGCGCGTGTTGAGCGCCCCGAAACAGCTGCAGGGCCTCGCCGCATTCGACCTGGAGGTCACCGGCTACGTCGACGGCGGCGAATGAACCGCGGCGGCTCTATAATCGAAGGCCTCTGCCCGATAGGAAGCTAATAGTGTCCATTGAAAATACCAGAATCATCGAGGGCGAATTGTCGGCCCGCGATGTCCGCATCGCTTGCGTGGCGGCCCGCTTCAATGGCTTCGTCGTTGAGCCGCTGCTGCGGGGCGCCTTGGACGCGCTCAACCGCCACGGAGTCACCGACAAGCAGATCGAGATCGTGCGCGTGCCCGGCGCGTTCGAGATCCCGATCGTCGCGCGCAAACTCGCGCTCTCGCGGCGCTTCGACGCCGTGATCGCGCTCGGCGCCGTGATTCGCGGGGATACCCCGCATTTCGATTACGTCGCCGGCGAATGCGCGGCGGGACTCGCGCGAGTCGCGCTGGAGAGCGCCGTCCCGGTCGCGTTCGGCGTGTTGACCACGGACACCGTCGAGCAGGCGACGGATCGCGCCGGCGGCAAGGAGGGCAACAAGGGCGCCGATGCCGCGCTGACCGCGATCGAGATGGTGAGCCTGCTGCGCAAGTTGGAAAATTGACGGTGCATGCACGTTCACCCGCGGGCCAGCGCCGCGCCCGGAGCCTTGCGCGCCGGCTCGCGCTGCAGGCGCTCTATGGGCTGCAGATCAATCCGCGCTCGTGGCAGGATGCGCACAACGATTTTCTGCACGACCCCGAAGCCGAGCGTGTCGACCGCGAGTATTTCCGCGAATTGATCACGGCGATCGCGCCGCAACGCGAGGCGCTCGACGCCACGATCGCGCGCTTCAGCCAGATTGCGCCGCACGACCTCGATCCGATCGAGCACGCGGTATTGTGGCTCGGCGTGTACGAATTGCAGTCGCGCCACGAATTGCCTTACCGCGTCGCGCTCAGCGAGGCGGTGCAGCTCGCGAAGCAATTCGGCGCGACCGACGGACATAAATTCGTCAATGCGGTCCTCGACCGCGCCTCCCGCGAATTGCGGCCGCACGAGTATGGACAGCCGTCCGTCTGATCCGAACGCGGGCGCCGGCGCGCCGCTCGACGGCGAGTTCGACTTGATTTACCGCTACTTCGCGCGCGGCGGCGCGAACGGACCCGGAGCAGGCGTCATCCTCGGCATCGGCGACGATGCGGCGGTGTTGCGCGTCCCGGAGGGCGCGGATCTGGTCGCGGCGGTCGACACAATCGTCGAGTCGCGGCATTTCCCCGAGCGCAGCGATCCGCGGTCGATCGGATATCGCGCGCTTGCGGTCAATTTGAGCGATTTGGCGGCGATGGGGGCGAAGCCTGCGTGGGCGACGCTCGCGCTGACGATGCCGCGCGCCGACGCCGAGTGGCTCGGTGGGTTTTCCCGCGGCCTGCTGGATCTCGCGGACCGGCACGGGGTGGCGCTGGTCGGCGGCGACACCACGCGCGGACCGTTGACCATCAGCGTTCAATTGTTGGGCTTCATACCGCGCGGCGAGGCGCTGCGGCGGGGCGGAGCCAAACAGGAGGATCTGCTCGCGGTGACGGGAACCCTCGGCGACGCCGGCGCGGGACTCGCGCTCGTTCAAGGCCGGACGACGGCGACCACGGAGCGTGCGGCCGAGCTCGTCCGCCGCTTCGAGTATCCGACGCCGCGCGTCGAGTTCGGATTGGCGGCGCGCGGCATTGCGAGCGCCGCGATGGACATTTCGGACGGGCTGACCGGCGATTTGCCGAAGCTTGCGGCCGCGAGCGGGCTCGCCGCGCACGTGGATGTCGGGCGGCTGCCGCTGTCGCCGGCGCTGCGCGCATCGGCTACCGTCGAGCAAGCGCGCGATTGGGCGCTTGCCGCCGGCGACGATTACGAACTGCTGGTTGCAGTCCCGCGGCAACGCTTTCAGGAACTGGCGGCGGCGGCGGCTCGAACCAGCACGCAGCTGACCGTCATCGGCGAACTGCGGGCCGGCAGCGGTGTGACATGGTCGTCAAGCGGGCGGATTTTCACGCCGAGCGCCGCCGGTTTCGATCACTTTCGTTGACCCTCGACCCAAGTCACAGTTTGGCCGCCGCCGGCCCGCTATCCTTTCTCCCACTCGAATCGCAACGCCGAGCGGCGCACGGTCATCCTTGAGCAACATACGGTCAAAAACGATCCCCAGAATTCCTGGCGGTCTGGCGGCTTTGCCGGAGAAAATCGGCAAATACGTCATCATCAACGAGGTCGGACGCGGCAGCACCGGCGTCGTCTACCTGTCGCATGATCCGTTTTACGGCCGCGACGTCGCGATCAAGGTCTACAACATCGAGGCGAGCGGCGACGAGAGCCGCAAGCGCATCGCCCGCAAGATGTTCCTCTCCGAGGCGCACATGGTCGGCATGCTGCAGCACCCGAACATCCTGCCGATATACGATGCGGGCGAGGAGAATGGGCGCTGTTACATCGTTACGGAGCACGTGCATGGCGCGCGCACGCTGGCCGCGTATTGCAGACCCGATAATCTCCTGCGCATCGACGATGTCGTCGAGATCATGTACAAGGCGGCGCGCGCACTGCATTACGCGCACAGCCGCGGCGTCATTCACCGCGACATCAAGCCGAGCAACATCATGCTCACGCTGGATTCGGACGTGCGGATCATCGATTTCGGCATCGCGCTGGTGGCGGACTCGGATATCTCGCGCATCGAAGGCATCGCCGGCAGCCCATCCTACATGTCGCCGGAACAGGTTCAATCGATCGAGCTGACGAATCGCTCCGACCTGTATTCGCTCGGCGCGGTGATGTACGAGTTGTTGACCGGGACGCGGCCGTTTCGCGCGGGCAACTTGCACAAGCTCCTCCACCAGATCGTGTTCGCGACGCCGCCGCCGATCCACACCCTGCGCCCGGACATGCCGGAGGAGCTCGAGACCGTCACCGCGATGGCCTTGTCGAAGGATCCGGAGAAGCGCTATCGAACGGGGTTGGATTTCGCCGCGGGTCTGACGCGAGTTCATCAGAAGCTGCGCGCGCAGTACAACCGCATCGATCAGCAGGAACAGTTCAGCCTGCTGCGCAAACTTAAATTCTTCCACGATTTCTCGCACGGCGAGATTTGGGAAGTGCTGCGCGCGAGCAGCTGGCAGGACTACGCCGACGCCGAGGAAATCGTCAAGGAAGGGGAAATGGACGACCGCTTCTACATCATCGTGCAGGGCGCAGTTGCGGTGAAGCGCAACGGCAAGGCGCTCGGCCAGCTGGAGGGCGGAGACTGTTTTGGCGAGACGAGCTACGTCCGCGGCGCCAAGCGCACCGCGACGATCACGGCTCTCGGGCCGGTCACGGTCATGAAGGTCAGCTCCACGCTTCTCGAGCAGGTCTCGGCGGAATGCCAGCTGCGCTTCAATCAGGTCTTCCTGCGCAGCATGATCGGCCGCCTGCAGCGCGCGGAGGCGCGCGGCGCGTAAATCAGCCCGCCGCTTCCTTGTCGTGTTCGATCATCGCGTACGCGGAATGATTGTGAATCGACTCGAAATTCTCCGCCTCGACCACATACGACACGACACGCGGCTCCGCGTTCAGCTCAACGGCGACGTCGCGAACGATGTCCTCGACGAACTTCGGATTGTCATAGGCGCGCTCCGTGACGTACTTTTCGTCGGTGCGCTTCAGCATGCCGTATAGCTCGCATGAAGCCTGTTTTTCCGCCACGTCGATGAGCTCCTCGAGCCACATATGCTCGGAGATCTTCGCAGTGATCGTGATGTGCGAGCGCTGGTTGTGCGCGCCGTAGTTTGAAATCGTCTTGGAGCAGGGACAGAGGCTCGTGGCCGCGACGACCACTTTGAGCCAGACACTGGTCTTGCCGTCGCGATGTTCGCCGAATATCGCGGCACGGTAATCCATCAGGCTCTCGACGCCTGAGACCGGCGCCTTCTTCATGACGAAGTACGGGAACGTCATCTCGATGTGGCCGGCGGTGGCGTCGAGGTACTCGGTCATTTCCGCGAGCATCTTGCTGAACGATTCCACCGACAGCTCTCGTTCATGCCGGTTCAGGATATCGACGAACCGCGACATGTGCGTGCCCTTGAAGTCGTGGGGCAGGTTCACGTACATGTTGAAATTCGCGACCGTGTGCTGGTCGCCGCCGGTCCGATCCTTCAGCCGGACCGGATGGTAGATGTCCTTGATACCGACCTTGTTGATCGGAATCCGCCGCGTATCGGCGTGACCCTGCACGTCCTCGATAGAAGTCGCGGCGGCCATTGTCTTCGCCGGGGAGGAATTCATGGGCGCAGCATAAATCATCTCACCCGGCGGCGTCGACGATGCGCCGCACGCGCGGCTGCCACCATGCGCTGATCCGCGACTGCAGCGACGAAAGATCGAGACCCGCGTCGGCGAGGTTGCTTTCGCGCGTCCCGTGGGCGATCGGCTGGTCCGGAATGCCGATGTGCAGCACCGCGCATTGGCGGCCCTGTGCGTTCAGCACCTCGGCCACAGCGCTTCCCGCGCCGCCGGCCACGACGTTATCCTCGATCGTGACGATGTGCGGATTGTCGGCCGCGATTCGGCCGATCAGGCCCGCATCGATCGGCTTGACGAAGCGCATGTTGACGACCGTCGCGTCGAGCTGCTCGCCGACGCGCATGGCGCTCGCGACCATACTGCCGAACGCGAGCAGCGCAAGCCCGCTACGCCCCTCGCGCAGCACGAGGCCGCGGCCGATCGGGATCGCATGCATTTCCTGCTGAATCGGCACGCCGGTGCCCGTGC
>DAIDVO010000171.1 GCA_027456085.1 Steroidobacteraceae bacterium | reverse complement strand
GGCGCGCAACGATGCCGTCGTCGACGACGACGCCGTTCTCGTTGAGCAGCAGGCCGTAGCGGGCTTGCCCGACGGCCAGGTTCGACATGGATCCGAGGTACATCAAATCGAGGAATTGCGCCGCATCGGGGCCCCATATCTCGAGCTTCCCGAGCGGCGAGCCGTCGAACAATCCGGCGCTGCGGCGCACCGCGCGCGCTGCGCGCTGCGCGGCCGCATGCAGCGATTCCGTACCGACCGGGTATGCCGCGGGCCTGCGCCAGTTGCCGAATTGCTCGAACAGCGCGCCGCGCGCCTCGTGCCAGCCGGCCGCGGGCAATTGCTTCAGCGGGCGATAGAGCGCGCCGACGCGCCGGCCGACGATCGCGCCGAGCGTGACGGGCGCGAACGGCGGGCGGAATTTGGTCGTGCCGACTTCGTCCGGGGCGCGGCTCGTCATTTCACCCATCAGCACGAGCGCATTGACGTTGCTGGTCTTGCCTTGATCGGTTGCCATGCCGGTCGTCGTATAGCGCTTCAGATGCTCCACCGACCGATAATTCTCGCGCGCCGCCAGACCGATATCGCTGACCGCAACATCGTTTTGCAGATCGACGAATTGCTTGCCCCGGACGCCGGCGACGCGCGTGGACGCGAGCGACTTGCCCGCGCCGCCCAACGGTGTCGGCGGCAGCGTGAAGCCGAGCGCGAGCGCGCGGCCGGCCTCGCCGGCGTGCTCGACGGCGGCGTCCCGAGTGAATACCCCCGCGCAGGCGCCGACGCTGACGAGGCCCGCTGCAGGTCCATCCGGCACGAACATCGACGGCTCGCTGAGCCAGCGCAATTTGCCGCCGGCCTGCGAATGCAGATGCACGGCGGGCGCAAAGCCGCCGGCGCAGAGAATGAGATCACAGTCCAGCTTCTCGCCGGGTGCCCCGTGGCCATCGGCGGACACCGCGACGCAGCCGCGCACCGCGGTGCGGCCGACGCCCGTGCCGATGGCGCTGTTCGCGCGGACGCGGACGCCTGGAATGTCCGCGGCGATGGCGGAACTCGGCCGGCGATCGAGCAGCGCGACGACTTCGACGCCGGCCGCGCGCAGCGAACCGGCGACGCGGTAGGCCGAATCGTCGTTGGCCGCAATGACCACGCGCCGCCCGCAGGCGACGCCGTAGCAGTGCGCGAACTTGTCGGCCGCGCCGGCCAGCATGACGCCGGGGCGGTCGTTGTTCGCAAACAGCAGCGGCCGCTCGAACGCACCCTGCGCGGCAATGACGCCGCGGGCGCGAATCCTCCAGAGCCGTTCGCGCAGCACGCCGGGTGCGGTGCGCGGGAGCGTCTCTGCGTGCGCGAGGCTTTCGGTCGCGCAGACGAGGTTGTGATCGTAGATGCCGAATGCCGTGGTACGCGTCAAGATCCTTACGCCGAGCCGGCGGGCATTGGCGGCGAGCGCGCTAACCTGTTCGTCGCCGCGCCAGCCAAGAGCGCCGCCGAGTTCCCCGCCGTGGGACACGAGGATCGTGCGCGCGCCGACTTGCGCGGCCGCAACGGCTGCGGCCAATCCGGCGATGCCGGCGCCGACGACGAGGACGTCGGCGGCGGCGGAAATTTCCTCGTACCGGTCGGGATCCGCTCCACTCGGCGCTCGGCCCAAACCGGCCATGCGGCGGACCGCCGGCTCATACCAATGCCAATTCGGCCATTTGAACGTCTTGTAGTAAAAGCCCGCGGGCAGCAGCGGCGAGAGCCAATCGTTGACGACGCCGACGTCGAAATTCACGCTCGGCCAGCAATTGACGCTCGCGGCGGCCAGGCCCTCGGTGACCTGAACCAGCGTCGCGCGCGCATTCGGCGTGCGCCGCGCACCCGCGCCCAGGTCGACTATGCCGGTCGGCTCCTCGATACCGCAGGAGAAGATCCCGCGCGGGCGGTGATACTTGAAGCTGCGGCCGATCAGCGAAACGCCGTTCGCGATCAACGCGGACGCGAGCGTGTCGCCGTGAAAGCCGCCATAGGGGCGGCCGTTGAACGAGAACGACAGCGCGCGCGCGCGATCGATTCTTCGCCCGAACGGCGCCGGCAGGCGATGACCGCTCATCGCGGTGCGGGCTCCGTCGCCGCGTAGACGGACAAGATTTCATGCGTGACCGTATGCCGGGCGACGTTGAACCATTGCCCGCAGCCGTGGACGTGACGCCAGCGCTCGAGATGAACTCCCTTCGGGTTGTCGCGGAAGAACAGATACTCGCCCCATTGCCGATCGTCTGCATCGAGCGGCGGCCTTGCGATATGCGCGGCGCCGCCGCAGAGGAATTCGTATTCGTCGCGCACACCGCACCAAGGACAGGGAATCTGCATCAATGCGCGATACCCGAGGCGGCCGCTTCGTCGATGAGCCGGCCGGTGAGGAAGCGCTCGAGCTGGAACGGCTCCGCGAGCGGATGATTCTCGCCGGTCGCCAGTACATGCGCGAGCGTCCAGCCGCCGGCCGGAATTCCCTTGAATCCGCCGGTGCCCCAGCCGCAGTTGATATAGAGCCCCGGGATCGGCGTTCGACCGATGATCGGGCTCGAGTCCTGTACGACGTCGACGATCCCAGCCCATTGGCGCATCATTTTCAGGCGGCTGTACGAGGGAAACAGCGTGAGCACGCCGGCGATGATCGCTTGCGTGACCGCGAAGCTGCCGCGCTGTGCGTAGGACGGGAACAAATCGAGCATCGCGCCGATCACGAGTTCACCCTTGTCGGACTGGCTCAAATAAGCCCCGGTGCCCGGCGACAGCACGACCGAGTCGAGCAGCGGCTTCAGCGGTTCGGTGACGAGCGCCTGCAGCGCATAGCTCGTGACCGGCAGGCGCAAGCCCGCCAGATTCGCGAGTACCGAGCTGTGGCCCGCGGCGGCGATGCCGACGCGCTCGGCGCGGATCGGCCCGAGCGTGGTCTCGACGCCGACGACCCGGCCGGAATCCTTGATGAATCCGCGCACTTCGCAATTTTGGACGATGTCGATGCCGAGATCGGACGCGGCGCGCGCATAGCCCCATGCGACCGCGTCGTGCCGCGCCGTGCCGCCGCGGCGCTGGGTGAATCCGCCGAGAACCGGAATCCGCGCCTGCGGGGACATGTCCAGATCCGGAAGCAGCGCGTGGACTTGTTCGGGCCCAAGGATGTCCGCGTCGATGCCGTTCATGCGCATCGCATTCGCCCATCGCGACATCGAGTCGAGATCATGGCGGCTGTGCGCAAGCAATACCAGGCCGCGCTGGCTCAGCATGATGTTGTAATTCAGTTCGCGCGACAGGCCTTCGTAGAGCTGCAGGGAGAAATCGTACAGACGCGCGCTTTCGGGATACAGATAATTGGAGCGCACGATCGTCGTGTTGCGCCCGGTATTGCCGCCGCCGATCCAGCCGCGCTCGATCACGGCGACACGCGAGATGCGGTGGTTTTTGGCGAGATAATAAGCCGCCGCGAGACCGTGGCCGCCCCCGCCCACGATCAGCACGTCGTATGCGGGTTTCGGTGCGGCATCGGTCCAGGCGGGGCGCCAATTCCGGTGTCCGGCCGAGGCGCCGCGAACCAGCGACCAGGCCGAGTAGTCGTTTTGCATGGAGCGGCTAGTCTGCCCTCAGATTGCGTGCAATGCCAGAGCGCCGCAGGAGCGATGAACGTCGCGCACGCATCAGGCGAAGTCGCATCTGAACCCGCCGTGCCGGCCGCGCGATCTGTAGGATGAAGCGATGGAATACGCCACATCGCACCCCTATATCCTGACCGCGACTTGTTCGAGCCGCATGGGCACCGCCGCCGCCATCACCGGCTTTCTCGCGGGCCGTCGGCTGTACATCATGGAGATGCATCAGTTCGACGACGTGTTGACGAAGCGATTTTTCGTAAGAGTGACGTTTTGCGGCGTCGCCGGCGAACCCGTCGACGTCGGCGGGCTGCGCGCCGCGTTCGTGCCTCTCGCGCAAACCGAACAGATGCAATGGGCGATCCACGACGGTGCTGCCCGCCGGCGCGTGATGATCCTGGTGTCCAAATTGGACCACTGCTTGGAGGATCTTCTGTACCGACAGCGGATTGGAGAGCTGCGGATGGACGTCAGCGGGATCGTTTCGAACCATCCCGACATGCGCAAGATCGCCGAGCGGCACGAAATTCCCTATTTTCTGATGCCGGTGACCGCGGATACGAAAGCCGCGCAAGAGGCCAAGCTGCTCGACCTGGTGGAGAAGACGAATACGGAGCTCGTCGTACTGGCCCGCTACATGCAGATCCTATCGGACGACACCTGCAAACGTCTCGGCGGCCGCGCACTCAACATCCATCACTCGTTCCTGCCGGGGTTCAAGGGCGCGAAGCCCTATCACCAGGCGCATGAGCGCGGCGTCAAGCTGATCGGCGCGACCGCGCATTTCGTGACCGCCGATCTCGACGAGGGTCCGATCATCGAGCAGATCGTCGAGCGCGTCGATCATAGCTTCACGCCCGACATGCTGGCCGCGGTCGGCCGCGATTCCGAGCGGCGCGCATTGTCGACCGCCGTGCGCTTGCTGATAGAGAACCGGGTCTTCCTCGACGACAGCAAGACCGTCATCTTCAAATAGCGGGCGCCTCAGACGCTCGGCACATCCGGTGCGCCGGCGGCGGCCGGTTGGGCCCGGTTCATCTTGCGCTCCGCGCTCGGCGGATGGCCGAATTGGCTGCGATAACACTTCGAGAAGTGCGGCGGCGACTGGAATCCGCAGGCGGCCGTGATGTCCATGATGGGCATCGCGGTCTGCAACAGGAGCTCGCGCGCGCGCCGCAGCCGCATCTCCAGGTAGTAGCGCTTTGGCACGCAATTCAGGTCGCGCCTGAACAGCCGCTCTATTTGTCGCCGCGACAGACCCGTCGACTTCGCGATCTTGTCGAGCGACAAGGGCTTCTCGATGTTCTCTTCCATCAACTGCGCGACCCGGATCAAACCGCGATTCGACGGACCTATCTGGGCGCGCAGCGGCACGTATTGCCGGTCGGTATCCTTGCGCGCTCGCTCGACGATGAACTGTTCGGAGATGAGCTGCGATATGCGCGGCCCGAGCTTCAACCGGATCAGATGCAGCATCAAGTCGAGCGGCGCGGTCCCGCCCGAACAGGTGAACCGGTCACGGTCGATCGTGAACAATTGATCGCTGATGCGCACGCGCGGAAACTCTTCGCGCAGCGCGGAGAGGTTCTCCCAGTGTATCGTCGCCTTGAAGTTGTCGAGCAGGCCGGCGCGCGCGAGTGCGTAGCCGCCGGTGCACAGGCCGCCAAGCGCAATGCGCCGCTCGGCGAGCCGACGCAGCTGCGACAAGAGCGGCGGCGAGACCGCCTCGCGGATATTGACGCCGCCGCAAACGAACAGAATGTCGACCGGACCCATTTTC
>DAIDVO010000170.1 GCA_027456085.1 Steroidobacteraceae bacterium | reverse complement strand
GCACGAGCGTGCAGCGTCCATCCGCGAGCGGCAGCAAAGCGAGGGGGCCTTCGTCGGCGAATCGCTCGTAAGCCACGTGCTCGTGGAAGCGCTGCGGCAAAATCGTCGTGATCACGGCGGTTTGCCCGTAATCCCGCGCTTGTGCGGCGATGCCGAACGCCGCCCGGACGACCGACTGGACGCCGTCGGCCGCGATGACGAGACGCGCATCGATCGACTCCAGCGGGCGGTCGGCGGCGCGAATCGAGAGTTGCGCCGATTGCGGCCCCGGCGTCGCCGCCTCGATGTGCGCGGGACAAAAGACGCGCAAATCAGGGTTCGCGTTGATCCGTGACCAGAGCGCCTTTCCCAGCGCCCGGTTCGCGAGCACGTAGCCCATGGCCGGCAGATCCTGCTCTTCGGCATCGATGCGCGCAAAGCCGAAGCGCCCCTGGTCCGACACATGGATGCGGCTGATCGGCGTCGCGGCGCCGGACACCTCGCCCCAGACGTCGAGCGTCTCGAGGATGCGCCGGCTGCCGTTCGACAAAGCCGTCGTGCGCTCATCGAAGCTCGGCTGCGAAGGCGCGTCCTGCGGCACCGCTTCGATCAGCGCGACTTTCAGGCCGAGGGGCCGCAGCGCGACCGCGAGGCTGGCTCCCACCATCCCGCCGCCGACGATCGCGACATCGAACGATTCGCTCATGCGCTTTGCACCAGCCGCTCGATCGCATCCGGGTCTCTTTCCAGCTCCGCGGTCATCACCTCGGGCGCCGCCCCGGTGACGAGAACGTCGTCCTCGATCCGTACGCCGATGTTCCAGAATTCCTTCGGCACCTTCGACGATGGGCGGATGTAGATGCCCGGCTCGACGGTCAGCGCCATCCCGGGCTCCAACACACGCAATTGCCCGTCGACGCGATAATCGCCTACGTCGTGCACGTCGAGTCCGATCCAGTGACCGGTGCGATGGCCGAAGAACTCCAGGTACGCCTTGTCCTTGATCAGCCGCGACGGCCGGCCTTTGAGCAGGCCGAGTTTGACGAGTCCCTGGGTCACGGCGCGCACCGCGGCTTCGTGCGGCGCATTCCAATCGTTACCTGCGCGAACTTTGTCGATCGCAGCACTCTGCGCATCGAGCACGACCTCGTACACCGCCCGTTGCGCCGGCCGGAACCGACCGCCGACGGGAAAGGTGCGCGTGACGTCGGAGGCGTAATAATCGAGCTCACAACCCGCATCGAGCAACAGCAGATCGCCGTCGGCCAAGGCTTTATCGTTGTCCCTGTAGTGCATGACGCACGCGTTCGCGCCGCCGCCGACGATCGGATGGTAGGCCAGATCGGCGTTGTGCCGGCGAAACTCGTGGACCAGCTCGGCCATGACCTCATACTCCATCGCGCCGGGGTGGACGAAGCGCATCGCGCGGCGGTGCGCATCGACCGCGATCCGCGCCGACCGCCTCAATCCTGCCTGCTCCGCGCGGCTCTTGTACAGGCGCAAATCATCGACGACAAGGCTCAAGGCGACGACTTCCTGGAACGCGGTGGAGCCTTGGCGCGCCTGCACCCTGAGCGCGTTGATCCAGCCGACGATGCGCGGATCGAAATCCTCGTGCGCGCCCATGGAATAGAAAATGCGCGGCCGATCCTCCATCAATCCGGGCAGAATTTCATCGATGTCGGCGATCGGAAATGCGTCGTCCGCGCCGTAGGCCGCAACGGCGCCGTCGGGCCCGCAGCGCGGCCCGTCCCAGGCCTCGCGCAACCGGTCGCGCTCGCGCACGAACAAGACGTATTCGCCCTGCGGGCGTCCCGGAGCGAGCACGGCGACGGCGTCCGCTTCCGGAAACCCGGTGACGTAATGGAAATTGCTGTCCTGCCGATACGAGAACTCGATGTCGCCGTTTCGGCGGCGCACCGGAGCGGCCGGCAGAATCGCGATCGCGTCCTTGCCGAGCACGCGCATCAACTGGCGGCGCCGGCGCTCGAACTCGCGTCGATCCACGCGCGAGCTCAATGCAGGCGCTGCGCCGCGGGGTACACGTGGCTGCGCAACGGCAACAATTCCTCGAATACCACCTGGGCCGCGACGCGGATGAATTCGACGAGTTCGGCGTAAGCCTGTTCATTGGATTCGTCCGCGTCGGCATCGTCGCCCGCCGCGCGTGAAATCTCGGTGAAATCGCGGACGATTTCGCCGACGTCTCCGTTCAGCGCGTCGAGGTCCGCGATCTGGCCGGTTCCAAGACCATACAGAAACCCGGTGCACCAGAGCGCCAACGCGTTCGCGCGGCCGTTGAGGGGCTGGTCGTCGTCGGGCAGCAGGGGTTCGAATTCCATGCCCTGCTCTCCGAACGACTTTGCCGTCGCCGTGAACACGCGTTCCAGCACCGCCGCCGATTCCTCGGACAGGGAGGCCGCCTCCGGCAGGATTTCATTGATCCAGTCCTGCATTCGGTACGGGGCAACGGAGCACAACGCGCCGCACAAGGAACCATGCGCCTCGGCCGCGTCCGCATGGCTTCCGGCGGCCGCGAGCACGTCCTCGAAATCCCTGAATCGAATGTCGCAGTTCGGCATGACGCCCGAATCATACCGCAGCGGCGGCGTACGCCGCCCTTTGCAATGCGGTTTGCGGCGCACTATATTGGTACGCTATGAACGAAGCTGCCGCCAAATCCGCCGTCGAATTGGAGCTTAAGCGCCTCGAGAAGCGGCTCGACGATTTGATCGCCACCGTGGGGCAGATAAAAGAAGAGAACCGCGCACTGCGCCAGCGTCAGGACGCGTTGACCACGGAGCGCGCCAGTCTGCTCCAGAAGAACGAGCAGGTGCGGGCCCGCGTGGAAGCGATGATCGGGCGGCTGAAATCCATGGAACAGGTATGAGCGACAATCACGCGAGAGTCAG
Source organism: Steroidobacteraceae bacterium (assembly GCA_027456085.1). Lineage (GTDB taxonomy): Bacteria > Pseudomonadota > Gammaproteobacteria > Steroidobacterales > Steroidobacteraceae > Bog-1198. Next base: position 6,402 of record DAIDVO010000170.1, on the reverse strand, counting down.
CATCCGCATACTCGAAAAGGAGTATCAAATAACCTGTGCCGCGCACGAGCGCACCGACTTGCTGGATTCGGCTGAACTCTTGAATGCGCGCATGCGCGAAATTCGCGACAGCGGCAAAGTCGTCGGCCTCGACCGCATCGCGGTGATTGCGGCGCTGAATATGGCGAATGAGTTGATCCGGTTGCGCAAGAGCGACGGCAATCTCGAAACGGAGGTCGGCGGACGCTTGCGTATCCTGCGCGAGCGCGTAGAGTCGGCGTTGGAGAAGGGTCAGCAGCTCGAGCTTTGAGCGTCCCTTCCCGCGAGTTTGGGTTTGGCGCTGCCTGCGGTGTTCGATGCGGATCGGGTTACCTCTCGACCATAATTTGTAAACCCCAGGGGCCTTTGCTTGCTGGCAACATTGTGCAAGTCCGCCGCGTGCGGAAAGCCTTACTTGCCGCAGTGAGCCCCACTTGTTGCTCAGGTCGGGAGCAACGGTCCAAGACGGCACATGCGGGCCGCGCCATCCAATGAAAGCCGACTTGCGCAGCGCACTTCGCGCGCGCCGCCGCGCGCTTTCCCGCACCGAACACGCCGCACGGTCACGCGCCGCAGAGCTCGCGATCATGCGCATGCCGCGGTTCGCGGCCGGCGCGAAGGTCGCCGTATACCTGCCGATCGATCATGAAACGGATACGCGTTTGCTGATCACGGCCGCGCGCCGTCGCCGCGTGCGCCAGTACCTGCCGGCGGTGGTCGACCGCCGCCACCGCCGCTTGCGCTTCCTTGCGCTCGCCGGCCGCATGCGCACGGGCGCTTATGGGATCCCGATACCCGGCGGCGCGGCGCGGGCGGTCGATGCGCGTTGGCTCAACCTCATCGTCGTCCCGCTCGTCGGCGTGGGCGCTGACGGCGCACGCCTGGGGATGGGCGCGGGCTTCTACGATCGGGCCGTCGCGTTCCGCGGCCGCCGACATCGCTGGCGAGGCCCGCTCCTGATCGGGCTGGCGTTCGAATGCCAGCGCACCGCCGTAGAATTTGCGCAGGCCCACGATCTGCGCTTGGATATGCTCGCGACGGAGCACGGACTCACTCACTGCATGCGGGGGCGCCAATGAATCACTGGCTATTGAAGTCGGAGCCCGGGACATTCAGCATCGCGGATCTCGCAGCTTGTCCCCGCAAGACGACTTCATGGCAAGGCGTGCGCAATTTTCAGGCGCGAAACATGCTGCGAGACGCCGTAAAAAAGGGCGATTCCGCGTTTTTCTATCACTCGAGCTGCGTCGTACCCGGCATCGCCGGCATCGTTACGATCAGCCGCGAAGCGTATGCCGATGCGACCGCCTTCGACCCGACGGATGCGCACTACGATGCCCGGAGCACGCCTAAGGACCCGCGCTGGTACGCCGTCGACGTCAAGCTCACGGCCACATTCGATCGCGTCATCACGCTCGACCAGTTGCGCGAACACGCATCGACCGCGCTGTCGGATCTCATGATCCTGCGCCGGGGAAACCGTCTGTCGGTGACGCCGGTGGCGAAGAAGGAATGGGATTTCATTCTCGCGTTGGCGTGAACTCGCGCACATCGCTACCACATTGGCGCTCACTAAGCGTGACGTATTGCTTGTAATTTGGTTTTTCGTGTATATACTCGGTCCCCGGACTAACCCGACAACGGAGTTTTAATCATGGCAGCGAAAGCAAAGAAGGCGAAGAAGAAGGTAGCCAAGAAAAAGGCCGCTAAGAAGAAGTAAGCCTTCGAAAGAAATCGACTGTGCCCGCGTAAGCGGGCACAGTCGTTTTTGGAGACAGGAAAAGCCGTGCATCCGCAGGAAAAAAAGCGACTTGCCGCCGAGGCCGCGCTTGAATTCGTCGAAGAGGGCATGCTCCTCGGCATCGGCACCGGCTCCACCGTCAACGAATTCATCGCCGCACTGAAAGAGCGGAATATACGGCTCGAGGGCGCCGTTTCGAGTTCACGAGCGACGTCCAAGCTGCTCGCCGGCGCCGGGATACCCGAACTCGAGCTTAACTGTGCGGGAGATTTGCCGCTGTACGTCGACGGCGCCGACGAGGCGACCCGGCACGGAACCTTGATCAAGGGCGGCGGCGCGGCGCTGACGCGTGAGAAAATCGTCGCCGCCGCGTCCAAGCGCTTCGTCTGCATCATCGACGACAGCAAGCTGGTCGAGGTCTTGGGCGCCTATCCTCTGCCCATCGAAGTGATCCCGATGGCGCGCTCCTATGTCGCACGTCAGTTGGTCGCCCTGGGCGGACAGCCCGTCTGGCGCGACGGCGTCGTCACCGACAACGGCAACGTGATCCTCGATGTCCATCATTTGAGGCTCACCGACCCCGTCGCATTCGAGACTGCGGCCGATCAGATCGCGGGAGTCGTCACCGTAGGCTTGTTCGCGCGGCGCGGCGCGGATTTCCTGATCGTCGCGGGAGACGGCGGGGTCCGGCGGCTGCCGCCCTGAGAGGCGGCGTGCGCGCCGCTCAAATTTCGATGCGTGTCCCGATCTCGACGACCCGGCCGGGCGGGAGCCCGTAAAAGTCCGCGACCACTTGGGCGTTGCGCGCCATTTGGATGAAAGCCCTGCGCCTGAGCGGCGTGAGGTCCGAACGCCTCCAGGCGATCAGCTCCTCGCGGCTCAAGAAGTACGTCGTGCGCTCGGGATCGTAAGGCACGCCGTGGCTTTCCGATTCGCGCAATATATCGACGATATTGGGTTTGTCCATGAATCCGATCTGGGCGACGACCCGCAAGATGCCCTCGCCGACCGGCGTCACGGTCAAACTCTTCGATAAGGGGATGCGAGGCTCTTCGCGAGTCACGAAGGTCAAGAGCACGACCCTTTCATGCATCACGCGGTTGAATTTGATGTTATTGAGCAGCGCACGCGGGATACCCGAGGCCTTCGCGTCCAGGAACACCGCCGTTCCCGGCACCCGCACCGGCGGATCGCGCTTCAAGTCCTCCAGAAAATCGCGCACCGGCTTTTGTTCGCGCAAGAGCCGCGCGAGCAGCGCCGCGCGGCCTTTCTGCCAGGTTTGCATCAGCCAATAAATGCAAAGCCCCGACGACAGCGGAAGCCAGCCGCCCTCGCTGAGCTTCGTCATGTTCGCCATCAGGAAGGCGATGTCGACGATGAACAGCAATGACAGCCCGATCCGCAGCGGCAGACTCTCCCGGCCGGACCTCGACTTGATCAGGCTGAGCGTGAGCGGCGTCACGATGGTCATCGCGCCGGATACCGCCAAGCCATACGCGCCTCCGAGCGCATTGGAACTGCCGAAGCCGACGACCAAGGCGAGCGCGGCGACCATCAGGGCCCAATTCATCGTCGGCACATAGATTTGGCCGGCGTTGTCGGCCGAGGAATGTTCGACGCGCAGGCGCGGCAGCAAACCAAGACTCACCGCCGTGTGGGTCACGGAAAAGACGCCGGAGATCACCGCCTGGGACGCGATCACGGCGGCCGCGGTGGCGAGTATCACCAGCGGCCACAAGGCCCAAGCCGGCGCCATCAGGTAAAAGGGATTGCTGATCGCGGCGGGATTCTGGATCAGCAATGCCCCTTCCCCGAAATAATTGAGGAGCAACGCGGGCATCACCACGAGGATCCAGCCGACGCGGATCGGCGTCTTGCCGAAATGTCCCATGTCGGCGTAGAGCGCTTCGCCGCCCGTGACCGTTAGAAACACCCCGCCCAGCACCGCGAGCGCGCTGACCTGGTGTTGGGTCAGAAGACTGAACGCATGGCGCGGATCGACGGCGACGAGCACGCGCGGTTCGCGCAAGATCCAGTACACCCCCAGAACCGCCAGCACCAGGAACCAGCCCAACATGATCGGTCCGAACACGCGCGCGACCGAACCCGTGCCGTGACGCTGGATCATGAACAGCCAGAAGAGCACGATCGCCGCGATCGGCAAAATGGGAATTTGCGAGGCCGGCGCGGCAATTTTCAGGCCCTCGACCGCACCCAGAACGGAGATCGCCGGCGTGATCGCGCCGTCGGCGAAGAACAAGGCGGCGCCCAGGATCCCGAGCGTGCCGTAGAGCGCGCGGCGCGGGCTCGCCCTCTCGTTGTTGACGACCAGCGCGGTCAGCGCGAGGACGCCGCCCTCGCCCTTGTTATCCGCGTTCAGCACGACCGCGACGTATTTCAGGAGAATGACGAGGACCAGCGACCAGAAGATCAGCGACAGGACGCCGAGCACGTAATCCGCGGAGACGACGAGATGCGCATCCGAGAAGCAAGTGGCAACGGCGTACAGCGGACTCGTGCCGATGTCGCCGAATACGACCCCGAGCGCACCGAGCGCCAGCAACGCAACGCGTCCACCCGAATTGCGCTCAACCGACATGTCGACTCACGCTCCGACCCGGGGTGGGGGCCCGCGAACGCGGGCCCCTGTGTGTTGGCTGGGGGACTAGGATTCGAACCTAGGTAAACGGTGTCAGAGACCGTTGTCCTACCGCTAGACGATCCCCCAAAACCGATCGAATACCGGGAGGTATTTTCCGGTTAGCGCTTGGAGAACTGCGTACCGCGCCGCGCCTTGCGACGACCGACTTTCTTGCGTTCCACCTCGCGCGCATCGCGCGTCACGAAGCCCGCTTTGCGCAGGCTAGGGCGCAGCGTTTCGTCGTACTCCATCAACGCGCGCGTGATGCCGTGGCGGATCGCGCCGGCTTGACCGGTGATCCCGCCGCCCTCGACGTGCGCGACGATATCGAACTTGCCGTCCATTTCGACCGCTTGAAACGGCTGGCGCACGATCATGCGTCCGGTCTCGCGGCCGAAAAATTCGTCGAGGGTGCGGCCGTTGATAGCGACTTTCCCGGTACCCGGAGTCAGGTAAACGCGCGCGCTCGAGGTCTTGCGGCGCCCGGTGCCGTAATAGGAGTTTGCGGCTTTGATCTGTGCCATGTTGTATTTTCCTGCGGACTCTTTAAGTGATTTCCAGCGGCTGCGGCTGCTGTGCCTGATGCGGATGCTCGTTGCCGCCGAATACATGCAGTTTTTTGTACATGCGGCGGCCAAGCGGCCCCTTCGGCAGCATCCCCTTGACGGCGAATTCGATCGCGCGCTCCGGGTGCTCCTTCAGCAGCTTGCCGAGCGCGATGCTCTTCAAATTGCCGACGTAGCCCGTATGCTGGTGGTAGAACTTGTCCGTCAGCTTCGCCCCGGTCACGTGTACGGTGCCGGCGTTGATGACGACGATATGATCGCCGAGATCCTGGTGCGGCGCATAATTCGGCTTGTGCTTGCCTTTCAGGCGATGTGCGATCTGGGATGCCAAGCGGCCCAGCGTTTTGCCGGCCGCATCGACGACGAACCAGTCGCCGCGTGTTTCTTCGGGTTTTGAGAATACCGTATACATGAGAATACTCTGAGATTCGACGTGATGGACGAAAGGCGCGAAAGTGTACAGAAGCGCGCGCACCGTTACCAGCCCCGAAATGCGGACCGCGGACGCATATTATATAATGTATCGATGGAACCGCGAAGTTTCGGCATGACGGACCTGCTCTTGGGCCAAATTGATAGGGCGATCAAGGTCTTAAGCGCGCCTGCGCGCGCGCGGCGGGGCGCCCCGGAACAGCCCTGCGAGGATGGCGCGTTGACCGATGCCGAGCGCAAGGAGTCCGCGCGGCTGATGCGCGTGAACCACGCGGGCGAGGTTTCCGCCCAAGGGCTGTACCAAGGACAGGCACTGACGGCGCGGGACCCCGACGTCGCCGCGGCGATGCAAAGCGCGGCGGCGGATGAAACCGATCACCTCGCCTGGTGCGAGTCGCGTCTGCGCGAACTGAACGGCCGCACAAGCTTGCTGAATCCCTTGTGGTATGCGGGCTCATTCACGATCGGCGCGCTTGCCGGCGCACTCGGCGACCGTGCGAGTCTCGGGTTCATCGGTGAAACGGAGCGACAGGTCGAAACGCATTTGCGCGATCATATTGCGCGCCTGCCGGCCGCGGACCTGCGCAGCCGCGCGATCCTTGAACAGATGAAACACGACGAAAATCTGCACGGTGAGAAGGCGATCTCGATGGGCGGGGCGCCGCTGCCTCTACCCCTGCGCGTGGCGATGCGCTTGACCGCACGCCTCATGACGAGGGGCTCATACTGGGCGTGAAGCCCGTATATGGCTTGCGATTCCAGGACTTATGTAATAAAACGTCCGCGAGCATCGGGATTTGACCGGCGCGCGACCATAAAGCTAAGGGAGATACCATGGAAGAAGGGGCAAAGGCCTTAAGTGATATCCCAGCGATCAATCGTTTCTTGAGCTACTGCCGCATCCGGACAGTCCCTTCCAAGACCGTGATCATCCATGCGGGCGACTTGCCCGATATTCTTTACTACATCATCAGCGGCTCGGTCGAAGTGATGATCGAGGATGA
>DAIDVO010000169.1 GCA_027456085.1 Steroidobacteraceae bacterium | reverse complement strand
GATATTCACCGTGCTCGCGCTGCGCGACCAGATTGCGCCGCCGACGATCAATCTGCATGAGCCGGGCGAAGGCTGCGACCTGGATTACGTTCCGAACGAGGCGCGGCGCATGTCCGTCGAACTCGCATTGTCGAATTCATTCGGTTTCGGTGGCACCAACGGCTCGCTCATTTTCCGCCGACTTTGAGCCTCTGGGCTTGATTGCCCGGTTCCCGGAGCGTTACCCGGGAATCCTCGAGAGCGGCGCTGTTGTCGCTCGATCCGGCGCGGACAGCCGTTTCGACATCCTGCCGATCGCGAGCGGCGAGTCCTTGGTGCTCGACGGGCAAGCGCGTCTCGCCGGAACCCACGGCTCGGCGAGCGGCGGTTTCCTCGACGCGTTCGAGCGCTGGTGGCGGGATTTGGCGCAGCCGCCGGGCGATGCGCCGCAGCTGCCCTTCAGCGGCGGCTGGCTCGTGTACTTGGGGTATGAAATTGCCGCCGAAATCGAGCCCCGGCTGCGCTTGCCGCCCGCGGCGGCGCCGATCGCCGCGTTGGCCGTCAGGGCTCCGGCGGCGTGGATTCGGGATCGAACGCTGGGGCGCGCATGGCTCGTCGCGGAAGCGGGACGGGAAGACCTGCTCGACCGATTCGTTGCGGATGCCGCCGCGGTCGGCCAGCCTGTGCAAGCTGCGCGCGTCGTCGTGGAAATTCACGAGGAGCCGGCCGAGAAATTTCTGCACGCCGTGAGGCGCGCACTCGAGTACATCGCCGCCGGCGAGGTTTATCAGGCGAATTTGTCGCGCCGGTGGTCGGGCGAATCCGCGACCGCCATCGACCCGGTCGCGCTCTACGCGGCGCTGTGCGCCGCAAATCCGAGCCCATTCGCGGCGCTGCTGCGGTACGGCGAATTCGCCGTGATCAGTTCGTCGCCGGAACGGCTGCTCTCGATTCGCGGCGGCACGGTCGCGACGCGCCCGATCGCAGGTACGCGGCCGCGCGGCCGCTCGCCCGCGGAGGACGCGGCGCTGATCCGCACGTTGTTGGAGAACGAGAAGGAGCGTGCCGAGCACGTGATGCTGATCGATCTGGAGCGCAACGATCTGGGCCGCATTTGCCGCGGCGGCACGGTGCGCGTCGATGAATACATGACGGTGGAAACCTACGCGCACGTGCACCACATCGTTTCCAACGTCAGCGGTCGGCTGCGCGGCGACGTCTCGCCGGTGGACGCCATCCGCGCGGTATTTCCGGGCGGAACCATCACCGGATGCCCTAAAGTACGCTGCATGCAAATCATTGCAGAGCTCGAAGGGGAGGGTCGCGGCGCATACACGGGCTCGATCGGCTACGTGAATCGCGACGGCAGCTGCGACTTCAATATCTTGATTCGTACGATCACCACGGCCGCACGCGGGCTCGCTTTTCGCGCCGGCGCGGGAATCGTCGCGGATTCGGATCCGGATCTCTAACTCGCCGAAACGCGCGCCAAGGCGAAGGGCCTGCTCGGCGCCGTGGATGGCGGCGCGTGAACGCGTGGATCAACGGCCGGCGCGGCCGCACGATCGATTATCGCGACCGCGGCCTGCAATACGGCGACGGCTTGTTCGAGACTATGCGGGTTCACGGGCGCAAGGCGCGCTTGGCCGATTATCACCTGGACCGCCTCTATGCGGGCTGCGCGCGCTTGGGGATCGAGCCGCCCGATCGCAAGCTTCTGCGGCGAGAGATCGTGCGTGTGGCGGCGCTGCGGGAGGAGGCGGTCCTCAAGCTGATCGTCACGCGCGGCCTCGGCGTGCGCGGCTACCGGCCCTCGGGGCGCGAGCGCTGTACGCGGATTGTCGCGCTCGGGGCGCTGCCGCCGCATGCGGCCGCGGCGGCAGCCGTTCCGCTGCGGCTGCGCATCTGCCGCACTCGCCTGGCCGTGAATCGCGCGCTGGCCGGCCTCAAGACGCTGAATCGGCTGGAACAGGTCCTTGCCCGTTCCGAATGGCGCGACACGCGCATCGCCGAGGGCCTGATGCGGGATGCGGACGAGAACCTGGTCTGCGGCACGATGTAGAATCTGTTCGTGCGGCGCGGGGTGCGGCTGGTGACGCCGCCTGTCGATCGCTGCGGGGTCGCCGGCGTGATGCGCCGCTGGATCCTGGAGCAAGCGGCAGGCGTAGGCCTCGTCGCGGTCGTGCGCCGCGTGAATTTCGATGACTTGCGCGCGGCAGATGAGGTGTTCATGAGCAATGCCGTCGCCGGAATCATGCCGGCCGGCTCTATCCGGTGCGGCGCAAGCTGCATCCGGCCGCCGTGCTTCGATACCGCGCTCGCGCTGCGCGCGCGGCTGAATTCGCTATGAAGCGCCGCGCGCGGATAGCGGCGTTCGCGTTGCTGCTGGCGTTGTCCGCAGCGGCGGCGGTCGTTTGGCGCGGCATCCGGAGCCTCGACCGCCCGCTCCCCGTCTCGGCGAGCATCGTCTACCGCGTGGCGCCTGGCGTGAGTCTTGCGCACCTGGCGGCGGACCTGTCCGCACGCGGCGTACTGCGGGAACCGAAGGCCTGGGTGCTGTTCGCGCGATTCAAAGGGCTCGCCTCGTCGCTGCGCGCCGGGGAATACGCGATCCTGCCGTGGGATACGCCGCGAGCGCTGCTCGCGCGGATGGTCAAGGGGGAGGTGCTGCTGCACGCTTTCACGATCGTGGACGGCTGGCGCGTCCGGGATCTTCTCGCCGCATTGCGCCGCGATCCGCAGCTCGTGACCACGCTGTCGCCCGCGCCTGCCGACTTGATGGCGAAGCTTGGCGCGCCGGGCGCGGCCGCCGAGGGCCAATTCCTGCCGGAGACCTATGAATTCCCGGGTGGCACGACCGATGTCGAGGTGCTCGAGCTGGCGCATCGCGCGCTCGTGCGCGAGCTCGCGTCGGCCTGGAAGAATCGCGACCCGGATCTACCGCTGCGCAGCGCCCAAGATCTGCTGATCGTCGCGTCGATCGTGCAAAAGGAGTCCGCGCTGCCGGAGGAGCGCCGCAAAATCGCCGGGCTCTATCTTCACCGGCTGCAAATCGGCATGCGTCTACAGGCGGACCCGACGATCATCTACGGACTCGGGGACCGCTATGACGGGAGTCTGCACACGGCGGACTTGCGCACCGACGGGCCGTACACCACCTATACTCGGGCCGGATTGCCGCCGACGCCGATCGCGCTGGCCGGCGCCGCCGCGATACGCGCGAGCGCGCATCCGCAGAAAACCGATGCGCTGTTCTTCGTCGCGTCCGGCAAGGGCGACGGTAGTCACGTGTTCTCGGCGACCTTGCAGCAACAAGACGCCGCCATTGAACGGTATCTGGCCAGGCAACGAGAAAAGACGCGCAAAGGTGCGGTGAAATGACGGTCGATGCGGCGCGCTTCGTCACGATCGAAGGGATCGAGGGGGTCGGAAAATCGACGCAGGTCGAGCGGCTCGCGGCCGCGCTGCGCGCGCGCGGCATCGCGCTCTGCGTCACGCGCGAACCCGGCGGAACGCCGCTCGCGGAGGAAATCCGCGCGCTCGTTCTCGCAGCGCATGACGAGTCGATGCCGCCTGCGGCCGAACTGCTGCTGATGTTCGCCGCGCGCGCCGTGCACCTATCGAACCTCATCGAGCCGGCCCTGCGCCGCGGGCAGTGGGTGCTGTGCGACCGATTCACCGACGCCACCTATGCCTACCAAGGCGCGGGCCGCGATCTGGGAACGCAAGCGGTCGAGATGCTGGAGAACTACGTGCAAGGCGCACGCCGCCCCGACTTGACGTTCCTGCTCGACATGCCGGTCGCGCTCGCGCTCGAGCGCGTGCACCGGCGCGGCGCCGGCGCGGATCGTTTCGAGGCCGAGCGTGCGGAGTTCTTCGAGCGCGTGCGCCACGCCTATCTTGCGCGCGCAGCCGCCGAGCCGCGGCGAATTCGCATCGTCGACGCGAACCGTGCAGCGGACGAGGTGGCGCGGACGATATTGACGGCGCTCCAGGAGAAGGTATGGATTTCCTGAGGGCGGAGGCGCTGCCGTGGCTCGAGCAGGCCGAGGGCCGAATCCGGCGCGCCGCCGATGCGGGCCGCCTGCCGCACTCTCTGCTGATATTTAGCGCGCCCGGCCTTGGCGCCGAACACCTGGCCGCATGGACGATCGCGCTCGCGTTGTGCGAGTCGACGGACCGGCGGCCGTGCGGCGCATGCGCGTCGTGCCAGTTGCTGCGCGCCGACAGCCATCCGGACGCGCATGTCGTGCGTATCGAGGAGGACGCGAAACAGATCAAGATCGACCAGATCCGCGAACTGATTCAATCCCTCGAGAACAAGAGCTACCGCGGCGGGTACAAAGTGGGCCTGATCGAGGGAGCGGAGAGGCTCAATGCGAACGGCGCCAATGCGTTCTTGAAAACGCTCGAGGAACCCACCCAAAACACGATGCTGATTCTGACGGCCGCGCGCAGCCACCGGCTGCCGGCGACGATCATCAGCCGATGCTTGCGGCTCGTGCTGCGCGCCCCGCCGCGCGGCGCGGCGCGTGCATGGCTCGCGGCCGAGACCGGGAGCGCACAAGATTTCGACGCCGCGCTCGAGCTGGCCGGCGGCGCGCCGCTGGCGGCGGCCGAGCTTGCCGGGGACGCCGTGGTGCGTCTCGATGCAGAGATGCGCGAGAACCTTCGGCAATTGGCGGCCAACGCGGTCGATATCACGGTGCTGGCCGAGCGCTGGGCGAAGAGTGACCCGGTGCTGCGGGTCGCATGGCGTGAGAACTGGATCACATCCCGCATCGCCGCGGCGCTCCGGGCGCAAAGTGCGTGCGAAACTGGGGAACCGGTCCGCTTGCCTGGCGCTTTACTTAAGGCCAAGATACAGGGGCTGTTCGCATGGCTCGATGGCGCCCGTGAATTCAGGCGCCTCGCGTCGACGAGCATGAATCAA
>DAIDVO010000168.1 GCA_027456085.1 Steroidobacteraceae bacterium | reverse complement strand
CTGTTCGCTGGTGTTCGAAGCGGAACCGGAGGAGTAGAACGTGATGCGCCGGCCGCCACGGGATCCGCGCGACCTGCTGCTGCGCCCGCGGCGCGTGCTGTGGGCGGTCGCGCAGGGCACGGTGTCGTTCCTCCTGCTCGCCGCGCTGCTGGTGATCGGCGCACGCCTCGGCGTCGCGGCCGAGCGGCTGCGCGCGATCGTGTTCGTCTCGCTGGTGGTCGCGAACCTGTCCTTGATCCTGGTGAATCGCAGCTTCGGAGCGACGTTGCGCGGCGCCGTGACCCGCCCGAACCGATCCCTGTGGATCTTGTTCGGCGCGGTGCTCGTGATGCTCGCGGCCGCGGTCGGCTGGAGGCCGGTGGCCGGCCTGTTCCACTTCGCGACGCTCGGTTGGCGCGACGCCGCGGTCGGCGTCGCGGTCGGCATCGTCGCATTCGCGCTGCTCGAGGGATTGAAGGCGCTCTGGTTCCGGCGGGCGCCGCCCTGATCCCGCCGGGCCGCTACGCGCCCGCGGCCGGCAACCGGAACCAGGTCCGGCCGCCCGTGCGCAGTTTCTCGAAGCCGATCGTGCCGCGATGCGCCTCGATGATCGAGCGGCTCGCCGCGAGGCTCAGGCCGAGCGCGGGCGCGGGCGCGGGCGCCGGCGCCGGCAGCTTCGCGGGCGCCGGAGTGAGCCAGACGAACAAGAGTTCACGCGACCGGTCGAGCGCCGCGGCAGGCTTGACGTCCACGTCGGCGAGCGACTGCGACGGATCCCGTTTGACGTCGATGACGGTGCCGACCGGGTAGCCTTCGGGGAATACCCCGCCGAGTCCGGAGGTCACGAGCAAGTCGCCTTTGACGACGTCGGCGCTCGTCGGAAGATAAGGCAATTTGAGCCGGTGCGGGTCGCCGGTGCCGACCGCGATCGTGCGCAAGCCGTTGCGATTGATCGCAATCGGGATCTCATGCGTCGGGTCGCTGATCAGGATGATGTTGCTCGTCCGTTTGTCGACGCTCGCCACCTGGCCGAAGACGCCGCTCGCATCGAGCACCGCCTGGCCCACGTAGACGCCGTCGTCCGCGCCCTTGTCGACGAGCACGCGCTCGCGAAACGCGTCGAGATCGACATCCATGATGTCGCCGACGATGAATTTTGCGCTGACGCCGGCGGTGCTGGTGCGCAGTGCGCGCAAGCGCTGGTTCTCCGCTTCCAGCGCAGCGTAGCGCTGGAGCTTGAAGCGGGCATCGAGCAACCGTCGTTTGAGCCGCGCATTGTCCGCCCGCAGCGTATCGCGGGTCGTGACGCTCTCTTGCAGCCAGGTCCAACCTTCGAACGGACTCGCCACCGCGAGTTCGATCGGGTAGACGACGATCGAGAGCGCGCGCCGAATCTTGCCGAGCTGATCGTAGCGCTTGTCGAGCACGATCAAGCCCAACGCGAGCAGTGAAAACAGCACGCTGCGGAGCAATAGGCCGGACGTGCGGCCGGACGTGTCGTGGCTACGAATGGCGACCATGGGCGGCGGATTCCCTAGTCGCTTGCATTACTCCAGTCCGAAGATTCCCGGTCCGTGCTGTTCGGTGAGCTCGAGGATCCGACCGCCCCCGCGCGCAACGCACGTCAGCGGGTCGTCCGCGACGACCACGGGCAGACCGGTTTCTTCCATCAGCAATTTATCGACGTCGCGCAGCAGCGCGCCGCCGCCCGTCAACACGATCCCCCGTTCCGCGACGTCGGCGCCGAGTTCGGGCGGGGTTTGCTCGAGCGCCTGTTTGACCGCGCCGACGATGCCTTGCAGCGGCTCCTGCAGCGCTTCCAGAATCTCGTTCGAGTTCAGCGTGAAGCTGCGGGGCACGCCTTCGGACAGGTTGCGCCCCTTGACCGAGATTTCCCGCACCTGTTGTCCGGGGTAGGCGGAGCCGATTTCCAGCTTGATGCGCTCGGCCGTCGCTTCGCCGATCAATATGCCGTAGTTGCGGCGCACGTAGTTCGTGATCGCTTCGTCGAACTTGTCGCCGCCGATACGCACGCTCGCCGCGTAGACGATTCCGTTCAACGAAATCACCGCGACTTCGGAGGTGCCGCCGCCGATATCGAGGACCATAGAGCCGCGCGCCTCCTGCACCGGAAGGCCGGCACCGACGGCCGCAGCCATGGGCTCCGGGACGATGTCGACGCTGCGTGCGCCGGCGCCCTCGGCCGATTCTTTGATCGCGCGCCGCTCGACTTGCGTGGAGCCGAACGGCACACACACGAGCACGCGCGGGCTCGGACTCAGGAAGCGGTTGCCGTGCACTTTCTTGATGAAGTACTGCAGCATCTTTTCGGTGTAGGTGAAGTCGGCGATCACGCCGTCCTTCATCGGCCGCACGGCGGTGATGTGGCCCGGCGTACGACCGAGCATGTTCTTCGCTTCGACGCCGACCGCAACGATGATCTTGCCGCCGCGCGTCGGCTCATCCTGCACGGCGACGACCGACGGCTCGTTCAAAACGATGCCGCGCTCGCGCACGTAGATCAGCGTGTTGGCGGTGCCAAGATCGATGGAGAGGTCATTCGAGAAATAACCTCTAAGACGTTTGAACATACGGGTGTTTTATCGCTGCGAAAGGGGGTGGAAAAAGTTGCGCTAATGTAGCAACCGCTAGGACTTTCAGCAAGGCGACGTGTATGATTCCAAGAGCTTATTTTTGTGCGTTTGCGGCGCAATCCGGGCAATCCCTATGAGCCTTACTCGTCTAGACGTCGAAAAGATCGCGCACCTGGCGCGCCTCGCGATTTCCGACCAAGAAATGCCGGCGTATGTCGCCAGCCTGTCGAGTATCGTCGATTTCGTCGATCAGCTGTCGAAAGCCGGCACCGGCGACGTGGCGCCGATGGCGCATCCGCTCGCCGGCCAGACCCAACGGCTGCGTCCCGACGCAGTGACCGAGACCGACTGCCGCGAGAAATATCAGGCGAATGCGCCGGCGGTGCAGGCCGGCCTATACGTGGTGCCGCGGGTCATTGAATAACGTCTTGGAACCTTGAAGTGACGATGCCTCATACCCGATCCATCGGCGAACTCGCCGATTCCCTCAGACGCCGCGACCTATCGAGCGTCGAATTGACGCGGCACTTCCTGGCGCGGATCGAGAAGTTCGATCCCGCGTTGAATACCCTGATCAGTCCGACTCCGCAGCTCGCACTCGCGCAGGCGGCTGTCGCCGATCAGCGACGCGCCGCCGGCGAGACCGGGGCCCTGCTCGGGATCCCGCTCATTCACAAGGATATTTTCTGCACCGACGGCGTACGCACGAGCTGCGGGTCGCGGATGCTCGACAATTTTGTCGCCCCGTACGACGCCACGGTCGTAGCGCGCTTGAAGGCCGCGGGCGCCGTGATGATGGGCAAGGCCAACATGGATGAGTTTGCGATGGGCTCGTCCAATGAAACCAGCCATTACGGCGCGGTGAAGAACCCGTGGGACGTGGCCAAGGTCCCCGGCGGCTCCTCGGGCGGGTCGGCGGCGGCTGTCGCGGCGCGGCTGGCGCCGTTCGCGACCGGCACCGCCACCGGCGGCTCGCTTCGCCCGCCGGCGGCGCGCCCC
>DAIDVO010000167.1 GCA_027456085.1 Steroidobacteraceae bacterium | reverse complement strand
GTGTTCGCTGTCGATCGGGATCAGTACCGCACCGGCGGCGTGCACCTCGTCCATCAACAGGCGCCCCGACATCACCAGCGACTCCTTGTTCGCGAGCAGCACGCGCTTGCCTGCGCGCACGGCCGCCAGCGTCGACATCAGGCCCGCCGCGCCGACGATCGCCGCCATCACCATGTCGACGCCGGGCTCCGCGACCGCTGCGGCGAGCGCGTCCACGCCGCTTTCGACGCGCGCGGCGAGACCGCAGGCGCGCAGCGCTTCGCGCGCTTTCGCAGCCGCGGCGGGGTCCGCGAGTATCACCGCATCCGGCCGGAATCGCTGCGCCTGCTCGACGATGGTTTCCCAGCTGCGCCAGGCTCCCAAGGAGCTGACGCGATAGCGGTCGGGGTGGCGCGCGATCACGTCGAGCGTGCTTCGGCCGATGCTGCCCGTGGATCCTAAAATCGCGACGCCGCGCACGCCGCTCATGCGAGATGCCTCATGCCGAACAGGCCGAGCGCATAGAGCGGCGCCGCGGCCGAAATGCTGTCGAGGCGGTCGAAGATGCCGCCGTGGCCGGGCAGCAGCGCGCCGCTGTCCTTGAGCCCGGCGGCGCGCTTGAACATGCTTTCCGTCAAATCACCGACGATCGAAAACAGGCCGACCGCGCAGCCGAAGCCGACCGCGGCGGCGAGCGGCACGCGAAAGCGCACGGCTCCGGCCGAGGCGATGGCGGCGACCACGAGCATGCCTCCGACCGCACCCTCCCAGGTCTTGCCCGGACTGACGCGCGGCGCGAGCTTCAAGCGGCCGAAGCTTCTGCCGGCGAAGTAGGCGCCGATGTCCGCGCCGAACACCAGGAGCATCAGCCACAGCACCGACTCCGGTCCGTCGACGGCACCGTGGCCGACGAACAGCCGCGCAAGCGCGACGAACGACGGCACCAGCACGGGCACCCCGCAGAGCAGCGTCAACGCGGGCTGATGCCGGGCCGGAGCGAGGCTAAGCCACAGGAAAGCGATGACCCACCACAGACAGGCCGCGAGCATCAGCCGCTGAAACCACGCCGGGTCGCCGCTCAACACCCAAGCGAACCAGAGCAGCGCCGCGATCAGGGCCGCGTAGGCGGCACGGGCGGCGGCGCCCTGCAGGCCGCCGAAGCGCGCCCACTCCGACGCGCCGAGGACATCGACCAGGCCGAGCAGCGCCAGCGTCAGCGCCGAGGGCAGCAGGAACAGCGCGGCCAGCAGCAGGCAAGCGAGCACCAAGGCCGTGGCCACGCGCACTTTAAGCATCGGAAGGAGCCGCAACTTGCGCCGAAGTCTTGCCGAAGCGGCGCTCGCGCCGCGCAAACAACTCGAACGCGGCGTCGAGGTGCGCCGGCGAGAACTCGGGCCACAACACGTCGCTGAAGAAAAGCTCCGTGTAGGCGAGATTCCACAACAGAAAATTGCTGATCCGCTGTTCGCCGCCGGTGCGGATCATGAGATCCGGATCCGGAATGCCCGCGAGCGCCAGATGCGCGGCGATGTATTCCTCGTCGACTTGCTCGGGCCGCAACGCTCCGGCCGCCGCATCCGCGGCCGCCGCCCGGCATGCCTGGACGATGTCCCAGCGGCCGCCGTAAGCGACCGCGACCATCAGGTTGAGCCCTTGATTGCCGCGCGTCAGGGTCTCGGCCGCGAGCATGCGTTCGAGCAGCTCCTTGCCCAAGTTCGCCCGATCGCCGATGAAGCGCAGGCGCACGTCGTTGCGGTGCAAGTCGGCGATTTCGCGCACCAGCGCGTCGAGGAACAGATTCATCAGCATGCCGACTTCGTCGGGCGGACGCCGCCAATTCTCGCTGCTGAATGCGAACAGCGTGAGGTAGCGGACGCGCCGGTTGATGCACTCCTCGACGACGCGGCGCACGACTTTGAGGCTCGCACGGTGCCCGGCCGGACGCTGCAGGCCGCGCGACCGGGCCCAGCGGCCGTTGCCGTCCATGATGATCGCGACATGTTGCGGCGAGTGCGTCATCGTCAGACCTGCATCAATTCCTTTTCCTTCTCCGCCATCGCAAGATCGATGTCCACGACGTGCTTGTCGGTGAGCTTTTGCACCTCGTCGTGCGCACGCCGCTCCTCGTCCTGCGCGATCAGCTTTTCCTTGAGCATCTCCTTGATCTCGTTCATGACCTCGCGCCGCACGTTGCGCACCGCGACACGCGCGCTCTCGGCCTCGGCGCGCACCACCTTGGTGAGGTCGCGCCGCCGCTCCTCGGTCAGCGCCGGCATCGATATGCGGATGACTTGACCGGCGCTGTTCGGCGTCAAGCCGAGATCGGACTTGTAGATCGCCTTCTCGATGATGGGCACCATCGCCTTTTCCCAGGGGCTCACCGTCAGCGTGCGCGAGTCCTCGGTCGCGATATTGGCGACCTGGTTCAGCGCCATCTCGGAGCCGTAATAATCGACCTTGATGTGCTCTATGAGGCTCGTATGGGCGCGCCCCGTGCGCAGCTTGCGCAGCTGATCCTTGAACGTCGCAACGCACTTCTGCATGCGCTGCGTCGCATCCTTCTTGACGTCATCCAGCATAAGTCCCCCCCATTAAGGCTCGACCGAAACGACCGTGCCCACATCCTCGCCGAGAACGATGCGCACGAGATCGCCCGCCTGGAACAAATTGAATATCCGGAGCGGCAGGTTGTTCTCGCGGCACATGACGATCGCGGTCGCATCCATGACGCCGAGGCGGTCGTTGAGCACCTGATCGAAGGTCAAGCGCGCGTAGCGCTTCGCGGCCGGGTTCTTGACCGGATCGGAGTCGTACCCGCCGTTGACCTTGGTCGCCTTCAGCAGGACGTCGGCGTTGATCTCGATCGCCCTCAGGGAAGCCGCGGTGTCGGTCGTGAAGAAGGGATTGCCGGTTCCCGCGCCGAAGATCACGACCCGGCCCTTCTCCAGGTGACGGACCGCGCGGCGCCGGATGTAGTCCTCGCAAACCTCGTTGATGCGCAGCGCCGACATCACGCGCGCATAGACTCCGAGGCTTTCGAGCGCATCCTGCATCGCGAGCGCATTGATGACCGTGGCGAGCATGCCCATGTGGTCCGCGGTGACCCGGTCCATGCCGGCCCGCGCGAGCCCTGCGCCGCGAAATATGTTGCCGCCGCCGATCACGACGGCGACCTCCACGCCCAGCTGCGTCAGGTCGCGGATCTCGCCGGCGATCCGCTTGAGGATCTCGGGGTCGATGCCGTAGTCCTCGGCGCCCAACAGCGCCTCGCCGGACAATTTGACCAGAATTCTGCGGTAGCGCGCGGTGGCGGTCGTGGTGGTCATGATGTTGCCCTACTATACCGAGAAGCCTCGCGCGTGACGCGCTCCATCCGAACCTGCGCTTGCCGCAAAGCGCCGCCGCCCGTTCGCGCCGCCGTCTACTTGGCCTGAGCCTTCACCTGGGCCATGACTTCGCCGACGAAATCGTCCTGTTTCTTCTCGATTCCGGCGCCGACCTCGTAGCGCACAAACTCTACGACCGTGGCGGCGGACTTCTTCAAGAGATTCTCGACCGTCGTATCCGGATCCTTGACGAACGGCTGGCCGACGAGCGTGATCTCGGCGAGGTACTTGCGCAGCCGGCCCTCGACCATCTTGGCGAGGATTTCCGGCGGCTTCTTCTCGCCCTTTACCTGTTCGGCGAGTATCGCGCGCTCCTTGTCGAGCACGTCCGCCGGCACGCCCTGGGCGTCGACGTACGTGGGATTCACGGCGGCGACGTGCATCGCGAGATCCTTCGCGAGATCCTCGGACCCGCCGCGCAACGCCACCAGGGCGCCGATACGGGTGCCGTGCAGATAGGCGCCGAGCGCGCCCGGCGCGGTCACGCGGACGAAGCGCCGCACCGTGATGTTTTCACCGATCTTCGCGATCAATGCGCGGCGCCGGTCCTCGACCGACGCGCCGTCCGCGCGCAGTGCGAGCAGCGCACTCAAGTTCGGCGGCGATTCGGCGAGCGCAACCCGGGCCACATCCCGCACGAATCCCTGGAATTCGTCGCCGCGGGCGACGAAGTCGGTCTCCGAGTTCACCTCGACCAGCACCGCGCTCGAGCCTTGGCGCGCGATCGCGACCGTGCCCTCGGCGGCGATGCGCTGGGACTTCTTGTCGGCCTTGGCGAGACCGGACTTGCGCATCAACTCCGCGGCCGCGTCGAGGTCGCCGCCGGTCTCGACGAGCGCCTTCTTGCATTCCATCATGCCCGCGCCGGTGCGCTCGCGAAGCTGTTTGACTGCGTCTGCGGTAATGTTCATGAGCCCACCCTGAGCGGCCGCGTCGATAGCGGCCGGCTTGAAGAAGTTAATGGAACGGGCCGGCCGCGCTGCGCAGGCCGGCCCGTACGCTGATTGCCCGCTTACGCGCCACGCGTCGGCGTTCGCCGCCCGACGGGCCGGCGCCGCGGAGCGCTGGCGGGGCGTGTCTCGGCCGGCGCCGCATGCACGACCTCCACTTCGTCCGCCTCGACCTCGTCGCCGGCTGCGGCCACGGCCGCAACGCTCGGCACGACGGTGACCGGCACCTTGCGGCGCGCAGGGGGCGGCTTTCTGCCGCGGGGAGCCGCCGCAGGCCGACGCGCCGCGGCGCGCTTCTTCGGGTTGCCCTCTTCGTCCAACTCGACGAACTCGTCCTCGCCGACGGGGACTTCCGGCAGCGACGCCTTGCCTTCGAGCACCGCATCGGCGACGCCGGCGGCGTACAGCAGGATCGCGCGCATCGCATCGTCGTTCCCGGGAATCACGTAATCGATCTGCTCGGGCGAACAATTGGTGTCGACGACCGCGACGACCGGAATCCCGAGCTTCTTCGCCTCGTGAATCGCGATCTGCTCGTGGCCGACGTCGATGACGAACAGCGCATCCGGCAGCGAGGTCATGGCGCGAATGCCGCCCAAGCTGCGCAGGAGCTTCTCCATTTCCCGGCGCAGCATCTGCGCTTCCTTCTTGCCGCGCCGATCGAGCGCGCCGCTCTGCGCCATGTCATCGAGCTCGTTGAGCCGCTTGATCGACTGACGGATCGTCTTGAAATTGGTCAGCATGCCCCCCAACCAGCGTTGGTTGACGTAGGGCATGCTGCAGCGAATGGCTTCCTTTTGCACCGCATCCCGAGCCGAGCGCTTCGTGCCGACGAACAGCACTTTGCCGCCCCCGGCCGCCACGCTTTTGATGAACGCCGCGGCTTGGGCGTACAAAGGCTGGGTCTTCTCGAGATTGATGATGTGAATCTTGTTGCGTTCGCCGAAAATGAAGGGGGCCATTTTCGGGTGCCAGAAGCGGGTTTGGTGGCCGAAATGGACACCCGCTTCCAGCATCTGTCGCATGGACACGCTGGTCATCGAATTACTCCTAAGGTCGGGTTGTGCCTCCGCGCATCCCAATCGGCAACCCGTGGGGGCCTTGACGGCGCTCGCGCTGAGCCCCCTAGGCCACCCCCGGGCACCCGGCCGATTGTGACGACACGCGTGCGGGGTTGTTAAAAAAAGCCGCTCTTTATACCATGATCAATTATCGGAAACAAAGCCCGGCGCGCCTAAAGACATGAACGTGACGATCAAGACTCCTGCAGAGCAGGAAAAGATGCGCGCCGCCGGGCGCCTGGCCGCGAGCGTGCTCGACATGATCGAGCCATTCGTGCGGCCCGGGGTCACGACCGACGAACTCGACCGGCGCTGCCACGAATTCATCGTCGATGAATTGAAATCCGTGCCGGCGAACCTCAATTACCGCGGCTTCCCGAAGACGATCTGCACGTCGGTGAATCATGTCGTCTGTCACGGAATTCCGGGCACGAAGGCGCTGAAACAGGGCGACATCGTCAATATCGACGTGACCGTCATACACGGCGGCTACCACGGCGACACGAGCCGCATGTACTTCGCGGGCGAACCCTCGGTGCTCGCGCGCAGGCTGTCGGCCGTTTGCCACGAGGCGATGTGGCGCGGCATCCGCACGGTCAGGCCGGGCACCCGTTTGGGCGACATCGGCCACGCGATTCAAGTCTTCACCGAGAGCAACCACTTCTCGGTCGTGCGCGAGTATTGCGGCCACGGCATCGGCCGCGTCTACCACGAAGACCCGCAGGTGCTGCACTACGGCCAGCCCGGCACCGGCCTCGCCCTCGAGGCCGGCATGACGTTCACGGTCGAACCGATGATCAACGCCGGGAAACGCGACGTGCGCGTGCTCGCCGACGGCTGGACGGTCGTGACGAAGGATCAATCGCTGTCGGCGCAATGGGAGCACACCGTGCTCGTGACCGAGAGCGGCTTCGAGGTCCTGACCCTGGGGCTGGTAGGCATCGCCGGTAAGGCGCAGGCCTCCGCGGCAGCTTCGTGAGCGCGCCCGGCGAGGCATTCTCCGCCGCTGCCGGTTGGCCGTATTTGCGCATCGCGGCACAGGCGCTCGAAAGCGGCCAGTTCTCCCCGGCGGCTTTCCGGCAAGTACTCGAACAGGGGGCCGCGCTGCTGCGCGACCGCTTCGCCGACGATGAGGACGTCGCGCTGCTGGTGCGCGACCGTGCGCACTTGGTCGACATCGCGCTGCGCACGGCATGGGCGCGCCACGCCGGCAAGTTCAGCGGCGATTTGGCGCTGATCGCGGTCGGCGGCTACGGGCGCGGCGAGCTCCATCCGTGTTCCGACATCGACATCATGGTGCTGTTGCCGAAGAGCGATTCGGCCGATTGGCAGCCCGAGATAGAGAAATTCCTCACGCTTCTCTGGGACATGGGACTCGAGGTCGGGCACAGCGTCCGCTCGATCGACGATTGCCAGCGCGAAAGCCTTGCGGACATCAGCGTTGCGACGACCCTGTTCGAGGCGCGCCTGCTCGCCGGGCCGGAAAGCCTGTTCGCCGGAATGCGCCGCGCGCTCGCGCAGGACCGGCTGTGGTCGTCGGCCGATTTTTTCGAGGCGAAAGTCAAGGAACAGACCGAGCGTCATCATCGCTATTTCGACACGGCCTACAATCTGGAGCCGAACGTCAAGTCGAGTCCGGGGGGGCTGCGCGACATCCAAACGATCGGCTGGGTCGCGAAGCGCCACTTCGGCACCGACACGCTCGATGAACTCGTCGCGCACGGCTTCCTCACGCGCGAGGAACTGCGCAAGCTCAAAGCGGGCCAGAACTTCCTGTGGAAGATTCGATTCGGCCTGCACGTGCTCACCGGCCGGCGCGAGGATCGCCTCCTGTTCGACTATCAGATCAAGCTCGCGAAGCTGTTCGGCTACGAGGACGCCAGCTTCACGCTGGCCGTCGAACAGCTGATGCAGAAATACTACCGCACCGTGATGGACGTGAGCCTGCTGAACGAGATGCTGCTGCAGCTGTTCCGCGAGGACATATTGACGCAGAGCGCGGCGCCGGTGCCGATCAACGCGCGCTTTCAGATCCGCAACGACTATTTGGAAGTGACCCACGCCGACGTGTTCGCGCGCGCGCCGGCGGCGCTCCTCGAGCTGTTCGTGCTTCTGCAGCAGCACCCGCAGGTTCGCGGCGTGCGCGCGGAAACGATCCGCTTGATCGGCGCGCACGCGCCGCTGATCGACGAGGAGTTCCGGCAAAACCCGCGCCATCACCGCTTGTTCATGGAGATATTGCGCGCGCCGGTCGGCGTCACGCACGAGCTGCGGCGCATGAACCTCTACGGCGTGCTCGGCCGCTACATTCCCGCGTTCGGGCGCATCGTCGGACGCATGCAGTACGACCTGTTCCACGCGTACACCGTCGACGCCCACACGCTGTTCGTCGTCAGCAACCTGCGCCGCATGGCGATGCCGAAGTTCAACGATGAATTTCCTTCTCTGAGCCAGATCATGCAGTCGCTGCCGCGCCAGGAGCTCGCCTATCTCGCGGCCCTGTTTCACGACATCGCGAAGGGCCGCGGCGGCGACCACTCGGAACTCGGCGCGGTCGACGCGGAAGCCTTCTGCCTCGAGCAGGGTTTGGGGCGCTACGATGCGCGCCTCGCCGCGTGGCTCGTCAAGAATCATTTGATCCTGTCGCTCACGGCGCAGAAAAAAGACATCAGCGATCCGGAGGTCGTGCTGGAATTCGCGATGCGCGTCGGCGACCAGGCCCACTTGGATTACCTGTACGTGCTCACCGTCGCCGACGTGCGCGGCACGAACCCGAAGCTCTGGAACGCATGGAAGGCGCGGCTGTTCGAGGAAATCTACGAGCGCACCAAACAAGCGCTGCGGCGCGGCCTCGAAAAGCCGGTCGACCAGGAAGAGCTGATCCGCGAGACCCAGGCCGACGCGCGCGCGCGGCTCGGCGAACTCGACGCCGAGGACATAGAGCGCGTATGGTCGCAATGGACGGACGGGTATTTCCTGCGCTTCACGCCGGAGGAAATCGCGTGGCACACCTCGCTGCTCGCGCACCGGCACCCGTTCGACGACGCGCCGCTCGTGGCGATACGCCAGCTGAGCGAGCGCGGCGGCACCGCGGTGCTCACCTATACCCCGCGCCGCATGCACAGCTTCGCGCGCACCACCGCCGTGCTCGACCAGATGGGGCTCAACGTCGTCGATGCGCGGCTGATCCTGAGCGCGAACGGCTTCAGCCTGGAGACCTACGTCGTCTTGGAGGACAGCGGCGCCGTGATCACGGATTCGCTGCGCATCCGCGAGATTGAAAAGGGGCTCTGGCGCAATCTGCAACAGCCCCAGGACCCACAGGTGACGGTGACCCGGCGCGCACCGCGCCAGGTGCGCATGTTCTCGACGCCGACCCAGGTCAACTTCAGCATCGACAAGAACAACAACCGGACGATCCTCGAGTTGATCGCCGCCGACCGTCCCGGGCTCTTGTCGGAGGTTGGAAAGGTATTCAAGGCGGAGCGCGTCGCGATCGACGGCGCTAAGATCATGACGATCGGCGAGCGCGCCGAGGACGTCTTCTACATAACCGATACGGACGGCCGGCCGTTGAACGACGGCGCGTGCGAGCGCGTCAAGCAATCCTTGGCGCAATCGCTCGACCGCCACGACAACCAGCGGAGCTGACTCCATGCCTCACGAGGACCTGCGCACGACGATCGATCGCGCCTACGAAGCGCGCACCGCGCTGACGCCGCGCAGCGCGTCGGCCGAGCTGCGCGACGCCGTGGAATCCTCGCTCGATTTGCTCGACCGTGGCGCCGTGCGGGTCGCGGAGCGGCGCGCCGGCGGCTGGCACATGAACGAGTGGCTCAAGAAGGCGGGCCTGCTGTCGTTCCGCATCGCCGAGAACTCGGCCATGACGGCCGGCGCGCTCGGCTTTTACGACAAGGTTCCGCTGAAATTCAGCGGCTGGGACGACGAGCGCTTCGCCTCCGCCGGCGTGCGCGTCGTGCCGCCGGCAACGGTGCGCCGCGGCGCGTTCATCGCGCCGAATGTGGTGCTGATGCCCTCCTACGTGAACATCGGCGCGTACGTCGACACCGGCACGATGGTCGACACCTGGGCGACCGTCGGCTCGTGCGCGCAGATCGGCAAGAACGTCCACCTGTCCGGCGGCGTGGGCATCGGCGGCGTGCTCGAGCCTTTGCAGGCGACCCCGACGATCATCGAGGACGACTGTTTCATCGGCGCGCGCTACGAGATAGTCGAGGGAGTCGTCGTCGAAGCCGGCGCCGTGATTTCCATGGGCGTGTTCATCGGACAGAGCACGCGCATCTACGAGCGGGAGAGCGGCCGTGTTCTGTACGGCAGAGTGCCCGCAGGAGCGGTCGTCGTACCAGGATCCCTGCCGTCCGCCGACGGTAAGTACAGCCTCTATTGCGCGGTGATCGTCAAGCGCGTCGACGCGCGGACCCGCGCCAAGACGTCGT
>DAIDVO010000166.1 GCA_027456085.1 Steroidobacteraceae bacterium | reverse complement strand
TGAATCTCGGCCGCGGTCAGCTTCAAATAATGCCGACCGGCGATGGTCACCGCATCGAGCGGCTTGCCTTCGAGCGACAGCTGCAGCAACCGGCCGCCGATCGCATCGAAACTCGCCTCGCCGAGCGGGATCTGGCGCAGCAGGATTCCCTTGGCGCGCTTCAGGTCGCTCGCGGATACCGGCTCCCGCTGCATCTGCGCGAGATCCTTGATGACGATCGCGCCAGCCGCCGCGACCTTGTCCGGGTCGGCGCCGAATGAGACCGTGTAGGTGCTGCGGTGCTTGCCGAGGTTGAAGCTCGTGCCGACGGTGTAGACGAGCCCCGACTTGTCGCGCAGGTCGTGGTATAGGCGCGAGGCATAGAAGCCGCCGCCGAGCACCTGGTTGCCGAGATTCAGCGCAAAGCGCGCAGGGTCGTCGCGGGTGACGTCGATCGTCTCGGCCATTTGCACGCTGTCCTGCGAGGCGCTGTCGTCGGGCACATACAAGTGGCCCGAGCGGTTGGGAGGAACCGCGGGATAATCGACACCGGGCTTCGCTCCCGCGCTCTTCCATGCGCCGAACGTCTTTTCGACGATTTCCCGCGCCCGCTCGGGGTCGACCTTGCCGACGATGACGATCGTCGTCATGTCGGGACGGAAGGCCTGCGCGTAGTAGCGCTTCACCTTGGCGAGGCTCAACCCCATCACCGCCGACGGTTTGGCGTAGCGCAGCTGCGGATCGTTCGCGGGCAACAGGGCTTTGCCGAGCGCAAGCTGCAAGAGAAAGTCCGGCGACTGAATCTGTCCCTTGACGAAGCCGGCCTGCTGGCGCTGCACCACGGTGAATCCCTCGAGCGGGAGCGCGGGGTGAAGTTCGTTGTCGGCCAGCAGGTTCATGCCTTGTGCAAAATACGCGGCCGGCACCGCGAGCGAAAAGCCGGAGCCCGCGCTCTCGCGCGCGCTGATCGCATCCAGAGCCTGTTGAAACCGCAGTCGATCGAGGCCTGCGGTGCCAAATGGGAACAGGGCATCCAGCACATCGGCTACGCCTTCCTCGCCTTTGGGCGCCTGTAGATCCTCATTGGTCTTGATTTTGCCGAATACCTGCACCGTGTCGCTGATCGACTCGGGCTGCACGATCAGCTTAAGTCCGTTCGCCAACGTGTACGAGACCGGCGCGAGCGTGGAACGCGGCACTTGCAGCGTCGCGAATGCGTGCTCAGCCCACGCCGGCAGCAGAACCGGCTTGTCCGGGCTCGCCGCGAAACTCTATGCGCCGCCGAAGCCCTTGCCGGCAACGGGCTTGCCGGAACTCTCCGGGGTGAGGATCGCGGTGACCGCCGCGGCCGGGTCGAATGTCGCCTTGGCGAGCGCATTCACCGCTTGCGGCGTCACCGCCTCGATCGCGTCCTTGATCGCATCGGGCGATTCCAGGCCTTGAAACGCGAGTGCCTGCGACCACGCGCTCGCGAGGCCGTCGACGGAATTTTTTTGGAACTCGAGCGCCGCGACCGCATTGCGCTTGGCCGCGTCGATCAGAGCCGGATCGACGCCCTTGGCCGCCGCGGCGGCCAGTATCGCATGCATCCGCTCGAGCACCGGTTGCGGATTGCCGCCGCGCGCGAAGATGCCGATCGCCATGCCGATGCCGGCTTCGGGCATGGACTGATCAAAAAAGCCGCCGAACAATGCGGTACCGTCCATCCCCATGCCGTAGAGCGCGGCGCGCTGCGAATCCAAGGCCCGGCTGAGCACCAGCGCCGTCGCGTAATCGGCGGATTTCAGCCCCGGCATGCGCCATGCGAGATAAACGGAGCCGTACGGACTGTCCGTCGGCAGCGTCACGGTCTGCGCGGCCACCGGCTTGAAATCGAAGGGCGGCCGCGCCGGCATCGGCTTGCGCGCAATGTCGCCGAATTCGAGCTTGACCTGCGCGAGCGTTGCGGCCGGATCGACGTCTCCAGCGATCACGAGAATCGCGTTGTTCGGCGCATACCAGCGCATGTAGAACCGCTTCAGCATGGCCGCGCTGGTCTTGTCGAAGGACGCGCGCGTGCCGAGCGGGGTGTGCGCGTACGGCGTACCTTCGAACAAGCGCGCCTGCAGTTGCTCGTAGAACTTGTAGGAAGGATTGGACAGATCGCGCGAGACTTCCTGCTCGATCGCGCCGCGCTCCTTCGTCCATGCCGCCGCCTCCATGTCCACTCCGCGCATGCGCAGGCTCTGCACGTGAAGGGCGACGCCCAGATCCTGGGACGGCGTTACGAAGTAGTACTGCGTTACGCTCTGCGTGGTGTCGGCGTTGAACGCGCCGCCCATGTTGGCCGCGATCGCGGCGAGCTGATCTTTCGTCAGCCCGGGGCTGCCGCGAAACATCATGTGCTCCACCGCGTGCGCGGTGCCGGGATACGCGTCCGGCACTTCGTCCGAGCCGGCGAGGTAGTTGATCTCGGTGGTCACGACCGGCGCAAGGGTGTCGCGCACTATCACGACGCGAAGTCCGTTGTCGAGCGTCGCGCGCGTGACGTCATTGGTACCGGCCGCGGTCGCGGCGCCGGCAATCGATGCCGCCACGATGGCGGCGACCAGCCGTACTAGTCGTTTTTGCATGAAATCCGTCCTTATTGAGTGACGCGACCGGTCAACACACGAATTCCCGTGATCGTGCAGCACCGCCGGCCGAATGCGAGGCCAAGAGGCGGACAGCGCCGGTTCCGGGGAGTTCCACCGGGAGTTTATCCGAGACCCTGGATCTTGTTGTTGCCGGCGCGCCGGGGCGCGCCCGCGGCACAGCCGAGCAGCGTGCGCAGAAGTGCGATCAGCGGTGCGGCCAGCGTCTCGTCGAAGCGCGGCGCGCGCGCCTCGCTCAAATAGGCCGATTGCGCAATTTCCAATTGCACGGCCTCGACCCGCGCCGCCGTATCGCCATAATGGCGCGTGATGAACCCGCCCTTGAAGCGGCCGTCGACGACGAAGGAGAAGCGCGGTTGCGTCCTCAGAACGTCGGCGATGCGCCGAGCCGTCGCGGGCTCGCAGCTGCGGCCGTCGGCGGTGCCGACGTTGAGGTCGGGCAGGCGGCCTTCGAACAGCGCCGGCACCGTCGAATGAATCGAATGCGCATCCCACAGCAAGCAACGTCCGTGCCGCGCCACTTGGGCGTCGAGCAATTCTCGAAGTTTGTCGTGGTACGGCTGCCAATAGCGCCGCAAGCGTTGCTCAATTTCCGCCCGCGTCGGCTCGCCGCCGCGCGCATACAACGCATCGCCGTCGAAGGTCTCGATCGGGCAGACGCCGGTCTCGCGCTTGCCGGGGTACAAGGGGGCGCCGTCGGGCGGCCGGTTCAAGTCGACGACATAGCGCGAATGCGTCGCGCGAAGGACCGACGCGCCGAGCGCGGCGTGAAACGCGTAGAGCCGCGGCACGAACCAGTCCGTGTCCGGCAGATCGTGCACCGCCGGATCGATGCGCGCCGCGAGTTCGGGCGGCAAGTACGTGCCCGAATGGGGCATGCTGATGACGAGCGGTAATGTTCCGTGCGTCGTTTCGAACAGCGGCTCTGGATCGCGCGGCGCGGTCACGGCGGCGCACTCGATGGCAACAGCTTGCCGAGCAGCGCTAGGAAGCGTCCCGACTTGACCCAGCTTTGCGCGGCTTGGATGTCGGGCGCGAGATAGCGATCCGCGGCGTAGAACGGCACCTCGGCGCGCATGCCGGCATGCAGCTCCTCCAACACCCTCGAGGATTTCGCCGGCCGGTGAAGGTCGATGCCCTGGGCCGCGGCGAGCAGCTCGATGCCGATGACGGCCGCGGCATTGTCGAGCATGCGCACCAAGCGCCGGGCCGCGT
This sequence comes from Steroidobacteraceae bacterium, assembly GCA_027456085.1. Taxonomy (GTDB): domain Bacteria; phylum Pseudomonadota; class Gammaproteobacteria; order Steroidobacterales; family Steroidobacteraceae; genus Bog-1198. The sequence continues at coordinate 8,250 of DAIDVO010000166.1, read as the reverse complement.
GGGTCGCCATGCTGACGTGATCTTCCTGGTTCGCCGACGTCGGTATGGAATCGACGCTGCACGGCGCCGCGATCGATTTGTTCTCGGAAACCAGAGCCGCGGCGGTCACTTGGGCGATCATGAAGCCGGAATTGACGCCGCTGTGCTCGACCAGGAAAGGCGGCAAGCCGCTCATCTTCGGGTCTACGAGCACGGCGACGCGCCGTTCGGACAGGCTGCCGATCTCGGCGATCGCGAGCGCCAGGGTGTCGGCCGCGAAAGCGACGGGCTCGGCGTGAAAATTTCCGCCCGACAAGGCTTCGCCGCTGTCGCTGAACAGCAGCGGGTTGTCGGTGACCGCGTTTGCCTCGATCGCGAGCGTCGCCGCGGCATTGCGGATGAGATCGAGGCATGCACCCATGACCTGGGGCTGGCAGCGGAACGAATAGGGATCCTGGACCCGTGTGCAGTCGATGTGCGAGGCGCGAATCGCGCTGCCCGCGATCAAATCGAGATATTCGCGCGCGACGGCGATCTGGCCCGGCTGGCCCCGCGCCTCGTGGATGCGCGCATCGAACGGCGCATCGCTGCCCTTCAAGGCATCGACCGACATCGCGCCGGCGACGACCGCGGCGGCGAACAGATCCTCGGCTCCGAACAGCGCGGCCAGAGCCAATGCGGTCGACACTTGCGTGCCGTTGATCAGCGCGAGACCCTCCTTCGCGCGAAGTTTCAACGGCTTCAAGCCCGCGCGCGTGAGTCCGTCCATCGCGGGAACGACATTGCCGTCGATGCGTACCTTGCCGATACCGAGCAGCACGATGCTCATGTGGGCGAGCGGGGCGAGGTCGCCCGAGGCGCCGACCGACCCCTGCGCCGGAATGAGCGGGTATACCTCGTGACCGAGGAGCGCGATCAGCGCATCGATTAGTTGCTGGCTGATGCCGGAGAAGCCGCGCGCGAGCGCGTTGATTTTGAGCGCGAGGGTGAGGCGCACGACCGCATCCGGCAGCGCCTCGCCGATGCCGGCGGCGTGCGAAAGCAGCAGATTTCGCTGCAGTAGTTCCAGTTGTTCGGCGGGAATCCGCGTCTGTGCGAGCAGACCGAAGCCCGTATTGATGCCGTAGGCGGCATCGCCGCGCGCGACGATGCGATCGACGAGCGCACTCGACGAGGCGATGCGTTCGCGGTCACCCGGGCTCAACGCGAGGCGCGTCGCCCGGCCGTAAATACCGCGCAGATCCGCCAATGACAGTTTGCCGGCGCGCATTTCGAGGATCTGGCCGGCCGCAGTGGTCATTGCGGCCGTCCGATCATCGGCAGATTCAAACCCTGTTCGCGTGCGCATTCGATCGCACTCTCATAGCCCGCGTCGGCATGGCGCATCACGCCCGTGGCCGGATCGTTCCAAAGAACGCGTGCGATGCGCTTCGCCGCGGCCGCGGTGCCGTCGCAGACGATGACGACGCCGGCATGCTGGGAATACCCCATGCCGACGCCGCCGCCGTGGGGGCTCGAACCCCCGGTCGCGCCGCTTGCGGTATTCAGTAGCGCGTTCAAGAGCGGCCAGTCGGACACCGCGTCCGAGCCGTCGCGCATCGCTTCGGTCTCGCGATTCGGGCTCGCGACGGAGCCGGAATCCAAGTGATCGCGGCCGATCACGACCGGTGCCTTCAACTCGCCGCGCGCGACCATTTCATTGAACGCAAGGCCCAGGCGATGCCGCTGCCCGAGGCCGACCCAGCAAATGCGCGCGGGCAGCCCCTGAAATCGAATGCGCGCGCGCGCCATGTCGAGCCAATGATGCAAATGCGGATCGTCGGGGATCAATTCCTTGACCTTGGCGTCGGTCTTGTATATGTCCTCGGCATCCCCGGACAGCGCCACCCAGCGGAACGGCCCGATGCCGCGGCAGAACAGCGGGCGGATGTACTCCGGTACGAAGCCCGGGATGTCGAACGCGCGCGCGACGCCTTGGTAGCGCGCCATTTGCCGCAGGTTGTTGCCGTAATCGAACACCGGCAGGCCCAATCCCTGGAAGCGCAACAAAAATTCGACGTGCTTGGCCATCGATTTCTTGGCTGCCGCGGCGGTACCGGCCGGATCCGCGACTCGGCGCTCGTCCCATTCGGTGACGCTCCAGCCTTGCGGCAAATAGCCGTTCACCGGATCGTGAGCCGAGGTTTGATCGGTGAGCGCGTCCGGACGGATGCCCCGGTCGAGCAGGTTTTGCAGCACATCGACGATGTTGCCGAGCAGGGCGACCGAGGTCGGCTTGCCGCTTTCTCTAGCGGCATCGAGACGCGCGAGCGCATCGTCGAGAGACTTTGCCTCGACGTCGACGTAGCCCGTCTCCAGCCGCTTCGCGATGCGGTCCCTGCGGCATTCGACGGCCAGCATGTTCGCGCCCGCCATCGTCGCCGCGAGCGGCTGCGCGCCGCCCATGCCGCCCAAGCCTGCGGTCAGGATCCACTTGCCGGCGAGCCGGTCGCCGAACCGGCGGCGGCCCATTTCGACGAACGTCTCGTAGGTGCCTTGGACGATCCCCTGGCTGCCGATATAAATCCAGGAGCCCGCGGTCATTTGGCCGTACATCATCAGTCCGCGGCGGTCGAGTTCGTGAAAATGCTCCCACGTCGCCCAATGCGGCACGAGGTTCGAGTTCGCGATCAGGACCCGCGGCGCATCCGTGTGCGTCGTGAAGACGCCGACGGGTTTGCCGGACTGAATCAGCAGCGTCTCGTCCTCGCGCAGGGTTTTCAGCGTCTCGACGATCCGATCGTAGGCGTTCCAGTCGCGCGCGGCGCGGCCAATGCCGCCGTACACGACCAATTCCTGCGGATTCTCGGCGACTTCGGGATCGAGGTTGTTCATGAGCATGCGCAGCGGCGCTTCCGTCGTCCAGCAGCGCGCGCTCAAGGAGGTGCCGCGCGGTGCGCGGATGACGCGGGGTTTCACGGGGGCTGGCATGATGCGACTTCCTTACGGGCGAAAGCGCCCGGATAGTTCGTAACGGGAACCGGGATAATGGAGGTTCGCGACGGAAGCGATCGCGCCCGCCGACCAGGTGCGCCGGATCACGAGCAGGCAAGGCTCGCCGCGCTGCATCGCGAGGAGCCTGCGTGTGCGCGCATCCGGCATGACCGCGCGCAGCACGTGCTCGGCTTCCTGCAGCGGTGCGGCCTCGATCAAATAGTCGTGCGGCGTCGTGCGGCTGAAGTCGACCTTCAAGTACTCCGGCGCGAGCTTTGCGAGTACATAGCGGTCTTCGAGCTGCACCGGCCGGTCGTCTTCGAAATGAACCAAGGCCGAGAAAAAAAGCTCGGTGCGCGGCGCCACGCGAAAATCCCCGGCCAAGCTGCCGACCGCGCGCACGCGCTCGAGCGCGACGACTTCGGCGCGGTGGACGGAGCCGCGCTCGCGAATCTCGTCGGCGATGCTGCGAATTTCGAGCGGATGGGCACGCGCTTGCCGCTCGGCGACGAAGCTGCCGACGCCGGCGACGCGCACGAGCACGCCCTCGTCTTGCAGTTCGCGCAGCGCGCGATTCGCCGTCATGCGCGAAATCCCGAAGGTCTTGACGATCTCGTTTTCCGACGGCACGCGATCCGATGCCGTCCATTTGCCCGAGCCGATGTTCTCGAGGATGTGGCGCTTGACCTGCAGATACAGTGGTTGCAGCGAGGTTTGCGGCTTTGCCATGGGCTGAATCATATGCTGTATATACAACTATAGTAAACCTTCGCGAAGCGCGCCGACCCGCCGCGGCGCGGGACGGCCGGGACGGTCTTAGCGGCGTTCGATCGGGGGCGGCGATGCGCGATGCAGGAGCGCGGTGAAGCGCTCGCGCACGGCTGCCTCTTGCGGGTGGCGGCGGTCCTTGACGACCCAGCGGCCGGCGACCATGCAATCTCGGATCGCCGCCGCACCGCCCGCGAAGATCAAATGATCGAGCGCGGATTCAGGCTGGGCGCCCGCCATCGCCGGATGATCGCCGTCCAGCACGATCCAATCCGCGCGCCGGCCGACCGCAATTTCTCCGACCGGCTGGCCGAGTGCCTGGGCGCCGTGCGCCGCGGCGGCGCGCCATAGGCGGGTGCCTACGTGTGGCTCGGTCGCGGTCGCAAGCACGATGCGCCGCCGGCGCCGCAGGCGCTGTTGGTATTCCAGCCAGCGCAGCTCTTCGGCTGGATCCACGGTCGATTGGCTGTCGGAGCCGATGCACAGCCGGCCGCCGGCGCGCAAGAAACCGGGCGCATCGAATAGCCCGTCGCCGAGATTCGCTTCGGTGCTGATCGACACGCACACCGTCGCCCGGCTCGCCGCAATGCCCGCAAGTTCGTCGCGCGTCGCATGGGTGCAATGCACGAGGCACCAGCGCTCGTCGAGCAGCCCGGATCGCAGCAGCGATTCGATGGGCCGCAAGCCGGTCGCGCGCTTGCAGGCCTGCACCTCGCGCAACTGTTACGCGACGTGAATGTGCAGCGGCATGGTCGCGTCGATACGGCGCAATTGACTCGCGGTCTCGCGCAAGGTCTCCATCGGCACGGCGCGCAGGCTGTGGAACGCGGCGCCGGTGCGCAGCGTGGGGCAGGGGTCGCGCCGGTCCGCCGCGATGCGCTCCTCGACCGCGCGCAGGAATTCATCGCTGTCCATGCGAAAGCGCATCTGTTCGGCGCGCAGCGGCTCGCCGCCGAAGTCGGCGGTTTGATACAGCGTGGGCAACAGTGTGAGGCCGATGCCGGAGGCGCGCGCTGCGCGGCGCACGGCTTCCCACAGGGCATTGTTCCCCGGCGACGGTGCGGCGCCCGGTTGACGTGCGGCTGCAGTCGGCGGCGTGGAATCTCCCGGCCGGTGCAGGTAATGGAATTCGGCGACCGAGGTATACCCGGCCTTCAGCATTTCGATGAACAATTGCGTCGCGATGACTTCCAGATCTTCCGGCTCGATCCGGTTCGCGAGCGCATACATCGCGCGGCGCCACGTCCAAAAGCTGTCGCGCGCCGAAGCGCGATATTCGGCGCCGCCCGCGAGTGCGCGCTGGAACGCATGGCTGTGCGCATTCGGCACGCCGGGAACCGTGAATCCGGCCACGCGTTCCGCGCTCACGCCAGTCGGCGCGGCCGGGCCGATCTCGAGCGCGGTCACGAGCCCGCTTTGCGCGACGGCCACCGCGACAGCGCGCGCCCAGCCTTGCGGCAAAAGAGCCCAATCCAAGAGATATCGCTGTGTCATGCGGCGGTTCGGCGTCCTGACTATACCTGTATAGATAACCTAGCTTGCCTTATGATGTCGCGAACGGCAATCGGACGGTGACTCGACGTGCAAACAACTCGTGACGCGGACTGGGATCAGGTCTGGGTGGGCGCCCATATCGCGACGATGGCGGGCGGCGCCGACCCCTACGGCAGCATCCCAAACGCGGCCCTCGCCGTCAAAGGCGAATCGATTGCCTGGATAGGCCGGGCGGAGGAAGCCATGCGCGCCGCGTCGGCGCGCAATATCCCGCAGCACGACGTCCGCGGCCGCTGGATGACGCCGGGACTCATCGATTGTCATACCCACCTCGTCTACGGCGGCAACCGCGTCGCCGAATACGAACGACGCCTCGGCGGTGCGACCTATGAGGAAATAGCGCGCGCCGGCGGCGGCATCCAGTCGACGGTGCGTGCGACGCGCGCCGCCTCAGCGGATGAGTTGCGCGTGTCCGCGCTGCGCCGCGCGCGGCGCCTGATGTCCGAGGGCGTGACGACGATCGAAATCAAATCCGGCTACGGCCTGGATCTCGGCGCGGAGCGGCGCATGCTCGAGGTCGCGCGCGGCCTCGGGCGCGAATTGCCGGTTTCGGTGCGCACGACGTATCTCGGGCTGCATGCGCTTCCCGAGGAATACCGCGACGATCGCCGCGGCTTCGTCGATGCCGCGAGCGGTCCGTGGCTCGAGGCGATCGCCGCGGCAGGGCTTGCCGACGCGGTCGATGCGTTCTGCGAGTCGATCGCGTTCACGGTCGGGGAAACCGAACAGTTCCTCGCCGCGGCGAAGCGCTTAGGCTTGCCGAGCCACGTGCATGCGGGGCAGTTGCGCGACGTCGGCGCGGCGGAATTGGCCGCGCGCTACGGCGCGTTGTCCGCCGATCATCTCGAATGCTTGAGCGCGGCGGGCACCGAGGCGCTTGCGCGTAGCGGCACCGTCGCAGTCCTGTTGCCGTGCGCGTATTTCATGCTGCGCCAGACGGCACCGCCGCCGGTCGCCTTGCTGCGCGCCGCCGCGGTACCGCTCGCGGTCGCGACCGACTGCAACCCCGGGACCTCCCCATGCACGTCGATCCTTCTCGCGCTTGCGATGGCGTGTACGTCATTCGGCTTGACGCCGGAAGAGGCGCTCGGCGGAGCGACGCGCAACGCCGCGCGCGCGCTGGGCCTCGCTGCCGACCGGGGCACACTCGAGGTCGGCAAACGCGCGGACTTCGCGCTGTGGGATATCGACCGGCCCGCCGAGCTATGCTATGCATTGGGCGCAAATCCCTGTGCGGGCGTCGTCTACGGCGGGCGGCTGCGCAACGATTCATAAGAACGCCCGTTACGCAGACTGCGCTGGATGCAGCCGGCCTTGGGAGACTCGATGATTACCCGACCTTCGTGCGTGACGAGGATTGCTGTCGCCCATGGGCGCGCGGCACTCACGGCGCGCCGGGCGCGGCACAGGAGCATCGCGATGAACGGTTCATCATCTGATCCCGGCATTCTCCTCGAACGCCAGCAACGCGCGTTCCTTGCGGATCTCTCGCCGTCCCGCCGCGCGCGCGAGGACCGCCTGCGCCGGCTCGATCGGCTCGTGCAGACGCATGCCGAACGGTTCGCGCAGGCAATTTCCGAAGACTTCGGTACGCGATCGTCGATCGAGGTGCGCATCACGGAGACCATGCTGCTGCGAGCCGGCGTGCGCCATGCATTGCACCACTTGCGCGCGTGGATGAAGCCGCGGCGCGCGCCCGTTGCGCTCGCGTACCGGCCCGGGCGCGCGCGCCTGATCTGTCAGCCGCGCGGCGTCGTCGGCATCATCAGTCCGTGGAATTACCCGCTGCAATTGTCGCTTGCACCGCTGATCGGCGCGTTGGCGGCCGGCAATCGCGCGATGATCAAACCATCGGAATCGACGCCGGCTTTCGCCGCGGCGCTCGAGGCGGCGGTCGGCGAGACATTTGCATCCGACGAGGTGGCCGTCGTCACCGGCGATGCCGCCCTCGGCCGGTTGTTCGCCGCATTGCCGTTCGACCATCTGCTGTTCACGGGTTCTACCGCCGTCGGACGAGAGGTTGCGCTCGCGGCGGCGAAAAACCTGACGCCGGTCACGCTCGAACTCAGCGGCAAGTCGCCGGTCATCGTCGACGCGTCCTGCGCGCTCGATGGCATCGTCGACCGCATCGCCTGGGGAAAACTCATCAACGCCGGGCAGACCTGCATCGCGCCGGACTATGCGCTCGTGCCGCGCGCCGGCGTCGATCGATTCGCACGCGCGCTGTGCGCGAGCATGCACCGGCTTTACCCCACGTTTCGCGGCAACCCGGATTACACCAGCATCGTCAGCGAGCGGCATATCGACCGCCTGCGCGATCTCGTCGAGGATGCGCGCGCGCGCGGCGCACGCGTCATTGAGTTGGAGGGCGGCGGCGCGCAGCAGGGCTGGCATCGCCGACAACTCGCGCCGAGCCTGCTGCTGGACGTGAACGAGGACATGCGCGTCATGCGCGAGGAGATCTTCGGGCCGATTCTGCCGATCGTCGCGTACGACACGCTCGACGATGCAATGGCGTTCGTGAACGCGCGCCCGCGCCCGCTCGCGCTCTATTGGTTCGGCGCCGACCGCAAGGCGCGCGATCGCGTGCTCGCCGGCACGATCGCGGGCGGCGTGACGATCAACGATACCTTGGCGCACGTCGCCCAGGACTCGTTGCCGTTCGGCGGTATCGGCGACTCAGGGTACGGCCACTACCATGGCGAGTACGGATTCCGGCAGTTCTCGGCGCAAAAGCCGGTATTCGTTCAGGCGCGCCTTTCGGGGTTGGGATTGATCCGCCCGCCGTATCGGTCCTCGATCGCGCGGCTTCTCGATTGGATTTCGTATTTTACCTGAGGGCTGCGGCACGCGGCGCGGCGAGCAAGCGCAAGCGCGGCATTGCTTCCCTGGATCACGAGAGACTAGGATTGCGCATGCGCTTCATTCTGCCGATGGTTTTTTTGTGCGCGCTCGGGCTCGGCGGCTGCGCGAAGG
>DAIDVO010000165.1 GCA_027456085.1 Steroidobacteraceae bacterium | reverse complement strand
CGCGCGCGGCGGCGGCCGGCGCCTGAGTCATCGGATGCCGATCAAATCGATGTCGAACACGAGGGTCGCGCCCGGCGGGATGACGCCGCCCGCGCCCTGATCGCCGTAAGCGCGTTGCGGCGGAACCACGAGCCGCCGCCGGCCGAAAATTGGGACTGTGAGCTACCGTGACAGGCTGCGATCAGCCCGCATAAGAGCAACAGAATCGATTGGCGCATGACAATCCGAAGCGAGGACGTTCACCCGGCAGTGTACCGTGAAAATCGCCGATTCCACGACCGGACCGACGCGCGGCCGAAGGTTGCGCGGGCCCCCGCGAAGAACAACGGCATCGCTCCGAGCAGCCAATGCCCTAGCATCCCGAACACGTCGTCGAATTCGTCAGCCAGTTGCAGAACCCACTCCATGAGGCGGGAGTGTAGACGGTGCGCAAGCGCGGTTGCGTGAGGCGGATCACAACCGGGAGCCGTGCGGCGCGCTTGCCATGAATTGCCTTGCTGCGTAGGCTCTACCGGATGCAGCGAATTCTGGTCGTGAATCCCAAAGGCGGATCGGGCAAGACGACGGTCGCAACCAATCTCGCCGGGTATTTCGCGAGCCAGGGCGACCATCCGCTGCTGACCGACAACGACCCGCAGGGCTCGAGCATGCGCTGGCTCAGGAAGCGCGCGCCGCAGCAGGCTTTGGTCCACGGAATCGCGGCATACGAGCGCGACTCGCGGGTCACGCGCGCCTGGCAGATGCGCACCCCCGCGGACGCGCGCCACGTCGTCGTCGACACCCCGGCGGCGATTCAGGCGCGGGAGCTGCCGGAAATGACGAAAAGTGCGGATGCGATCGTGGTCCCGGTGCTGCCGTCCGACATCGACATCCACGCATTCTCCAAGTGCATCGCGGATTTGTTGCTGATCGCCAAGATCAGCCGCAATGAAAACCGCATCGGCGTCGTCGCCAATCGCGTCAAGCGCAACACCCTCGCCTACCAGTCGCTATTGCGGTTTCTCGCGACGCTGCGGATACCCGTCATCGCGACCCTGCATGATTCGCAAAATTATTTGCGCGCCGCCGAATGCGGTTTGGGCGTTCATGAAATGAAGCGCAACGAGGTCGCGCGCGATCTCGACGACTGGGCGCCGCTGCTCAAGTGGCTTCGCGATAAGGAATGCGCGATCGGAGCGGACGCCGAACCCGCGGGCTTCATGCCGGCGACCGCCTAAAGGGCCGCGGCTCGGTCCGGCCTATTTCTTCTCTTCCCAGCTGCCGCGCATCTTGTCGGCCCAGTTCTTGTAGTTATGCCAGCTGTACAGGTCGGTCGTTATCGCTGCGTGCCTGCCGCCGACTTTCGGGCCGCGCTTCAAGGGATTTCCGAAGCGCTCGCCTACGCCCACCGCGCCGACGGTCCCGGTATGCGGTGCCCTGCGGTCAAGGCCGCGGCATCGAGATTTGATATTGGTTTCGTCCATCGTTTGCGCCTGCTTCGATGGCTCACGTTAAGGCGCGCGGGCGGCGATCGACAGGAACTGTGTCACAAGCATGCGCGGCCCGGGTCATGCCGGCGGCGCGCGTTGCGATGCGCATCTCACGCCGAGACGCGGTAAGTTAAATCGGCTCCTCGCCCTCGGCCCGCCACGCCGCGAACAGCGGCTCAAGATCCGCGAGCGAATTTTCTATCGCCGCCGGCAGCAGCGTCGTATAGACGTCGAGCAGAGCGATCGCATTGCGCGCCGGATCCGTCCGCGTGGCGGCGCCGAGACGGCGCGACATGCCGCGGTTCACCAGGTGCAAATTCTTGTACAGAGCCTCGAGATCGGCGAACCCGCGCCGCTCGCGCGCACCGACGATCTCGCGCGCGAGCAGATACATCGTGACGCTCCGGTAGACCGTCTCCGCTTCCTCGGCGAACGGCAGATGGAAACGCGCCATCGGACGCAGCCGGTCCGTCCAAGGGCAGCCCGCGGTCGCCATGATCAAGCCGATTACCGAGGACAAGGCCTCCTGCGCCGAAGTGTGCGCAATGATCGTGCGCCCCGCCTGCTCCACCGTGACAGTGACCGCGTCGAACGAGACGAGCACGCGCAGCTTCTCCAGCGCATCGGCCATGTGCAATGCGGGCGGGCAATGCGCGTGAGCCGCGGCGTCGAGCGGGCAGTTCGCACAGCGGTTGAACCCGAGTTCCGTCCAAAACGGCGGCGCCGTCGGCGCCGCGTTGACGAGACGGAAGTCGCGCGCGCCGAACGAGAAATCCAATACTTCTTGCGAGCCGTCGGGCAGATCGAAGCGATAGCGGATGCGGGCCGGCGCGCTCATGCCACCAGGCGGTAACAAGGTCTGTACTCGGCGCCGGCGAGCTTCATGCGGCGTTGCGCGACGAAGGAACGCAACAACTGATCAAGCGGCTCCATGATGGCCGGCTCCCCCGAGAGTTCGAACGGCCCGAGACGCTCTATCGCGTTGATGCCGTACTCCTTGACGTTGCCCGCGACGATGCCGGAAAACGCGCGGCGCAGATCGGCCGCCAGTTCGTGCGCCGGCCGGCCGTGCGCGAGGCGCAAGCCGCTCATCGAGGCGTGGGTGACATCGAACGGCCGCTGGAAATCGAGCGGAATCTTCAAGAGCCAATTGAAGCCGAACGAATCGCTGACCCGCCGGCGGTGTTCGCGCACCTGCGCGAGCCCGTGCACCATGGCGCGGCCGACCGCGGGCGGATCGTCGAGGATGATCTGGTAGCGCGACTGCGCGACCTTCCCGAGCGTTGCGCCGACGAAGCGGTGGATCTGTTCAAAGTAGTCGGCGCTCGCCGCCGGGCCGGTGAATACGACCGGAAGCGGCTGTTCGCGATTCGCAGGATCCAACAGGATGCCGAGCAAGTAGAGAATTTCCTCTGCCGTTCCAGCGCCGCCGGGAAAGACCACGATGCCGTGGCCGAGGCGCACGAACGATTCGAGGCGCTTTTCGATATCCGGCATGATCACGAGCTGGCTGACGATCGGATTCGGCGGCTCGGCGGCGATGATGCCGGGTTCGGTCAGGCCGAGGTATCTGCCGTTGGCGATGCGCTGCTTCGCGTGACCGATCGTCGCGCCCTTCATCGGGCCCTTCATCGCGCCCGGACCGCAGCCCGTGCAGACGTCCAGGGCGCGCAGTCCGAGTTCGTAGCCGACACGCTTCGTGTATTCGTACTCGTCGCGCTGAATCGAATGACCACCCCAGCAAACGACCAAATTTGGCTTGGTCTGCGGCTCGAGAATTCGGGCATTTCTCAGGATGTGGAATACCGCGTTGGTGATGCTGGCCGAATCGCCGAGATCGAATCGGCCGCTGTCGACGATCTCGTTCGAAATGAACACGACGTCGCGCAGCACTGCGAACAGGTGCTCCTTGATGCCTCGGATCATGACTCCGTCGACGAAGGCGGTCGCCGGCGCGTTCTTGATTTCGAGCTTGATGCCCCACGCCTGGCGGACGATCCGCAGGTCGAAGTCGCGGTATTTCTCAAAAATCAGGCGCGCGTCGTCGATCTTGCCGCCTGAATTCAGCACGGCGAGCGCGCAATTGCGCAATTGCCGATACAGCCCGCCCTGTCCCGAGTCCAGCAGCTTGGCGATTTCCTGTTGCGAGAGGTGCTCCAAGCTGCCCTTGGGGGCAACCCTCGCGTCGACCATGTCGGACGACAGGATTTCAGTTTCCACGGACGACGCTCACGGATAGATGTCGATCGGAATGTCGTCCGCCGTGCGCATCCAGAATTCGACCATGTTGGCGTTCGACAGCGCGATGCAGCCGTTGGTCCAGTTGGTGTCCGCGTAATAGGCTGGCGGGTAGCGCGGCGAATTCGGCGATCCGTGAATCATGATTTCGCCGCCCGGCGTCCAATGATGCCGGCGCGCCCGCTGCTCATCCATCTTGTTCGGGTACGATACCTGGATCGAAAGGAAATAGTCGCTGTGCGGATTGCGCCGATCGAGCAGGTAATGGCCCTCGGGAGTGCGAAAATCGTCTTCGCGCTCCTTTTGCCCGGTCGGGCTCAGCCCGAGCTCTATCGGGTATACCGCGAGCAGCGTCTTGTCGTGATAGAGGAAGAGCTTGTGCTCCGCCTTGCGCACGACGACGTGATTCGCGATCCAGGGTTTGTCCGCCGGCGCGGTCGATCCCGTCGGGGTGACGGCGGTTCCCGCGCCGGCCGCGGCCGTGAACAGGAACAGGGCGAGCGCCAAGCCTAGCCTGGGCAGGGCCATTGGGCGGGCTCGGTGGTTCATCGTTTGGGGGGCTCGGTTGTTCATGGCGTGCAATTATAGCCGCTACCCGGCCCCGTGAACTCGGGCATGGCTCACGTCCCTAGATACCGCCGTCCGCGCCCCCGCCTAACCGCACTTCGAATCCCCGCAATTCAAGCAAGTGTTGCAGCCGTCGAGCATGACGACCGCCGCAGTGCTGCATTTCACGCACAGCTGCGCGCCTTCGGGGAATACCGACTTGGAAAAGGCGTCGGTCTGCTTCGTCCTCGCTTCGAACTCGGCGCGCTTTTCCTGTACGAGCTTGCGCTGATGCTCGTCGAGTTCCGGCTTCTTGAGCAAGCCGATCGACTGCAGGTGGCGCTCGATGACATAGCCGAGTTCTGCGATCGTGGACGGCATGTATTTCCCGCCCGGCTGCCAATACCCGCCGCGCGGATCGAATACCGCCTTGAGTTCCTCGACGAGAAAAGTCGTGTCGCCGCCCTTGCGGAATACGGCCGAGATGACGCGCGTCAGCGCGACGATCCACTGGAAATGGTCGAGATTCTTCGAATTGATGAACACCTCGAACGGACGGCGCTGTTCGTGCGGCGTGCCCTCGTTCAACAGGATGTCGTTGATCGTCACGTACATCGCGTGGTCGGACACCGGCGTCTTTATCTTGTACGTCGAGCCGATCAGCACTTCGGGTCGCTCGAGCTTTTCGTGCATCCAGATGACGTTGTCTTCGGCCTTCAACGGTCCCTTGGCGGGCGCCGGAGCATCCTTCGCCTCGGGCTTGAGAACGCGGTACTTCGAGATCTTCTTGTCGATTTTGATGTGAGCCATGTCAGAATTTCCCGTAATAGCCTTCCTTCAAGGCATCAAAGAGATTGGCGGCGGTGTGCATCTCACCGTCGTACTC
>DAIDVO010000164.1 GCA_027456085.1 Steroidobacteraceae bacterium | reverse complement strand
CCGTGTAGATCGACACATACGGGTGCTTAAGGTAGCCGATGAAGTAGTTCGCGATCTTCAGGTCCCGCTTGTAGATCGGCGCCACCCACGGCAGTTCGTCCATGTCGGCGATCAACGGCCGCGCCTCGTTGTGGCGGATGGCACCGTCGGGCGCCCTGAAGCTCAAACCCTTGATCGATTCCAGCGCACGCCCTTCGGCGACTTCCTTGCAGGTATAGTCGAATTCCTCGCGGGCGACGAAATCGATCGCCGCCGACGCCTTGAGCGACCCTTCCGGGTCGACCGCCACCTTCGCACCGACCATGCCGATCATCAGCCGGGGGTTTTCCGCCTTGAGGAGCTCGGCGACGCGCGCATCCTTCGGGAACGACGGCGAACTCGTGTGCATGATCACGAGGTCATACTCGCGCGCGAGCGGCAGAACGTCCTGCATGCCGAGGCCGTCGGCGGGCGCATCGAGCAGCCGGCTTCCTTCGACCATCGCGGCCGGCTGCGCAAGCCAGGTCGGGTACCAGAACGAACGAACTTCGCGCTTCGCTTGATAGCGCGCGCCGGCGCCGCCGTCGAAGCCGTCGAATGACGGCGGGTGCAAAAACAGTGTTCTCATCGAGTCAAGTCCTCATATCGCCGGACGGAACCGCTGCGGGTCAGCAGGTAGCGGTCCTGCCGCCAGCGCACGTTGCGCGCGGCGAACCCCCAGCACCAAAGGGTGAAGCCCAGCATATCGCCGAGCGGCAAAGCCAGCCAATGCCATAGCGGTTCGCCGGCCTTGGCCACGCGCCAATGTAACACGAGCCGCGCCACCGCGGCGACGGCAAACATCGCCACCGCAGGCGCGGCAGCGGCGCCGATCACGCCGCCGAACGCGGCCACCGGTACGCCGAACGTCACGAACGACAGCACGTAGCCCGCAGGGCGGACAGCGCGAATGGTGCGCAGCCACCGAAGTTCGTGGCGAACGAGCGCGGTGAAATTTTCTTCATCAACGGCCGTCTCCACCTCGACCTCCGACAGGACCGTGCGCAATCCGTTGCGGCGCGTGAGCTCGCCGAGCTGGTAGTCATCGGCCAACTGGTCGGCGATCGCCGCGAATCCGCCGATGTCCTCCAAAGCGCCGCGGCGCATCGCGATCGTTGCGCCGAATGCGAACTCGCGCGAACCCATCCAAGCGGCGACGCGCACCGATGGCAAAAACCACTCATTGATGAACTGCGAACCAAGCAGCGACCAAAGGCCCGGCCGCGGATAGCCGCGGTAGGCGCAGGTGACGACGCCTACGCCGGGATCGAGCAGCGGCGCGACGACTTTCGCGAGATAGCCCGGTTCGACGCGGATGTCGCTGTCGGCGATCACCAGATGGTCGTGGCGCGCGGCCGCCATCATGTTGATCAAATTTCCGACCTTGCGGTTGCTGCCGTGCAATCTGCCGTCGACGACCAGATCCAAGTCGCTCTCGGGAAATTCTTGCTGCAGGCGGCGGACGAGCGCGATGACCGGGTCGTCCTCGGCGCGCACGCCGAAGACGATTTGAAACTGCGGATAGGCCTGGTCGCAAAAAGAACGCAGGCACGCATAGGTCTCGGCCTCCACGCCAAAAAGCGGCTTAAGAACCGTGACCGCCGGCCATTCCGGCGGCGCGTACGGCCACGGCTGGGCCTTTCTGAGCATTGCCAACAAGGCAACGACCAAATAGAGCGCCGCGGCCGCGGCGATGCCCGCGCCGCAGATGGCGAGCCATGCGGGCGCCGCCCCGATCATCGAGCGGCCGCCGCCGCGGACGCGCAACGATCGACCGTCGACCCTGGCGAAGCGGAGGCGCGTGCAACGATGATTTGTGGATGAATTCCCATGCGGCGGCAGGCGCGATTATAGACGATTATGAATCGACGCCGTAATTGCGCGCCGGCCGCGCAATCCGTTTAGAATGCGTCATGGGCATTCCACTACTTCAAGTTTACCGGGTCGCTCGCTATCTGGCGGGCCGCAAATTGCGCGGCGACAAGCGCTTTCCGCTCGTGCTGATGCTCGAGCCGCTGTTTCAATGCAATCTCGCCTGTTCGGGCTGCGGCAAGATCGATTACCCGAAAGAGATCCTTCAGCGCCGCGTGAGCGTCGCCGACGCGCTGCGCGCGGTCGACGAATGCGGCGCGCCGATCGTGTCGATTCCGGGCGGCGAACCGCTGATCCACAAGGAGATGCCGCAAATCGTCGCCGGGATAGTCGCGCGCAAGAAGTTCGTCTATCTGTGCACCAACGCGATATTGCTCGCGAAGCACATCGACGAGTACCTGCCGTCTCCGTATCTTACGTTTTCGATCCATTTGGACGGCAACCGCCGGCGCCACGACGAGTCGGTCTGCCAGGAAGGCGTGTTCGACAAAGCCGTCGCGGCGATTCGTCTGGCGCGCGAACGAGGCTTTCGCGTGACGATCAACTGTACGCTGTTCAACGGCGAGAATCCGGATGACGTCGCGGAATTCTTCGATACGGCGATGAGCCTCGGCATCGAAGGGATCACGGTCTCGCCGGGCTACAGCTACCACCATGCGCCGCGCCAGGACGTGTTCCTCGGACGCCACGCGAGCAAACAGCTGTTTCGTGAAATCTTCCGCCGCCGCCGCGCGCCGGACAGACGCTGGACGTTCAATCATTCGGGCTTGTTCCTCGACTTTCTCGCGGGTAATCAGGCCTACCAATGCACGCCGTGGAGCAATCCGACCTACAACGTGTTCGGCTGGCAGCGTCCCTGTTATCTGCTGTCGGATGAGGGCTATGCGTCCTCATACCGCTCGCTGATCGAGGACACCGATTGGGACCACTACGGCGTCGGCCGCAATCCGCGCTGCAACAACTGCATGGCGCACTGCGGATTCGAAGGCACGGCGGTCAACGACGCGTTCAACCATCCGTTCAAGGCGATGCTCGCCGCACTGCGCGGCCCGCGCGTCAGCGGCACGATGGCGCCGGATCTGCCGATCCTTTACACGGACGCCGGGGAAGCGCCGACGGTCGCGGCAATTGCGCTCGCCGACGTGAAGCGCTCGCGCCGCGAGGCCGCCGGCGAATCAGGCGCCGCGGAGCCGCTCTGAGCCCGGCGCCGGGAAAATCCGCCGATCCCCGCGAGTTCGACGCCCAGATGGAGTCTTGGCGCTTACGCATGGAGCGGGCATTGGCTGCGCGGCTTCCGCAACCGACCGCGGTGCCGGCGCGCCTGCACGAAGCGATGCGCTACAGCGCATTAGGTGGCGGCAAGCGCATTCGGCCCGCGTTGCTGTTTGCGACCGCGCTCACCTTGGGCCTATCCGAGGACGAGGTCGAAGCGGCCGCCTGCGCGATCGAGATAGTGCATGTCTATTCGCTCGTCCATGACGATCTACCGGCGATGGACGACGACGATCTGCGTCGCGGCCGACCGACCTGCCACAAGGCCTACGACGAGGCGACCGCGCTGCTCGTCGGCGACGCGCTGCAGCCGCTCGCGTTCCAATGGCTCGCGACCGACCCGGCTCTGCCCGCCTCGCCGACGGTCCGGCTGCGGCTGATCGACCTGCTCGCGAGCGCGATCGGCACGTTCGGCATGGCCGGCGGCCAAGCGATCGACCTCGCGGCCGAGGGCAAGCGGCTCTCGCTGGAGGAAGTCGAGGACATGCACGCACGCAAGACCGGCGCCGTGATCCGCGCGAGCGTGCTGATGGCGGCACAGTGCGCGCCCGACCTCGCGCCTGCGCGCCATGCCGATCTGGATCGTTTCGCGGACGCAATCGGCCTCGCGTTTCAGATCCAGGACGACCTGCTCGATGTGATCGGCGATGTGGCGACTTTGGGCAAGGCGACCGGCGCCGATCGCGAGCGCGGCAAACCCACGCATCCCGCGCTGATCGGCATCGCCGCCTCGCAGGAGCGCGTGCGCCGCCTGCACGCCGAAGCGCTCGCCGCGCTCGCCGCGTTCGGCGAAAGCGCCGCGCCGCTGCGGCGCCTGTCCGACTGGCTGTTGTCGCGCCAATACTAGCGGCGCGCCGGCCCGGTCAGCGGAACACGCCTTCGGCGTAGGACTCCGGGACGTAGTTCTCGAATTTCGTGTATTGGCCGAGGAACGTGAGCTGGACCTCGCCGATCGGGCCGTTGCGCTGTTTGGCGATGATGATGTCGGCGATGCCTTTGCGGGTCGTGTTCTGGTCGTAGACCTCCTCACGGTAGATGAGGAGGATCACGTCGGCGTCCTGTTCGATCGCGCCGGACTCGCGCAGATCGGACATCACCGGTTTCTTCTCTACGCGCTGCTCGACGCCGCGGTTGAGCTGCGACAGCGCGATCACCGGCACGCTCAGCTCCTTCGCGAGCGCCTTCAGTGAACGCGAAATCTCGGAAATCTCGGTTGCACGATTTTCCTTCGTGCCGGCGACCTGCATCAGCTGCAAATAATCGACGACGATCAAATCGAGGCCGCGCTCGCGCTTCAGCCTTCGCGCCCGCGCGCGCACTTCGGTCGGCGTCATCGCCGGAGTTTCGTCGATGAAGATCTTCGCGCCCGACAACTGCGTCATCGCCGAATCGATGCGCGGCCAGTCGTCGTCGTTCAAGCGGCCGGAGCGCAAATTGGCTTGATTGATGCGCCCTACCGACGAGATCATGCGCATCGTCAACGACTCGGCCGACATTTCCATGCTGAATATAGCGGTCGACAAATTGCCGCCGAGCGCTGCATTCTCGGCGATGTTGACCGCGAGCGTCGTCTTCCCCATCGACGGCCGCCCCGCGATGATGATCAGGTCGCTGCGCTGGAAGCCGGCGGTGATTTCGTCCAGCTGCTTGAATCCGGTGGAGATGCCGGTCACGTCGCCGCCCGAGCGGTACAGCTCGTCGATTCGATTGGTCACGCGCGGCAAGACGCTCTTGACCGATTGGAACCCGATCTTGCCGCGCGCGCCCCGTTCGGCGATTTCGAAGACCGCGCGCTCCGCGTCGTCGACGATTTCGCGCGCTTCGCGTCCCTCGGGATCGAGCGCGCTGCCGACGATCAGGTTGCCGGCGCTGATGAGCTGACGCAGGACCGAGCGCTCGCGCACAATGTCCGCATACGCGCGGATGTTCGCGCTCGTCGGCGTGTCGCGCGCGAGCGATCCTAAGTAGGCCAGGCCGCCGATTTGGGCCGCCAGGCCCTGGCTTTCGAGGTGGCCGGACACGGTCACCGCGTCGCATGGCTGGCCGCGCTCGATGAGCTCCGCGGCCGCGGCGAAAATCAGGCGATGATCCTGCCGGTAGAAATCTTCCGCGGAGACGCGGTCGGCGATTTGATCCCACGCGGCCGCGTCCAGCATCAGGCCGCCGAGCACCGACTGCTAGGCTTCGACCGAGTGCGGCGGCAGGCGCACGCCCGCGTCGGCGTAGCGATTACTCTGGCGATCGGCCACGTGCAAAGCCTGCGCGCGCGGCTTGGGGGGCCGCTGCTCTTCGGCGACGATCGTGACGTGCAGCGTCACGTCAACGTCAGTATGAAGGTGCAGCTCGACCTCGTGGTCTCCGGTGGAGCGGATGGGCCCGGTCGGCATGCGCACTTCGCTGCGCGTGATCGGATGCCCCGCCTTGACGGCCGCCTCGGCGATGTCGGCCGTGCCGATCGAACCGAACAGCTTGCCTTCGGAACCCGCCCGCGCCTTCATCTCCAATTTGAAATCCACGAACTGCGCCGCGCGCTCCTGCGCGCCTTTCAGCCCCGCATGCGCCTTGGCTTCGAGATCGCTGCGCTGCGCCTCGAACTTGGCAATATTCGTCTGCGTCGCCAGCGTCGCGCGCCCCGTCGGCACGAGGAAATTACGCGCGTACCCGGACTTCACTTTGACGCGGTCGCCGATCTGGCCGAGATTCGCGACCTTTTGAAGAAGAATGATTTCCATGATCTAACCCGCCGTCTCAGTGCTGATCGGTATATGGCAGAAGCGCAAGGAAGCGCGCGCGCCGGATCGCGAGCTGCAGCTGGCGCTGATAGTGCGCGCGCGTGCCCGTGATGCGGCTCGGAACGATCTTGCCGGTTTCGGTGATGTAGCTCTTCAGCGTCGTGAGATCCTTGTAGTCGATCTGCTTGACGTCGTCTGCCGTGAATCGGCAAAACTTCTTGCGGCGGAAAAAACGTGCCATGTTGAACTCCTTGAGGAACGGCGCTTAGCGCGAGCCGATCGGCAAATCGTCATCGCCGTCGTCGTCGCCGAAATCGTCGTGGCGGCGGGCAGTCTCGTCCGGCGCGCGCGCCATCGGCGAAGGCTCGGTGACGGCCTCATCCATCTTGACGACGAGATTGCGCAGAACGGCGTCGCTGAAGCGGAACGATCCGTACAGCTCATCGAGCGTCTTTTGATCGCATTCGATGTTCAGCAGCACGTAGTGCGCCTTGTGCACCTTGGAGATCGGGAAGGTCAGCTGGCGCCTGCCCCAATCCTCGAAGCGATGCACGGCGCCGCCGCCGGCCGTGACCATGCCCTTGTAGCGTTCGACCATCGCCGGAACTTGCTCGCTCTGGTCCGGATGGACCAGGAGCACTATTTCATAATGCCGCATTGTAGGCTCCCTACGGGTTTAGCCTCCCGTTGCGAGCGGTGAGGCAAGGAGTAAAGCCGGACGGCCGGCGAAAAGAGCGCGAAGGATACGCGCTTCGGGCCGCCGGGGTCAACTTTGCCGCTGGCGCCGCGCCTCGAACAGGGCGATGCCCGCGGCGACAGAGACGTTCAAGGATTCAACCGCTCCGTTCATCGGAATGCGCACGAGGAAATCGCAGCGCTCGCGCGTCAAGCGGCGCATGCCCTCGCCCTCGGCGCCGAGGACGATCGCGAGAGGCCGCTTCAAGTCCGCCGCGTACAGGGACTGCGGCGCATCGCCGGCCGCCCCGGCGATCCAGATTCCGCGCGCTTTCAGTCCGTCGCGCGTGCGCGCGAGGTTCGTGACGACGGCGCCCGGCAAAAACTCGGCGGCGCCAGCGGCCACCTTGC
>DAIDVO010000163.1 GCA_027456085.1 Steroidobacteraceae bacterium | reverse complement strand
GCGGCGCGCGCCGCGGCCGCGAAAGCTGATGCCGCGGCGCAAGCGGCGCGCGCGCAAGTCGCGTTGCATTGGACGCCGGTGCTGTCGCTGCCCGCTGAGCGGCGGCGCGAATTGATCGACGCGGCCGCCGGCGGGCACGCGCTTCTGCTGCGTGCCGATGTGCTCGGTCAACATAGCATGGGTCTTTTGCCGCGCGCGGCGCTCGTTGATGTCGACGGCGTGCGGGTCACCGGCCGCGTGCTCGGCGTGCTGCGTCAAATCGGCGAATCGCAGAGCGTCGGCGTCCTGGTCGAAGTCGAGCACTCGCCCGCGGGCCTCGGCGCAGGCGCGCGCGTGCCGATCGAGCTCGTGATGCCGCGGCGTTCGGGGCGGCTCTTGCCGCGCGCGGCGGTGCTCTACGGCGAGCATGGGGCCTACGTTTACAGACAGATGCCGACTTCTCCGGGCGACAAGGATACGCGCTACGAACGCGAGAAAGTCGCACTGCTGCTCGCGTACGGCGACGGCTGGCTGGTCGATGGCGTTCACGCCGGCGACGACGTCGTGGTTCACGGCGCCGCCGTTCTGTGGTCGCTGCAGGGTTTGGACAACCAGCCCGCCGACGATGACGATTAGGCCGAACGACGCATGCTCGCCGCCATCGTTCGTGCCTCGCTGGCCAATCCGCGCATCGTCACCGCGCTCACGTGCCTGATCGCCGTGCTCGGCGCGGCGGCGCTCGCGCGCGCGCGTTTCGACGTATTCCCGGATTTTGCGCCGCCGCACGTGCTCGTGCAGACGGAGGCTCCGGGACTCGATGCGCCGCAGGTGGAGTCCTTGGTGACGCGGCCGCTCGAGGGATTGCTCGCCGGCACCGAGAACGTCAAGACGGTCCGATCGACCTCGAGTCAAGGCCTGTCGGCGATCCAAGTCGTGTTCGACCGCGGCGGTGATCCGTATCGACAGCGCCAGGTCGTCACGGAGCGGCTCGCCGAAGCCGCGAGCCTGCTGCCCGCAGGCGTCGGCCCGCCGTTGTTGTCGCCGCTGAGCTCCTCCATGGAGTATCTCCTGCATTTCGGCTACACCAGCGACCGCTTGTCGCCGATAGCGCTGCGCGACCTCGTGCAGTGGATCGTCAAGCCGCAAATCCTCGCCGTGCCCGGCGTCGCCCAGGCGCAGATTTTCGGCGGCGCGGTGCGGGAGCGCCGCATCGTCGTCGATCCGGTGAAGCTCGCCGCATTGGGGCTTTCGCTCGACGACGTGCTCGCGGCCGCGAGGCGCGCAACCGCGACGATCGGCGGCGGCTATGTCGAGACCGCTTCGCAGCGCATCGTCATCCAGGTTCGCCCATCGGGCGTCACGGCCGCAAAGCTGTCGCAAGCCCTCATCGGTACGCGCGCGAACGTCCCTGTGCGGCTGGGCGATGTCGCGACGATCGAGGATGGCGCCGAGCCGCGCTTCGGCGACGCGCTGATCGGCGCCAAGCCCGGCATCCTGATCGAGACCTCGACGCAGTTCGGTGCGAACACCCTCGAGGTCACGCGGGCGCTCGAGAAGCGCCTCGATGCGCTTGCGCCGGCGCTCGCGCGGCAGGGCGTCATCTACCATCCGGCGCTCCTGCGGCCCGCGAGCTTCATCGAGAACGCGATCGCCAAACTGCGCAATTCCCTGTTGATCGGCGCCGCACTCGTCGTCGCGCTGTTGCTCGTGACCTTGCGCGACTGGCGCGGCGCTTTCGTGTCCTTCAGCGCGATCCCCCTGACCTTGCTGACCACGGTTTGGATATTGGAACTCTACGGGCTCAGCCTGAACACGATGACGCTCGGCGGTCTCGTCGTCGCGCTCGGCGTCGTCGTCGACGACGCCGTCATCGACGGGGAGAACATATTGCGCCGCCGGCGCGGCGCCGCCGCCGGCACCGATTTGCGCGCACTGTTCGTCGGCGCCTCGCTCGAGGTGCGCCGGCCGGTCCTGTACGCGACCGCCGCCGTCGCCGTCGCGTTCCTGCCGATCTTGATGATGTCGGGGCTGCAGGGGGCGTTCTTCCGCCCGCTGTCGATCGCGTTCCTGCTCGCGGTCGGGCTCTCGCTGCTCGTCGCGATGAGCGCGACGCCGGCGCTGTGCGCGCTGGCGATGGCGCGCCATCAGCCGAAGCCGGAGGCGGCATTCCTGCGCCGGTTCAAACGCTGGCAGATGCACACGATCGAGTGGCTGAACGCGCGGCCGCGGGCGCTGGTCGCGATACTGCTGGCGACCGGCGCTGCCGGGATCATCTGTCTGCCGCTGTTGGGCGCGCGGCTGCTGCAGGATTTCCGCGAGAACTACCTGATCGCGCATGCATCCTTGCGTCCCGGAATTTCGCTTGCGGAAACCGCGCGCGTCGGTGAACGGATCAGCAAGGGCCTGATCGCGATTCCCGGCGTCAGGAGCGTCGCCGAACAAATCGGCCGCGCGGAGAACGGCCAGGATCCCGATGCGCCGAACAAGAGCGAGTTCGAGGTGCAAATCGATCCCAAGCAAGGACACGACCCGAACGAGATCGATGCGGCGATCCGCAAGGTATTCGACAATTTTCCGAATCAACTGGTCGAAATCTACTCGGTGCTCGCTGAACGCATCGGCGAAACGCTGTCCGGCGAATCCGCGCCGTTCTCCATCAGCGTCATCGGGTCCGATCTCGACGCCGACGACCGGGTCGGCGCGCAAATCGTCGCGCTGCTGCGGCGCCTGCCCGGCAGCGGCATCGTGCGCTTGACGGTGCCGCCGCGCCAAGTGGAGTTGCGCGTCGAATTGCGCCCCGGAAGATTGGCGATCTACGGCCTGCAGGCGGCCGATGTGCTGCAGACCGTCAACGCCGCGTTTCATGGCAGCGTGGCGTCCGTGATCAATCAGCCCGACCGCAGCTTGCCCGTGGTCGTGCGGGTCGGCGCGGGCGCCGCCGGTCCCCGGTCGGTCGGCAAGCTCCTTTTGCGGGGGCGCGACGGCGCACTGGTTCCGCTCGACAAGGTCGCGCGCATCGAGACCGTGATGGCCCGCAGTGTCATCGATCATCAGGACGGGCTGCGCCGGCAAATCGTCGCCGCGACGCCGCAGGGCGCCGATCAAGCGGGGTATGCGCGCGCCGCGCACGCCGCGATCGCGGCGCACGTCAAGCTGCCGCCGGGCGTGTACCTGCAATACGCCGGGGCCGCCGAGGCGCAGAGCGCGGCGGCCCACGAGTTGCTGTTTCATTCGGCTGCCGCGTTCGCGCTGATCGTACTGCTCCTCGGCCTGGCATTCGGCCACGCTCGGCACGTGCTGCTCGTGCTCTTGGCGTTGCCGAGCACATTGATCGGCGGCGTTGCGGCGGTTGCGGCGACGGGCGGCACGCTGACGCTCGGCTCGATGGTCGGATTCGTCGCCTTGTTCGGCATGGCCGCGCGCAACACGATCCTGTTGGTATCGCATTACGACCATCTCGTCCACGAGGAGCAGCAACCCTGGGGCCTGCAAGCGGCTCTGCGCGGCGCCGAGGAGCGGTTGACGCCGGTGCTTCTGACCGCGCTGCTGACCGGCCTGGCTTTGTTGCCGGTCGCGTGGCAGCTACACCAGCCCGGCCACGAAATCGAGGGGCCGATGGCGGTCGTCATCCTCGGCGGGCTGGTATCCTCGACGCTGGTCAGCCTATTGCTGATACCGCCGTTGGCGGCCCGCTGGCTGCGGCCCGCGGCCGGTGGCGAACCTATTTGAATTTCGGCGCTCTCATGGTGAGACGGGTTTGTTTCACGTCGGGCGGTCGATTGGGCGGAGAAAACTACCAACATGAGGACTCAAGACCATGAAGAAGATCACTGCAATAGCCTGCGCGGCTTTGTTGCTGGTATCGGGGACCAGTTTCGCGGCGGCACACTTGCTGCGCGTCACGAAGACGGTCGTCATCGATGCGCCGGCCGCCAAAGTCTGGAATGAAGCCAAGGATTTCGGCGGATTGAACAACTGGCATCCGGCGGTCGCAACGGATCAGATCGTCGCCGGCACGAACAACGAGGCCGGAGCGGTGCGGCTGCTGACTCTGAAGGGCGGCGGCACGATCAAGGAGCAATTGACGTATTTCAACGCCGCAGGGCGCAAGTTCCGCTACAAGATCGTCGAAGGCGTATTACCCGTGAGCGATTATTCGTCGACGTTCGTCGTCCGATCGATCGCCAAGAACAAGAGCCGGGTCACCTGGGTCGGCCGGTTCAAGCGCAAGGATACGAGCGCACACCCGGCGGCGAAGGAAGACGACAAGAGTGCGATTGACGCGGTCAGCGGAGTCTACGAGTCCGGGCTCGATAACCTGAAGAAGATCGCCGAAGCCAAGTGATCGCATGCGCCAGGTGCGGGGCCTCGACCCCACGCCGGGCGGCAAGCGCAAACGCGCACCGCGATATGTCATCGCCACGCCGGAAATTGAATGCACCTAGTTCGTCCGCTGCGCCGCCATCCGTGCGGTTTTTTTGCGCTCCTCCTGTGTTCATCGTGCGCCGCCGCCGCCGCCGCGGTGACGCAATCGGCGTCGTTGCAGAAGATCGTCGTCATCGGCGCGACCCCGGTGCCGGGAGTGGGCATCGATGCGGCCAAGGTTCCGACCAACGTGCAATCGATCGATGCGTCGGACCTCAAGCGCGACGGCACGGCAAGCTTGACCGCGGCGCTCAATAGTCGGCTCGGCAGCATCAGCATCACCGATACGCTCGCCGACCCGTTTCAGCCGGACATTTTTTACAGAGGATTCGAGGCCTCTCCGGTGCTCGGTGCCTCTCAGGGACTGGCGGTCTATGAGAATGGCGCGCGAATCAACGAGGCGTTCGGCGATGCCGTCAACTGGGACCTCGTTCCCGATTTCGCCATTCAGCGCATCGACCTCGTCAGCTCCAATCCGTCCTTCGGCCTCAATGCGCTCGGCGGCGCGCTCGCGATCACGATGAAGAACGGATTCGATTACCACGGCCGCGAGGCCGAGCTGTCCGGCGGTTCGTTCAATTTGCGCACGGGCGCGGCGCAGGTTGGCGCGAACAACGGCCGGTTCGGCGTCTATGCCGCCGCCAAAGTCCTCCAGCAAGACGGCTGGCGCCGGTTTGCGAACGATTCGGTGCATCAGTTCTATGCCGACTTGAGCGCGCGCACCGGGATCGCGACGATCGACTTGAGCTACTCATATGCGGACAATTCCTTGTTTGGCCAGGGCGCGGCGCCGGTCCAGGAACTCGCGGTCAGCAAGCGACTGGACTTCACGGGTCCGCAAGACAATGCAAACCGGCTGAATTACGCCGAACTGACCGCGTCCTTCGCTCTCGAGGAATCCGTGTCGCTGCAAAGCGTGTTCTACAGCCGCGATTACGACCAAGCCGTATCGAACGGCAACACGACGCATTACACGGCGTGCACGAGCGCGCAATACGCAGGCTCCTTGTGCCAGAGCGACGGCCTCACGGCGCTCCTCGACTCATCCGGCGGCGCGATCCCCGACATTTCCAACGCCGGCACCACCGCGATAGGGGAAAACGATTTCGAGTCGATTCACGCCCGCGGCCTCGGAGGCTCCGTGCAGATGAGCGTCGCAAAGAGGCTGTTCGGTCACGGCAATCAATTCATCGCCGGCATCGCGGTCGATACGGCGCGCGTCGCGTACTCCTCCGGCGCCGAACTGGGCCAAATCGATGCAGCGCTGATGGTGCGGCCGTCGGGGCTGTTCGTTGCGACCCCCGAAAGTTCGGCGTTCGCGGCGACGCCGGTGAACGTCGGTTCGAAGAGCCGCTACGACGGGCTCTTCGTGACCGATACGTTCGACGCGACCCGGCGGCTGTCCATTACCGCAAGCGGACGCTACAACCGCGCGAGATTGGATTTTGCGGACCACCGCGGCGTTCTGCTCGATGGAGCGAACCGCTTCGTGCACTTCAATCCGGCGCTCGGCGCGACCTACCGACTGCGGCCTCGGGCGACTGTCTACGCGAATTACGCGGTCACCAATCGTACGCCGACGATGAGCGAGATCGAATGCTCGGATCCGTTGAAGCCCTGCGTTTTGCCGGCGAATCTCGCCGGAGATCCGCCCAACCTGAAACAGGTCGTCGCGCACACGGTTGAAATCGGAATGCGCGCAAGTTCCCGCCCGCGCGACGATGCGCCGGGCCGGGGCCATTGGAATCTCAGCGTGTTCCGCACGACGCTGGACGACGACATCTATGCGATCGCGGCGTCGATCAGCAGCGGCTATTTCCAGAATATCGGAGCCACCCGCCGGCAGGGGCTCGAGGCGGGCTACGCCTATCGCGGCGAGCGCTGGTCCGGGTATGCCGAATACAGCTTCGTCGACGCGACGTTCCTGTCGTCGTTCACGGAGCATTCGCCGTCGAATCCGCACCAGGACGCGAACGGCAACATCATCGTCCGCCGCGGCGACCATTTGCCGGGCATCCCGCGCCAGCGAATCAAACTCGGCGCCGATTACCGCATCGGGCCGCGCCTCACCGCGGGCGGCGATATGATCCTCGTCGGCGCGCAAGTTTACCGCGGGGATGAATCCAATCAGAACGCCGAGCTTCCCGGGTATTGCGTACTGACGCTGCACGCGTCATACCGCATCAACGACAATATTGAGCTGTTCGCGACGATCAAGAACGTCCTCGACGGGTCCTACGCGACGTTCGGACTGTATGGCGATCCGACCGGGATCGGCGCTCCCGGCATTCCCGCGGGGGCCGGAACGAACGATCCGCGCGTCGACAACCGATTCCAAAGTCCGGCCGCGCCGCGCGCGTATCTCGCGGGCATTCGCGTCAATTTTTGAGCGAATGCCCGCGAGCGGGTCCTTACTTGGAGATGTTGATGATCTTCGACTGAGTGAATTCCTCGAGTCCTTCCTGTCCCATTTCCGCCCCGAAGCCCGATTGCTTCGCGCCGGCGAACGGAATGTCGGGCGGCAGTTCGAGGTGTTTGTTGATCCAGATGGTGCCGGAATCGATCTTCCGCGCGACCGCGTAGGCGCGCTCGCTGTCCTTCGCCCAGACCGTGCCGCCGAGGCCGTACTCGGTGCCGTTCGCGCGCGCGATGGCGTCGTCCAGGTCGGCGTATTTCAGCACCGGCAGCACCGGCCCGAACTGTTCCTCGCGCACGAGCCGCGCGTCGTCGGCGATGTCGCGGACGATCGTCGGTGCGATGAAATAGCCTTCCCCGGGGAGCGTCTTGCCGCCGGCGATGATCTTGCCGTGCTTGCGAGCGTCTTCGATGAATTCCTTCACTTTCTCGAACTGAACCTTGTTCTGCATCGGCCCGATCTGGGTTCCCGCGTCGAGGCCGTTGCCGACGACGGCCTTTTGCGCGAGACCGGCGAGTTCCGTGCACATCGCCTCGTACATCGATTCGGGAACGTAAACGCGCTTGATCGCGAGGCATACCTGCCCGCAGTTGACCATGGCGCCCTGGAAGATCTTCGCTGCGACTTCTTTCACGTCGACGTCGTCGAGGACGATCGCCGCGTCATTGCCGCCGAGTTCGAGCGTGAGCCGCTTGACCGTGCCGGAGGCGCTCGCCATGACCTTCTTGCCGGTGGCGGTCGAGCCCGTGAACGCAACCTTGGCCACATCCGGATGCTGCGTGAGATGACCGCCAAGGTCATTCTGATCGACGATGACGTTGAGTACGCCGCGCGGCAGGATTTTCGCGCACAACTGGCCGAACAGCAGCGTCGTGAGCGGCGTCGTCGGCGCGGGTTTGGCGACGAGCGTGTTTCCCGCGAGCAGCGCCGGCGCCACTTTGATCATCAAAAGGATCAGCGGGAAGTTCCACGGCGTGATCGCCGCAACCACGCCGAGCGGGACATGGTGCTGCACGATGCGCTCCTTGGCGTTGTCCCGCAATACCTTGACGGGCAGGTCCATCGCCGCGAACGCGCGGATCATCGCGACGGATCCGAAAATCTCCCCGGCCGCGTGCGCGAGCGGCTTGCCTTGCTCCTCGGTCAGCAGCCTGGCGAACTCGGCGCTGCGCGCCTCCAAAGCCTCGGCGATTGCGAGGAGCATGCGGCGCCGCTCGGCGATCGGCGTGCCCGACCATGCCGGGAAGGCGCGCTTCGCGGCCGCGACGGCAGCGTCGAGCTGCGCCTTGTCTGCGCGCGCGCAATGCGTCAACGTTTTTCCGGTCGCCGGATTGATGACCTCGAGCAGCGCGGCGCCGGCCGTCAGCCGTCCGTCGATCAGCAATTGAAATTCATGGCCCGCTAGGGGGGCGTCTTTCGGGTTCGCGCTCATGGCCGTTTCTCCGGTGGTATCTGTATGACGAGGGCGGCCATGGTACTAGGTGCCGCGGAAGTTTGTCATCGCCGATGGAGCGCGCCCTTACTCGAGCCCTGAGCGCGAAAGCGTCGTAGACTTTGCGCAATGGACGGTCTGCCCACACCCCGCCGCTATGTGGCAATCCTGGCGACGGCGCTCGGCAGCGCGCTCGCGGTCATCGACGGTTCGATCGTCACGGTGGCGCTGCCCACCTTGGCGCACGACCTGCACGTCGATGCGTCCTCCGCGGTCATGGTGGTCACCGTCTATCAATTGACGCTGGTCATGACGCTCCTGCCGTTCGCCGCTCTCGGC
This sequence comes from Steroidobacteraceae bacterium, assembly GCA_027456085.1. Classification (GTDB taxonomy): domain Bacteria; phylum Pseudomonadota; class Gammaproteobacteria; order Steroidobacterales; family Steroidobacteraceae; genus Bog-1198. The sequence goes on along the minus strand of DAIDVO010000163.1, from coordinate 1,072 downwards.
AGCCATATCGGCTTGAGACGCCTGTACCAATACGGACAGCTGACTTTTCTCCTTGCCACGGTCCTGTGCTTTTTCGTGCGCGACCTGCCTATATTATTGGTCGTGCGCGCAATCCAGGCGCTCGGGGCCGCAGCCTCGCTCAGCGTTTCGACGGCGCTCATTCGACACATCTATCCGAGCCGGCAGCTCGGCCGCGGCCTCGGAATCGGCAACGTCGTCGTCGCGAGTTCCAATGCGATAGCCCCGGTACTCGGCGGTTTGGTGCTGTCGGTGGCGAGTTGGCCGTGGATCTTCGCCGCCGCCTCGCCGCTCGCGCTGCTGTCGTTCTTGCTCGGGAGGCATTCCTTGCCGGAGCTCGAGCCGCTCGATGCGCCTTACGACGTTCTCGGCGCCGTGTTGTGCGCGTTGACTTTCGGTCTCACGATTGCCGGCCTCGAGACCGCGGTGCACGGCAATTCGCCCGCGCTAGGCGTGGCGATCGTCGCCGCTGGGGTGCTCGTCGGGGTCGTGTTCGTCCGGCGTGAACTCAAGACGCCGATTCCGATATTGCCCGTCGACCTTCTCGCCAAGCCCGTGCTCGCGCTATCGACGCTCGGCGGGCTGATGGCGTTCCTCGGCTCGATGACCCTGATCCTGTCGCTGCCGTTCCGCCTCCAACAGCATTACGGCTTCTCGCCGACTCAAGTCGGCGCCGCGATCGCTCCTTGGCCGTTGTCGATGATGGTGTTCGCACCGCTCGCCGGCGCGCTGTCCGATCGCTTTCACGCCGGAATCCTCGGTGCGATCGGCATGGTGATCGCGACGGTCGCGCTGCTGCTGATCGCATTCCTGCCGGCGCAGCTGACGCATTTCGACATCGCCTGGCGCATGGCGCTGTGCGGCATGGGGTTCGGGTTCTTCACGTCGCCGAACGCCCGTCTGATCCTACACTCGGCGCCGCAGGAGCGTGCCGCATCGGCCGGCGGCCTGATCTCGACGACGCGGCTGATGGGCCAGACTTTGGGCGCGACGCTGCTTGCGGCACTGCTCGCGATGGGCGTCGGCAGCGGCCCCGCACCGGCGCTGGTGGCGG
>DAIDVO010000162.1 GCA_027456085.1 Steroidobacteraceae bacterium | reverse complement strand
GCCGCGATCAGCGCCCACCAGAAGATCTTTGAAAACAACTCCGGCAGCGTCACCAGATTGTGTGCATCGTAGTCGCCCGATAGTTGCCCCGCGACATTGTCGCCGAGCGCGAGCGCGAGAAACCAAAGGCCCATGATCTGACCGACGAAACGCCTCGGGGCGAGCTTGGTCATCGCCGAAAGGCCCACCGGCGAGAGGCACAGGTCACCGCATTCCTGCAGGAAGTAGCTGAGGAGCAACCACGTCGGCAAGACCTTCTCGCCGGCGACGACGTGACGCGCGGCGAAGTACATCACCAGGTAGCCGAGCGCGAGCAACACCAGTCCGATCGAGAACTTCGCGGTCGGAGCCGGATCCTTGCCGCGTCGCCCGAGCGCGATCCATATTGCGGCGAATACCGGCGCGAACAGTATCGTGTAGAACGCGGTTGCGCCCTGTAGCATGCCGGCCGGCATCGACCAGCCGAACAACATGCGGTGCGTGTAGCGCTCGGCGAACAGATTCAGCGACGCCCCCGCCTGCTCGAAACCGGCGAAGAAGGCAGCATAGGCGGCGAACAACGCACCCATGACGTACACTCGCCGCCGTTCCTGCGCGGTAAGCCCGGCAAACAGCAACAGATAGAGAAAATACGCCGCGACAAATAGCACTATCACCCACGAAGCCGCTGCGGCGAGTCGCACCGGATCAAGCGTCACCCAACCTCCCGCGTCCAGCGCGATGATCGTCGCGATTGCGGCCACGAGCAGCGCGACGCCGAGCCATGCGCGGCGGCCCCCTTGCGCATGAACCGTGCGACCGCGATGGCCGAGCCAGTGCCGCGTCGTTAGGAACTGCGCGAGACCAATCAGCATCCCGACTACGGGTAAGCTGAACCCCCAGCGCCAGCCGAAGCGCGCGGCGCACAGTGGCACCAGCAGGGAGCCGAGCAGCGCGCCGACGCTGATGCCGACATAAAAGACCGAGAAGCCGGCGTCGCGGCGCGCATCGCCCTCCGGATACAGCTCGGCGACCATTACGCTAATGTTAGGCTTGAGTAAGCCGACGCCGAGCACGATGACCGCGAGCCCGACGAAGAACGGATGCATGCGTCCGAAAACCAGCGCGGCGTTGCCGCACAGGATCAGAATGCCACCTGCGATCACCGCGCGCTGGGCGCCGAGGAGCCGGTCGGCGATCCAGCCTCCGATCGGCGCGAACACGTAGGTACCGGCGATGTAGAGCCCGTAGACCGCGCTCGCGACGCGATCGTCCATCCCGAAGCCGCCGCGGCTCACTGCCCCTACCGCATACAAGATCAGTACGGAGCGCATTCCATAGTACGAGAAGCGCTCCCACATCTCGGTGAGGAACAAGGTCGCGAGTCCGCGCGGCTGACCGAAGATCAGTGCGCCCGCGGCGTCTACCGGCGGTTCCACCGCGCTCAAACGAGATCGCGCGGGATCGTGAAATCCCAGTTGCGCTCGGCTACAACCGCGCCGTCGAGACGCGCGGCCAGCGTTCCGGTCAGGTAGAAATTCTGTCGATCGCTGTGCATTACGGCCAGGGTATCGATCCGGGTGCGCCAGCCCTCGCGTCCGTGTTCGAACGACTGCGTCAACCGGTAGCGCGCCGACAATGGATCGTCGTCGCGGATCGAGAGCTCGCGCTTAAGTGAATGCGCGAGCTCTACGTTCACCGCCTCAAGGCGCAGGACGCCTTCGCCGAATACGCCGCCCACCGCGTCGGTGACGTAGGTCGTCTCGCCGTTGACTTGATCCTGCAGCGTGTACCGTCGGATGTGACCCGAGGCGATCTGACTGATCGGCGTCCGTGGTCCGTGGACTGGCGGCTGGAACGAGACCGTTGGACCGGGATCGGCTCGCCGCACCGGCAGGTCGAGTGCGCTCGGCGCGGTGCGGATCGACAAAGTCGCGGGATAAGGCGCCGGCAAGACGATCGGCCAGTAGGCAGTCGCAATCGACAGCCGAATCCGATGCCCCGGGAGGAAGCGATGACCGCAGACATTCAGCTTCAGGTCAATGTCGTAGTAGCGCCCGCTCTCGAGCGCCTCCGGATGCTCGTGGCCGTCGCGGTGCGTGAGATTCAGGACTTGGTAGCTCACGCGCGTGACACGGCCGTCGGAGGCAACGTCGCCGAGCCGAATGGCGAGCTGTGCGACCGGCGCGTCGGCGGCAAGTTGCAGGCGCAACGCCGGCGCACCAAGCACCTCCAGGTCATGATTCAGCACGGTCGACTCGAAGACCAGCGCCCCACCGTCGTCGAGCCGTTGATCGGTCGGATGCTCCCCGGGACACCCTGCGGCCATCCACTCACCCGCCGCCTTACCATGGCTCTGCGGCGAACGGATCGTGAACTCAGCGTCGACGTCGGATCGCTTACCAAGTCCGCGGTCCGCACGCAGGTGAAATCGTCGCGGCTGTATGTTCACCGATGGATAATGCGCCTCTCCAATCCAGCGACCCGGGATGAACGTGCGCGTTCCGTCCGGTGCGACCGGTTCCTCGACGTAGGCGCGCAGCATCGGTTCGCCCATGATCCCGGTATCGCGGCCCTTAAGCCAGTGATCCCACCAGCGTACCGCTTCCTGCAGGTAGCCGATCGCTGGCCCCGGGACACCGTCGTGCGGATAAAGATGTCCCCATGGCCCGATGATCCCGAGCCGCGGGACCGTGAGGCCCTCGAGCAATCGCGGTACGGCGTTCGTATAGGCGTCGGCCCAACCGCCAATCGCAAGCACCGGACATTGGATCGCAGCAAAGTCCTCGCAGACGGAGCCGTGCTTCCAGTACGCATCGTAATGTGGGTGCGCCATCCACAACGCCGGAAAGAACGGCAGTTTCTCGAGGCGCTCGAGCCAGCGCTCGAGCCATTGATCACCGACGATCTGCGGGTCGAGGGGGCGGCTTTGGTACGCGAGCATGATGCTGCCCCACCACAAATTGTCGTTGAGGAGGCATCCCCCCATATAGTGAATGTCATCAGTGTAGCGATTGTCGGTCGAGAACGTCGTGATGATCGCCTTCAGGGCCGGCGGTCGTCGCGCCGCGATCTGCAACGCGTTGAAGCCGCCCCACGACTTGCCCTGCAGGCCGCCGGCGCCGCTGCACCAC
>DAIDVO010000161.1 GCA_027456085.1 Steroidobacteraceae bacterium | reverse complement strand
CTGTTGAAGCTGCTCTACCCGTTCGTCTGGACGACGCATCTCCTCGCGAACGGGGCCCTGAGGCTGTGCGGCGTGCCGGTGCGCCACAGCGCTCACGCGCTCAGCAGCGACGAGCTGCGCACGGTGGTCGCCGAAGCCGGCGCGATGATTCCGCAGCGGCACCAGCAAATGCTGGTCAGCATCCTGGATCTGGAGAAGGCGACCGTCGAAGACATCATGGTGCCGCGCGCCGAAATCGTCGGTATCGACGTCGAAGACGATTGGGACGAGATCATCGAGCATCTGCGCCAGAGCCAGCACACGCGCCTGCCCGTCTACGAGGGCGAAATCGACCGCATCATCGGCGTCCTGCACATGAAGCAGGTCGTGCGCGAGCTCGCGCGCGGGCGCTTCGATGCGCAAACCTTGATCGCGGCGGCGACCGTGCGCGACACGTATTTCATTCCATCCGGCACGGCGCTGAACACCCAGCTTCTGCACTTTCAGCGCGACAAACGGCGCATCGCCTTCGTCGTCGACGAGTACGGCGACATCCAGGGTCTGGTGACGCTGGAGGACATCCTCGAAGAAATCGTCGGTGAGTTCACGACCGATCCCGCGACGATGATGCACAAGGACGTGTATACGGATGCGGACGGCAGCTTCGTCGTCAGCGCATCAGCGACGGTGCGCGCCCTGAATCGCTCGATGCGCTGGAGCCTGCCGTCGGACGGACCGAAAACGCTGAACGGAGTGATCCTCGAATACTTGGAAGCGATCCCCGAGCCCGGCACGACGGTCAAATTGGCCGATTACACGCTCGAAGTCCTGCAGACGGCCGACAACGCGATCAAGACCGTGCGCATTCGCCCTCCGGCCGGATCTGCGGGCGCCTCGCTCTGAAGGGCTCCCTATGGCGCGTCGAGCGCCTGATCCAGGCGCGTCACACCGCGCACGAGCATGCCTTCGGGCGGCCGCTTCGGCACGTTCGCCTGAGGCACGACCGCCGTCGTGAACCCGTGTTTTGCCGCCTCGCGCAGCCGCTCCTCCCCGAACGGCACGGGCCGAATCTCGCCGGCCAGGCCTAGTTCCCCGAACGCGATCAGAGAGGCGGGCACCGGCGCATCGCGCAAGCTCGAGCGCGCCGCGAGAACGAACGCGAGATCCGCCGCCGTATCGGCGATCCGCACGCCGCCGACGACGTTGGCGAACACATCCTGCCCCCCCAACTCCAGTCCGCCGTGGCGGTGCGCAACCGCGAGCAGCATCGTCAATCGATTGCCGTCGATACCGACCGCGACGCGCCGCGGATTGCCGCCCGCGTTGTGGTCCGCGAGCACCTGGACTTCGATCAACAAGGAGCGCGTACCCTCGCGCAGCACCGTGATGACGCTGCCGGACACGGCTTGCGCATGGCGCGACAGAAAGATCGCCGACGGGTTCGTCACCTCGCGCAAGCCGATTTCCGCCATCGCGAACACGCCGATCTCGTTCGCGGCGCCGAAGCGGTTCTTGACCGAGCGCAGTACGCGGAAACGGCTGCCGGTGTCGCTCTCGAAATAGAGCACCGTGTCGACCATATGCTCCAACACGCGCGGCCCCGCGATTTGCCCGTCCTTGGTCACGTGACCGACGAGCAGCACGGCGGTGCCCGAGGTCTTCGCGTGGCGCACGAGGACCGCGGCGCATTCGCGCAACTGCGCGACCGCACCGGGAGCGGACTCGACGCGCTCCGAATACATCGTCTGGATGGAATCGACGATCAGGATCCGCGCGCAGACGGTCGACGCCGCCGCGACGATCTCCTCGACGCAGGTCTCGGCGATCAGACGCGCCGCCGCGTCGCCGATTCCGAGGCGCCTGCCGCGCAACGCGACTTGCTGCAGCGACTCTTCGCCGGTCGCATACAATACGGTGCCCGCCGCGGTCAATGCGGCCGCAGCCTGCAGCATCAGCGTCGATTTTCCGATGCCGGGGTCGCCCCCGAGGAGCGTCACGGATCCGGCGACGAGGCCGCCGCCCAGCACCCGATCGAGCTCGACGAACCCTGTGCCGATGCGTGCCGGGGCGTCGATCGACTCGGCCGCGAGCGACGAGGTCGGCCGCGAGCGTGCGCCGCGCACCCCCTTATCCCCCGGCCGGCCGGAACGCTGAGCCTCGGCGGCGAGCGTGTTCCACTCTGCGCATGCCGGGCATTGTCCCTGCCATTTTGGCGAAGCTGCGCCACAGTTTTGGCAAATAAAGATCTCTTTCGACTTCGCCATGCACCACCTTCGCGTTGAACTGTGAGCTTAGCATTGCCGCCGCCCTCGCCTGATCCCCTATACTGCGTGGGCCCTAGGTTCGGATTATGTTTATTGCATGAGAAAGCTGGCATTGATCGCCGCCATCGCCGGCGCCGCCATAGTCGCATCGGACTTGACCCTGCGGGCCCGTTCGGTCTCGTGGGTATTGTTCGTCGGCTGCGCCGTGCTGCTCGGCGCAATTGCGGCCGAGATCGCCGCGCGCTTCAGCGCGGCCGCGGCGCGCGCACGCTATGCGAGTGCACCGCAGGCGCTCGGCGCCGATACGGCCCGGCTGCTCGACAATTTTGAACAGCGATTCGCGGAACTCAAGGCGCGCAAGACGAATGCCACGGTTCTCGGCGACCTTTACACGCTCGCGATCCAACTCGAACAGCGCGGCCGCACACTGCAGGCGACGGCGGTCTTGCGCCATCTTGCGCGCGTGGACGGCGCCTATCGGGACGTGTCCTCGCGGCTTGCCCGACTTATCAACGCCGAACGCAGCGCGGCGAGACCGGCCGCGCTGAAGGTGCCGGGCGCCAAACGCGCCGACGCCGGCGTCGGCGTCGGCGTCGGCGCCCCGCCGCACGCTCCACCCCCGCGCCGGACGCCCCTCCCGCGCGCAGCATCGCGCCCGCGGCCACAGAGGCCGCCGCATCGAACCCTGGTGTCGCCGGCCAGGAACTCGCGCAGCTCGGCCGCTACCGCCTGGAGCGCGAGATCGGCCGCGGCGCCATGGGCGTGGTCTATCTCGGCCGGGATTTGGCGATCAACCGGCTCGTCGCCATCAAAGCGATCCCGCTGGCGAGCGAATTCAGCGACGCGGAGCTCGCCGAGGCCAGGGCGCGCTTCTTCCGCGAAGCCGAAACGGCGGGTCGACTGAATCACCCGAACATCGTCACGATCTACGACGTCGGCGAAGAGCGGGGCCTTGCGTACATCGCGATGGAGTACCTCAAAGGCCGTCATTTGAGCGACTATTCCGCGGCGGACAAGCTGCTCGAACCGCGCAAGGCGCTGGAATTGGCGCGGCGCACCGCCGATGCCTTAGGATTCGCACACAAGCAACAGGTCGTACATCGCGACATCAAACCTGCGAATATCATGTACGACGCGGCCAGCGACATCTTGAAGATCACCGATTTCGGCATCGCCCGCATCACCGATGCGGGCAACACGCGCACCGGCATCGTTCTCGGCACGCCCTCGTTCATGTCGCCGGAACAGCTCGACGGGCGAACTGTGACCGGACGCTCGGACTTGTTTTCTCTCGGTGTTAGCCTATTTCAACTACTGACCGGCCATCTGCCGTTCACCGCCGATTCCATGACGGGATTGATGCAGCAAATCGCGGAGACTCCTCATCCGCCGGTGCGTGCTTTTCGCCCCGATTTGCCCGCGTGCGTCGAGGACGTCGTCAATCGGGCGCTCGCGAAGGATCCGGACGCGCGTTACGAATCGGGGGCGCAAATGGCCGCCGCGCTGGAAGACTGCAGACTGAGGATACCGAGCGGAACGCCATGAAAGAATTCAGAAGCCAGGAAAGATAGGGCGCAACGACCATAATGAGCTTACGGGGCAAAATCGCGAGCGTAGCGCTGACCGATACCGGCAAAGTGCGCGAGCACAACGAGGATATGATCGGAGCCGAGACCGACATAGGCCTGTTCGTGCTGGCCGACGGCATGGGCGGCTACAACGCCGGCGAGGTCGCGAGCGGCATCGCCGTCAAGACCATCATCAATCTGGTCCGCGAAGCCGTCATGCGCGAGGACCTGTCGGCGCGCGACGCGGACACCGGCCTCTCCCGCCGCAGCATCATCTTGCGCGACGCGATTCATAGAGCCAACAAGATCATCTACCACACCTCGAAGACTCAGCCGCAATGCGAGGGTATGGGAACGACCGTCGTGGCCTGCCTGTTTCACGACAACAAAGTGTCGATCGCGCATGTGGGCGACTCGCGCCTGTACCGCCTGCGCGACAACCGCTTCGAACAGATGACGCTCGACCACTCGCTTCTCCAGGAACTCGTGGACCGGGGCTTTTACTCGCAGCAGGAAGCGCAGCGTGCGACCAACAAGAACTACGTGACCCGTGCGCTCGGCGTCGAACAGACCGTCGAAGTGGAAATGCACGAAGAGGCCGTACAGAAGAGCGACTATTACGTGCTCTGTTCCGACGGGCTCTCGGACATGATTGAGGACGAAGATATCCATTTAACAATCAGCACCTTTAGTGCTAATCTTGATATGGTTGCTAAACAGCTGATTCAGCTGTCCAACGACAATGGTGGGCGGGATAACGTGTCGGTCATCATGGCGCACATTAGCGAACCGTTTCCCGCACACCGGCGTATATTTGACAAAATATTGGGTTGGTTCGGCTAGCAAACCCCCCTTGGAGTCTCGATGGCACGCGTGATGCTCAGCCTGGACGGTCAAGTCCTTGCGGAATACAACATGAACAAAGAGCGCTACACGATTGGGCGCCTTCCGGACAATGACATCCGCATCGACAACCCGGCGGTCAGCGGACACCACTCACTGATCATCAATATTCTCAACGACTCGTTCCTCGAGGATTTGAACAGCACGAACGGGACTTACGTCAACGGCAAGCTCATCAAGAAACACGCGATGCAGCACGGCGACGTGATCACCGTCGGCCATCACCAGCTGCGCTTCGTCGACAGCCAGGACGGTGACGGCGGACAGGACGAGTTCGAGAAGACGATGGTCATCTCGCCGAGTTCGCAGGGAGAGGACCGTATCCGGCGCGTGGGCCAGGCGGTCGACCAGGCGGCGAAGAAGACCGTCGGCGCGGCGCGCGCTTCGGGCCCCGAGACGCCTACCGCGCTGCCCAAGGCGAAGCTACAGGTGTTGAGCGGCGCATTCGCCGGCCGCGAACTCGAGCTCACGAAGGCATTGACGACGTTGGGCCGACCGGGAATCCAAGTCGCGGCAATTACACGCCGGGCGGAAGGCTATTTCATCGTGCACGTCGACAGCGGCAAGGAAAACGACTATCCGCTCGTCAACGGCGTCGCGATCGGCGCGCAAGCGCGCAAGCTCAACGACAATGACGTCGTCCAGCTGGCCGGCGTGAAAATGGGGTTCTTCGAAAGCTAGCGGATCTAGCAAATTCGCGCCGCGACGCGCTGGCTGATGCCGCAGAGCAACTCGTATGGGATCGTCCCCGCCCATAGCGCGATTTCTTCGACCGGCAAATCTGCGCCCCAGAGCACGACTGGATCGCCGAGCCGCACCTCCGGCGCCAAATCGGTGACGTCGATTCCGATCATGTCCATCGAGACGCGGCCCGCGAGCGGCGCGCGCCGGCCATTGACGAGGACGGGCGCGCCCGACCTCAGGCTGCGCGGATAGCCGTCGCCGTAGCCGACAGCCGCAACCGCGAGCAGCGTCGGCCGCAGCGCGGTCCAGGCGCCGCCGTAGCCCACGTGTTCACCGGCGCCCACGCGTTTGACCGCGATCACGCGCGCATTCAGCGTCATGACCGGCCGCAAGCCGTGGTCCTCGCCGATCGAACCCGACATCGGCGAAACCCCGTAGAGCATCAGCCCCGGCCGCACCCACGCTGCGTGCGCGTCGGGATAATTCAGCAGTCCTGCGGAATTGGCGACGCTGCGCTCGCCGGGCAGCGCTTTGGTCGCGGCGTCGAACCGCCGCAGCTGCTCGGAAGTAGCCGACAGCTGCGGTTCGTCGGCCCGCGCGAGGTGCGTAAAGAAGTTCACCGGGCGGCGCTCGAGGGCTTGCCCGCGGTGCGCCGCCCGGTGAACTTCTTTACGCACCTCGCGCGGGCCGACGAACCGCAGCTGTCGGCTACTTCCGTCCAGCTGCGGCGGTTCGACGCCGCGACCAAAGCGCTGCCCGGCGAGCGCAGCGTCGCCAATTCCGCAGGA
>DAIDVO010000160.1 GCA_027456085.1 Steroidobacteraceae bacterium | reverse complement strand
GGTCATCACGGCCACGCTGCGCACGATCGCTGCAGAATCCGCCCGGGTCGGGCCCATCTCGCCGGCACTGTTGCTGGTCGGCGACGTCGTCTCGCTTCAGTCCAAGCTCGACTGGCTCCATAATGGCGCCGGGGCCGCATTGTCGGCAAGTGCTTGAATTTTCGCGAGGGTTCTTCAGATCATGATTGCCAGATTTCCGCAACCGCACCCGGTTGCGACCGACGCCGTCATCGTCGGCGCAGGGCCGGTCGGCCTTTTCCAGGTATTCGAATTGGGTTTATTGGGGCTGAAGGCCCAGGTGGTCGATTCGCTGCGCCAGCCGGGTGGGCAATGCACCGAGCTCTACCCGGATAAGCCGATTTACGATATTCCCGCGGTGCCTGTCTGCACCTGCGCAGAACTGACCCTGCGCCTGCTCGAGCAGATCGCGCCGTTTTCTCCGGGCCTCCACTATGGCCATGAGGTCACCAAGGTCGAGCGCCAGCCTTCCGGCCGAGTCCTCGTCGGCACGTCGGCGGGCGCGCTGTTCGACGCCGGCGTCGTCATCGTCGCCGCCGGCGTAGGCGCATTCCAACCACGTCGCCTCGACGTCGAGGGCGCGGCGCAATTCGAAGGCCACGCGCTGCATTATCGGGTCGGCGATCCGGGCGCGTTCGCCGGCCTGGATCTCGTCATTTGCGGGGGCGGGGACTCGGCGCTCGACTGGGCAATCGCGCTTGCCGACGAGGCGAAGAGCCTCGTCGTGGTGCATCGCCGCGCGGAGTTTCGCGCGGCGCACGCGACCGTCGAGAAGCTGCGCCAGCTGCAGGAACAAGGCCGGGCCGACATCATGACAGGTAATGTGCAAGCCCTGGATCACGCGGACGGCAAGCTCGTCGGCGTGCGCGTAGTCTGCGGCGATGGACTCACGCGTCGGGTCGCGGCGGATCAAGTCCTCGCATTCTTCGGCTTGCATCCGAAATTGGGCCCGATCGCGCAGTGGGGCTTGGAACTCGAGCGCAAGGCTTTGAAAGTCGACACAGCGCGTTTCGAGACCTCGGTTCCGGGCATCTTCGCCGTCGGCGACATCAACACCTATCCCGGCAAGAAGAAACTGATTCTGTCCGGATTCCACGAAGCGGCGTTGGCGGCGTTCGCGGCGAAGGAACACTTATCGCCCGGAGAAAAGGTGCGCCTTCAATACACGACGACGAGTCCGATCATGCACCGGCGCTTGCGGGTAGAGGCGTCAGCGGATGCGGCCAATACGGCCGCCGCGTGACGGGCGCACGGGCGCAGGTTTGGACCAACCCGGCGCCGATGGCAGCGAATCGCGCCGGGGAAAACGGAGCGTGATTAAAAGTATCCCCGGGCAAGCCGGGGATTCGAGTGGAACAGGTGTCGGGTAATAACCCTACACGTCCGTAGGCGGAAGATGCGCCGCACAAAAGTGACCGTGCGCCCAACCTTTCTAAAATTCCGTCACCTGTTGTACCAAGGTAACGTGAACAACATTTCGTCCGATCCCTGGACGCTCCGACGATAGCATAATCGAAAAATAAGTCCAATACTTTTCGAAGGTTAAGATCTTCTAATCAAGCTTTTCCGCATGATGTCAAATTTGTCGCAATTTTGTGACAGGCCTACAACATCCGGCGCTTGAGACGATACATGCCGAACACTCTCGGCCGCTTGCGCTAATCTGCTCGGCGGGTTCAAAATCCAATTCTCGGGGGGCGCGCAGAGATGAAATATTTGCATACGATGGTTCGAGTGACGGACATCGAACAATCCTTGCGCTTTTATCGCGACGCGCTCGGGCTCATGCTCCTGTCTCGCCGCGACTACCCGCAAGGGCGCTTCACGCTGGTGTTTTTGGCGGCGCCCGGCGACGAGCACGCCCAAATCGAATTGACCCACAATTGGGACCCGGAAGGCTACGCCGGGGGCCGCAATTTCGGCCATCTCGCCTACGAGGTCGATGACATTTACGCCGCTTGCCGGCGCCTCGAGGAGCACGCGGTGACGATCAACCGGCCGCCGCGCGCCGGCCGCATGGCGTTCGTGCGCTCTCCCGATCAAATCTCGGTCGAGCTGCTGCAAAAGGGCGCGGCGCTCGCGCCCGCGGAGCCCTGGTCGTCGATGCCGAACGTCGGCGCGTGGTAGGGCCCGGCCGGGCGCGGACGGCGCTAGAACATTTCCGAGGCGCCGGGCGGGGTGATCGTGACTTTGGTTCTTGAGGCGATGTGATCGCCGGTGATCATCTCGTCGTAGGCCTGCCCCGGGCCGACCATCGGGTATACGCCCGCGTCGGGATCGATCATGACTTCCAGGAACGCGGGTCCCGGGTAGCGGACGAACTCTTCGATGATGCGCGCTGCATCGACCTTGCGCTCCAGGCGCACCACGTGCTTGAAGCCGTCGGCGAGCGCGGCCTTGACGAAGTCCTTTTTATGCAAGCTTTTGTCGCTCGCGCTGAGGCGGCCCTTGAAGAACAGTTTCTGCCATTGCTTGACCATGCCGTCGCCGCAATTGTTGAGCACGACGATTTTGATCGGCAAATCGTAAGTGGTCACGGTCTCGAGCTCGCCGATATTCATGCGGATACTCGCGTCCCCGTCGACGTCGATGACCAAGCGGCCTCGATCGGCGAATTGCGCGCCGATGGCCGCAGGCAAGCCGAAGCCCATCGTGCCCATGCTGCCGGAAGTGAGCCAGAGGCGCGGGCTGCGAAAATCGAAATATTGGGCCGCCCACATTTGATGCTGGCCGACGCCGGTGGTGATGAGCGCATCGCCGCGCGTCAGCCGATTTATTTCTTCGATCACGTAATGCGGCTGGATCAGCGCGCTGTCGCGGTCGTAGTTCATCGCGTATTTCGCGCGCAGCTCGTCGCAATGCGCATGCCACGCCGACCAATCGCGCTTGAAGGGTATGCGCCTGCCATAATCCGCGAGCGTCGCGAGCGCATCGGGCACCAAGCCGACGTGGCTCCAATCGACGCGCTTGACCTTGTTTATCTCGGAGCCGTCTATGTCGAAATGGGCGATGAATTTCGCGTTCGCGGCGAATTTCGGCGGATTCCCCGCGACGCGGTCGTCGAAGCGCGCGCCGATCGCGAGGAGCAGGTCGCAATCATCGACCGCGTAGTTCGCATACGCCGCGCCGTGCATGCCGAGCATGCGCATCGACAGCCGGTCGGTCGTGTTCACCGCACCGATGCCCATCAAGGTCGTCACCACGGGGATTTGGAATTCCTCGACGAAATCCCGCAGCGCGGGGGCGGCGCCGGCGTTGATGACCCCGCCACCGGCGTAAATCAGCGGCCGGTTCGCGGCCGCGAGCGCCTCGAACAGCATGGCGCACGCCGCCTCCGGCACCTTGGCCGCGCGGATGCGGTTCATCCGCTGGCGATAACCCGGTATCGGCAGGCGCCCGGATCCGTGGAACACGCCCTTCCAGTTCTGCACGTCCTTCGGAATGTCGAGTACCACGGGGCCCGGCCGCCCGGTGCGCGCGATCTCGAACGCGGTGCGCACGGTCGCCTCGAGTTTTTCGGGATCCGTGACGAGGAAAACGTGCTTGGCGACTGCGCCCATGATGCTCGGCACCGGAGCCTCTTGGAATGCGTCCGTGCCGATCGCGCCGGTCGGCACCTGGCCGCAGATCACGACGATCGGCACGGAATCGGCCATGCAGTCGCGCACCGGCGTGACCGTGTTCGTCGCGCCCGGCCCCGAAGTAACGAGCGCGACGCCGACGCGGCCGCTCGCACGCGCATAGCCCGCCGCCATGAACGCCGCGCCCTGCTCGTTCGCGGGGACGATCAGCGGCATCGCGCCGTCGTGCTCCTGGTTATGGCAGAAGACGGCGTCATAGATGGGCAAAATGGCGCCGCCGCTGTAGCCGAAAACGATGTCCGTACCCTCGTCGACGAGGACTTGGACGAGCATCTCGGCGCCTGTCATGCTGGCGCCGGCCCGCGCATGCACCGCTTCCTTAAATATTTCGTAACGTTCTTTCACCGTTTAAAGACTAGCAGTTCTTGCCCTGGCGCCCAAGTGCCACAGTCCCTTATGCTTAACTCGCCATGCGCCATCTGATCGCCATTCTGCTGCAGAACGAAGCCGGCGCGCTCACGCGTGTGACCGGCCTCATTTCGAGCCGCGGCTACAACATCGAGTCGCTCTCGGTCGCGGCGACCAACGACCCGACCGTCTCGCGGCTCACGCTCGTGACGAGCGGCTCGGATTCCGTGATCGCGCAAATCAACGCGCAACTCCTGAAGCTCGTCGACGTCGTCGTGGTCGAGGACATGACCGGCGGCGACCATTTGGCGCGCGAACTGATGCTGATCAAGCTGCAGATCGGCCCCGGCCAGCTGGAAGCGGCGCACGGCGCGGTGCGACGCGCCGGCGGCAAGGTGCTGTCGGCGACTCCTGCGAGCTTCGTCGTGGAACTCGCCGGCACGGAGCACGAGATAGGCGAGTTCATCGCGAATATCGGCGCGTTCGGCGAGGTCGTCGAGGTCGTGCGCAGCGGCGTGCTCGGAATTTCCCGCGCGAACCCGCGATTGCACGCGCTCAAATGAATGGCCGGTCCGCGCGATGACTGAGATAGAGGTAAAACCGGAGCACGCGGCGGATCCGGGTACGCGCCGCGTCGGCATACTCGTCGGCGTCGTCGGGATCTTTCTTTCGGTCGCCACGATCGCCTCGCATCGCGCGCACACCAACGCCGTCATTCACAAGACCGAAGCGAACGACCAGTGGAGCTATTACCAAGCGAAGAAGATTCGCGAAGGCACGTCTGACGTCGCATTGACCACGATGCAGGCGCTCGCGCCGGATTCGGACAGGACCGCCGCGGCCGTGCGCAAATTGGAGGCCGCGCGCGACCATTACGGCAGCGACGCGCGCAAGATCATGAAGGAGGCGCAGGCCAGGGACGCGGAAGCGAAGCTCGAGGAGAGCCGCGCGCTGCGCTTCGACATCGGCGAAGGGCTACTCGAGCTCGGCCTCGTGCTCTGCTCCCTGTATTTCCTCGCCCGCAAGAGTTTTTTCCCAATATTCGGCGTGCTCGCGAGCCTCGCCGGGACGATCATGGGAATTTGGGGGTTTTTGCTTTGAGGAGGCTCTGCGCCGTCCTTCTCGGCGGCGTCCTTGCCTTGGCGGCCGTGGGCGGCACGTTCGCGGCCGAGACCGCCGCTGCGGCGCGCGTCGAGGCCCGATCGGCCCATTTCTTCGCCGTCGGACTAGTGCGCGGCGACACGATGGACATCCATCTGAGCCGGCTGCTCGACAATGCGCCGGTACCGAACGCCGTGGTGGCGGTGACGTTTCGCGGCAAGACCTACGCGACGATGGCGGCACTCGACGGCGGCTATTCCTTCAAAGCGCAAGCGTTGCGGCTGCCGGGGTCCGCGGCGGTCGCATTCAAAGTCGCTTACGCCGGCGGCGACGAGAGCCTCGACGGAACCATGCAAATCCCCGCGCAGGCCGGCGCGAACGAGGATTCCGGCAAGGGCGGTTTGCGGCAGCTCCTCTGGTGGGTGCTGAATTTCGCCGTCTGCATCGGCTTTCTGTGGCTCATCGCGAAGCGGCGGAAGAAAACCGACGCCTAGAAGCTCTGCATCGTTTGGACCAGGAGCTGGAATTTGCTGACGCCGGCGCCGACGTTGAGCGGAAAGGCGAAATCGATGTGCAGCACATTGCCCAGGCCTGAGCGCGTGTTGCCGAAACGCAGGCCTACCCCCACGTCCTTGAGCAAGCCCACATCGCTGTTGCCGACGACGCCGTGCCCCCAGGTGCGGCCGACGTCGGCAAAGATCGCGCCGCCGGCCCGCGCGAGCCGGAACGGATACCAGTCGGTATAGAAACGCTGTTCCACGGTGAGAAGCGCGCGCGCGGTCCCCGCCTCGTAGCGCAGCGGGTAGCCGCGCAGCCCGTTGTCGCCGCCGAGCAGGACCTGCGTATCTGCGTCGAGCGCACGGGTCGTGGTCCCGCTAAAGCCGGTGTAGAACACCCAATTCGGCTGCCAACGCCAATAATAGTTGGCGGCGCCGTTTTCGATGAGGTTGCGCACACGCCCGCGCTCGATCCGCGTGCTGAAATCGGTCGTGAGAAAAATCTGTTGGCGCCGGTTGAATCGGAATCCCTTGCGCGCCTTCGCCGCGAGCATGATCGCCTTTTCGCGGGCGCCGAACGATGCGTCCGAGAATCCGAGTTCGCCGCTCACCTCGGTGCCGAAATACAGATCCTCGGTCCGGCCGATCTGGTTGAGGTCGGCGGTTTTCCGATAGTCGTCCTGCAAAAAATCGAAGCCGACGAACGGATATGCGAGCGTCCGGTCGGCGGGCAGCGGCAGCGTCGCGGGCAGCGCATCGGCCACGGCGCGGAACAGGTTCCGGTCATAGCGCATGCCGGCAAGCCAGCGCCGGGTCCAGCCGTTGTGCAAGCCCTTGGAAATTCCGCCGCTCAGCTCAAAGGCGCGCTCATCGTCGGTGAATTGATCGGCGATCGAGCCTAAGCTGTACAGCGAGACCGTGCGATCGTATCGCTGTGCGCTCGCGTTGACGCTCCAGCGCGTGTCGAGCGCATAGAAGGGCCTCGTGACCTGAAACCCGCGCTGGCGGCCGTCGCTGGATTCGGCGAGAACCAACGCGTCCGACCAGCGTGAGCCGAATACGTTGGGATCGTCCCATTGAAAGGTGTTGCTGCTGCGGTCGACGTTGCGGCCGTGGGCGAATTGCAGATTCTTTCCCAATCCGAGAAAGTTCGAATCCTGCAGCTCGAAACTCGATTTGTTCGCGCCGCCGGCGCGGCTGAACGAGACTCCCGGGTTCAAAGTCCAAACGTCCTTGGTGACGACCAGGATGTCGACCTGTCCGTCCTTGTATTTCACGGGAACGACGCGCGCATCGTATACGTACGGCAGCTGGCGCAGGTCGCGCTCGGTCTCGGCAAGCTTGCGCGCGCTGTATTTCTCCCCGGTCGCGAACAGGAGTCGCGCCTCGATCGTCGATCGCCTGGTGCGGATGTGAAGGCGATTGGCGAGCCGGAACAAACCCACGTCCTCGCGCGGATCCGACTCGTCGAAAATGTTCCTCGGATCGATGACGATCGCGCCGATGGTCGCGCCGCTCGCTTCGAGCGCGGCGTCGCTCGGCAGGTTCGCCGGGCGCGGCTCTGCGATCCGCGTATGCTGCAGATCCGTGAATTTCGCGGCGACGCCGCGCCCGGACAGGCCCGCCGCGAGCGCCGTCAATACGAGCAAGCGGACGCCGGCGGACAGGATTCTGCGTCCATGCTTCCCGCGGCCTACGGTCGGCGGGGAAATGATGCGGTTCTCCGTCCACCCGCCGCTACAACGCGGCGTTGTCGGTCTCTCCCGTGCGGATTCGCACGACGCGCGTAAGGTCGGTCACGAATATCTTGCCGTCACCGACCTTGCCGGTCTTCGCCGCGCCGACGATGGCCTCCATGACTTGATCGACCAATTCGTTCTGCACGGCCACCTCGATGCGGGTCTTCGGCACGAAATCCACGACGTACTCCGCGCCGCGATATAGTTCGGTGTGGCCCCGCTGGCGTCCGAATCCTTTTACCTCGGTCACGGTCATGCCGGAAACTCCAATCTCCGATAGCGCAGCGCGAACGTCATCGAGCTTGAAGGGTTTGATAATGGCGGTGATCAGTTTCATCCCGTTCTCCGAGGAATATTATGGGTCGACCAGAGAATATTATTACTATTGTACGCACGCAGCACGACGCGCATAGGGCCGCCGCTGCCCCGCGATGGTGCACGGGCCCGGAGCGGCCGGCCGCGCGGGCCGCTTTTTAGCCGTTCTTCAGCGGGGATTCGATGAAATCCACGATTGTGATCATCGGGGGCGGCCAAGCCGGCGCACAGGCGGTCGACACCCTGCGCAAGGAGGGCTTCGCGGGCCGCCTGATCTTGGTCGGGGACGAGGCGCAATTGCCGTACCAAAGGCCGCCGCTGTCGAAAAAATTTCTTTCCGGCGAACTGGCCGCCGAGCGGCTGCCGCTTCGTCACCGCTCCTTCTATGAGGAGCACGCGGTAGAATTGCTGCTGGGTTCGCGCGCCGTGCGGATCGACGCCGCGTCTCGGACGGTTGCGCTCGAAAGCGGCGCGATTCTCCCATTTGACGCTCTGTTGCTGTGCCTTGGCGCCGCGCCGCGACACCTCGCTTGCCCGGGCGCGGATCTTGCCGGGATTCACCATTTGCGCACGCTCGCCGATGCCTCCTCGTTGAGGCGCGACATCGAGCCGGGCGCCCGCGCCGTCGTCATCGGCGGCGGCTATATCGGACTCGAAGCGGCGGCGACCTTCCGACGCCTCGGCTGCGAAGTCACGGTGCTGGAAATGACCGATCGCGTCATGAGCCGGGTCGTCGCTCCCGATGTTTCGGACTTCTTCACGGCCGCGCATCGGACCCACGGCGTCGAGATCGTCTGCGCAACCGCCGTCGCCGCGCTCGAGGGAGCCGCTCGGGTCGAGCGGGTCGTTTGCGCGGACGGGCGCCGTTTCGATGCGGATCTCGTGCTCGTCGGCGTCGGCTCGGTGCCGGTTACGGCCCTGGCGGCCGACGCGGGCCTGCCGGTCGGCGACGGCATCCTCGTCGACGAATATTGCCGCACCGCCGACCCGGCCATTTTCGCGGCCGGCGACTGCACGAACTTCCCCTCGCCGCACTACGGCGTGCGAGTGCGGCTCGAATCGGTCGACAATGCATTCGAGCAAGCGAAGGCGGCTGCGCTCAACATGCTGGACCGGGGAATCGTCTACGACCGCGTGCCGTGGTTCTGGTCGGACCAATACGAGCACAAATTGTTGATAGTCGGGCTGTCGTCCGGCCACGATCAGCGGTTGTTGCGCGCCGATCCCGCGACCGGAGGCTTCAGCGTTTGCTATTTGAGGAACCGCGAATTGATCGCGCTGGAGGCCGTCGACGATTCGAAGAGCTACATGGCCGCCCGCAAGCTGATCGATGCCCGCGTGCGCCTCGATCCGTCGAAAGTCGGCGACGCGCGCGTCGACCTGAAAGCCGCGGTTTGATCAAGCGAACACGATCAGCAGATCCTTCGTATCGATCTGTTGGCCGGGGTGCACGAGGATTTCCTTGATGGTCGCGTCGCGTTCGGCGCGGACCGCGGTCTCCATCTTCATCGCCTCGATGATCATGAGGATCTCGCCGCGCCTCACCGCCTGACCCGCGTGCACGGGCACGGTCGCAACCGCGCCCGGCATCGGCGCACCGACGTGATCCGCATGGTCCGCCTCGGCCTTGCGGCGTGGCGGCCGCAGCGCGACCTGGCTGCGGTCCGGCACGCGAATCGGCCGCGGTTGGCCGTTGAGTTCGAAGAACACCGTTCGCGTTCCGTCCTCGTGCGGATCGCTCGTCGTCACGTAGCGGACGATCAGGGTCTTGCCGCGCTCCAGCTCGATATTGATCTCCTGGCCGGATTCCATGCCGTAGAAAAATACCGCCGTCGGCAGAGTGCTGACGTCGCCGAATTTCACGCGATCGGCCGCGTAGTCGACGAATACCTTCGGATACATCAAATACGACGCGAGTTCCAAATCGGTCGCCGCGCGGCCCATATTCCGCTTTATCGCAGCGCGCGCGGCGTCCAAGTCCGCGGGCGGCAAGCGATCTCCGGGGCGGGTGCGCAGCGGCTCCCTGCCTTGCAGAATCTTTCGCTGCAGCGCCTGCGGAAATCCGCCGACGGGCTGCCCTAGATCGCCGTGAAACAGCTGCACCACCGATTCCGGAAACGCGACTTCCGTGTCCGGATCGAGTATCGCCGCGCGGCTCAAGCCGCTCGTGATCATCATGATCGCCAGATCGCCGACGACTTTCGAGGTCGGCGTCACCTTGACGATGTCGCCGAACATTTCATTGACGTCGGCGTACGCAAGTGCGACTTCATGCCAGCGATGCTCCTCGATGCCGAGCGAGCGCGCCTGCTCGCGTAAATTCGTATATTGCCCGCCGGGCATGCCGTGCAAGTACACTTCGGAAGCGCCGGCGCGTATGTCGCTCTCGAACGCGACATAGCCGCGGCGCACCTGTTCCCAATACGATGAAATCAGCCGCAGGCCGTCGGCGTCGACGCCGCTGTCGCGCGGGCCGTGGCGCAACGATTCGACGATCGATCCAAGATTCGGCTGCGAGGTCAACCCCGACAAGGCATCGATCGCGCCGTCCACCGCATCGGCGCCCGCCTCGATCGCGGCCAACACGCTCGCGGCCGCGATGCCGCTAGTGTCGTGGGTGTGAAAGTGGACCGGCAGCCCGATTTCCTCCTTGAGCGCCTTGACGAGCGTGGCGGCGGCCCGCGGCTGGCACAGGCCCGCCATGTCTTTGATGCCGAGGACATGGGCTCCCATCGCCTTCAGTTCCCGCGCGAGCCGGATGTAGTATTGGAGGTCGTATTTCGTCTGCCGCGGGTTCGACAGGTTGCCCGTGTAGCAAATCGCCGTCTCGCAGAGGCGCCCGGTGCGGCGCACTGCCTCGACGGCAACGCGCATGTTCTCGGTCCAATTCAGGCAATCGAATACGCGGAACACGTCGATGCCAGCCGCGGCGGCCTGCTCGACGAAGTAGCGCACGACGTTGTCCGGGTAGTTCGTGTAGCCGACGGCGTTCGCCGAGCGCAGCAGCATTTGCAGCAGCAAATTCGGCATCCCCGCACGGAACTCGGCGAGACGCTCCCAAGGGTCTTCCCGCAGGAACCTCATCGCGACGTCGAACGTGGCGCCGCCCCAGCATTCGACCGAAAAGAGATTGGGCAGCAAACTTGCGTAATACGGCGCGATCGCCGCCATGTCGTGCGTGCGCAATCGGGTCGCCAGCAGCGATTGGTGCGCATCGCGCATGCTCGTGTCGGTCAGCAATACGCGCTTCTCGCGCAGCATCCAGTCCGCGAATTTCTCCGCACCCAACTCGTCGAACTTCTGCTTCGTTCCCGGCGCGGGCGGCGCTGGATGCGCGCGCGGCAGCCGCGGAAACACCGGGTGTTTCGGCGCGCTGCGCCCCCTCACCTCCGGGTTACCGTTGACGATCACGTCGCCGATGAAACTCAGCAGGCGGGTCGCGCGGTCGCGCTTGTGCGGTATGCGGAACAGCTCCGGGGTGTCGTCGATGAAGGTCGTCGTATAGTCGGCGCCGGCGAAGCGCGGGTGCGTGATCAGCTGGTCGAGGAAGCGCAAGTTGGTGACTACGCCGCGGATGCGAAACTCCCAGAGCGCGCGGTGCATGCGTGCGATGGTCTCCTCCGGCGTCGGCGACCACGCGGTTACTTTGACGAGCAGGGAGTCGTAGTATCGCGTGATGATCGCGCCCGCGTACGCGGTGCCGGCGTCGAGGCGGATGCCGAACCCCGCGGGGCTCCGATACGCGGTGATCCGGCCGTAATCCGGCACGAAATTGTTCTCCGCATCCTCGGTGGTCACGCGGCACTGCAGGGCATGCGAATTGACGCGGATGTCCCTCTGCAGCGGAACGCCGCTCTCCGGCGTGCCGATGCGCGCACCGGCGGCGATCCGGATCTGCGCCTTGACGAGATCGATGCCCGTTATGCATTCCGTCACCGTGTGCTCGACCTGGATGCGCGGGTTTACTTCGATGAAATAGAATTTTCCGGTGTCCGCGTCCTGGAGGAATTCCACGGTGCCGGCCGCGCGGTAATTCACTGCGCGGCCGATTTTGAGCGCCGCCTCGCACAAATCGCTGCGCTCGGCGTCGGAGAGAAACGCCGCAGGCGCCCGCTCCACGACCTTTTGATTGCGCCGCTGCACCGTGCAATCGCGCTCGTAGAGATGCACCAGGTTGCCGTGCGTATCGCCCAGGATCTGCACTTCGACGTGCCGCGCACGGCGGATCAACTTCTCCAGATATACCTCGTCCTTGCCGAAAGCCGCCTTCGCTTCGCGCCGCGCCGCCGCGACCGTCTCGATCAAAGCGGCCTCGGACTCGACGATGCGCATGCCGCGACCGCCGCCGCCCCAGCTCGCTTTCAGCATGACCGGGAAGCCGAGCGCGCGCGCCAGAGCCAGGATTTGGGCGCCGTCGCCCGGCAGTGGCGGCGTCGCCGGCATCACCGCAACGCCGGCGCTGACGGCGAGGTTGCGCGCCTCGACTTTGTTGCCGAGCCTGCGCATCGTCGCGGGGAGCGGTCCGACGAAGACGATATTCGCGGCGGCGCAAGCTTCGGCGAATTCAGGACTCTCGGACAGGAATCCATAGCCCGGGTGAATCGCGTCCGCCTTCGCCTCCAGGGCGATGCGGATGATGTCGGGAATGTCCAAATAGGCCTCGATCGGGCCCTTGCCGGCGCCGACCAAATAGCTTTCGTCGGCCTTCGTTCGGTGCAGCGAAAAGCGGTCCTCCCGCGAATGTATCGCGATCGTGCGAATGCCGAGTTCGGCCGCCGCGCGCATCACGCGGATCGCGATTTCGCCGCGGTTTGCGATCAATAGGCTGCGTATCGAGACGCTCTTCGCTAGTGGGTTCATGGTGCAAAGATGATAGCCTTGGGCTGGGCGGCGGGCCAGGGAAAGCGGGGTGCGGTTGTGTTCGGTATAGCGATTCACGGCGGTGCGGGCACGCTGCCGCGCACGGAAATTTCCGCGGAGCGCGAACGGCAGTACCGCCTCGGACTTGCCGAAGCGCTGGATGGCGGCCGCTCCATCCTGGAGCAGGGCGGCAAGAGTCTGGATGCCGTCATGCATGCGGTGGCGGCGCTCGAGGACAACCCTTTATTCAATGCCGGGCGCGGCGCCGTGTTCACCTACGACGGGCGCAACGAACTCGACGCGGCGATCATGGACGGCACGAACTTGCGCGCGGGCTCGGTCTGCGGCGTGTGCCACGTCAAGAATCCGGTCGAGCTCGCGCGCGCCGTCATGGAGCATTCGGACTATGTGATGCTGAACGGAACCGGCGCGGAGGATTTTGCGCTGAGCCGCGGGTTCGCGCTCGTGCCGAGAAGCTATTTCCATACAGACGAGCGCTGGCGGCAGCTGCAGCGCATCCGCAGCGGCGACATCGAGCCGTCGGCGCTGACGATTTCACACGTCGGCACAGTCGGCGCAGTCGCACTCGATCGGCACGGCACGCTCGCGGCCGCAACCTCGACCGGCGGTATGACGGGCAAGCGCTTCAACCGCATCGGCGACTCGCCGGTCATCGGCGCGGGAACTTACGCCGACAACCGCTGCTGCGCGGTATCGGCAACGGGGCACGGGGAAATTTTCATCCGCGCAGCCGTGGCACACGAGATATGCGCGCGGGTCCGTTGCGGCGGGCAGAGCCTCGCCGCGGCGGTGCACGAGGTCGTGCATGTCGAACTGCCGGGCTTGCGCGGCGAAGGCGGCGTCATCGCGATCGACCGGCACGGGCACATTGCGATGGAATTCAATTCCGAAGGCATGTTCCGCGCCGCGGTGAGCGCGGGCGGCGAGACGCAAGTCGCGATCTACCGCTAGCGTATGGCCCCGCGGAGGCGGGGCGTCCGTCTTCTCAGCCGGAACTCTGCGTACGGCGCTTCTCGAAGCGCCCGGTCCTCAGATTTTGGTACTCCGCTTCCATGACGACGACGCGGTTGCGGCCCTGCTCCTTGGCGCTGTACAGGGCCTCGTCCGCCAGCTGGATCAACCCCTCCGGCGTACGGGTGACGGTCGGCATGATGAATGCGGCGCCGATGCTGACCGTCAGCCGCGTCGCCGCCGTCGAAGCCTCGTGCGGGATGTTGAGTTCCGCAATCGATCGTTGAATGCGGGTCAACACCTCGGCGACGTACTCTCGGCTCGCTTCGTACAGCACCACTGCGAATTCCTCGCCGCCGTAGCGCGCGGCGAAGTCGAGCGGACGCCGGGCGCTCTGGCTCAAGGACGTTGCGACCGCGCGCAGGCACTCGTCCCCGGCTTGATGGCCGTAGCGGTCGTTATAGTTCTTGAAGCAGTCGATGTCGACCAGCAGCACGGCGACGCGTTCCTCCTCGCGCACGGCCTGCTGCCACACGCGCTTGATGTGCTGGTCGAACATGCGCCGGTTCTGAATGCCGGTGAGGCCGTCGCGTGCGACCATCTCGCCGAGGAGCTTCGCTTCCAGGAAACGCGTTCGGCTGGTCCTCTCGTGCATATAGACCACCGAGGCGCCGAACAGATTCGCAGTCACCAGCGCGAGCGCGTCGTAGCTGAATTCCGGGCCCGACGATTGCAGCGCCGTACCGGCTGCAAGATAGGCGAACAGCACCACCATGTTCGTCGCGAGCGCCTGGTAGAAAGTGAGCCCCGCCATTAAATAGATGAATATCGTCGTCAATATCATGCACGGAAACAGGAATTCGATGCCGCCCGCGGATGCGACGAGCTGGATCACGACCTGACTGAGCCCATACATCAGCATCGCCGCGATCGCGGCCGGCGCGTAAACGAGGTCGCGCCGCGGCGAGAAGCTCGCAGCGAGCACGATCAGGAGCAGCGGCATGATCGCCAGAATGCGAATTTCGCTCGGGATCCGGTCCAAGTCGCGGCCGAGCACCAAAGCCTCCAGCGCGGAGAAGGCGATCGCGATCGTGATCGCAAGGCACAGATTCACGCGCAAGTGGCCCAATATCTCGTCCAGGCGGCTGCGCCTGAATTCTCGCTCCAGCTCCGGGTCGAATTTCAGCCCGTGAAAGCCGGACTTGAGTTGCCGCACGTGCGGCAAATCCGGCAAGTCGTCAGCCAACCCAGTAACGATGTTCATGCGCGCACCGTAGGCGGGTACGGCGGCGCGCTCTAGGAATTGCGCCACAAGTTCGCGCAAAAATTAGCCGTTTCACCCAATTCATGCATCGGGGAATCCCCGATGCCGCCGTCGCCGGCTTATGTCAAATTTGCGCTAATCGGCCATATAGCGCGCGAGATACGAATCGAAGTCCAATTTGTCGGACGACTCGATTTTCTGTTGCGCAACATGCGATTCCTCCGCCGAGGCCGCGAATTCCGCTAGCCGGCCTGCGTTCGGCGGATATAGCTCGAGAAAATAGTCTTTGTGCAGTTTGGACATGCGTTGCGCGAGTTCTACGAAAGTCTCGCCCGTTTGTCGCATCTCGGCGAGCATGCGCGCCGACGGGGTCCGCGCGACGTCCTCGACTTTCGCGCGCTGGTGATCGAGCGCAGCCTTGTACGGCCGCTGCGGTTCGCCATGGTCCAACAGTTCGCTCACGCCCTGCATCTCTTCGAGCAGTTCGCGCGCCCAGTCGACCAACGGTACGGCGCGGCCGGAGCGCATCAAGGTCAACCCAGGCGAGCGCCCGCGCCGCGCGACGAGAAGATGATTCGCGTCCAGCGCATCCTGCTCCGATCGGTCGATCGGCCCGCTGTCCCGGACCAGGCACAAAGCGAGAAACGCCTCCAGGAAACGCAGCTTGTTCTGGTTGACGCCGACCGGATCGAAAGCGCTGACGTCGAGCGCACGCACTTCGAGATATTCGACTCCGGCGCGCTCCAGCGCCTGCGTCGGCCGCTCGGCGGATCGGGCGACGCGCTTCGGCCGGATGAAGCTGTAGTACTCATTGCCGACTTGGAGAATGTTGGCGCTCAATTGCCGGTATTCCTCGCCCACTTTGACGCCGAGCTTCTGGTACGGCGCAAACGGAGTGGCGATAGCTCGCGACAAATCGCGCACATATTCGCTCAAGCTGTTCACGGAGACGCTCACCGTGGCCTGATTCTTGTTGCGGTAGCCGACGTCGCTCATGCGCAGCGAGGTTGCGTACGGTTCATAGAGAGTATCGGCGTCCAAGGTCTGCAAGCCATGGCTGCGCTCGCCGAAAAAGCTCTTGGACAGCGCCGGCGAGGTGCCGAACAAGTACAGAATCAGCCAGCCGAATCGGCGGTAATTGCGCAGCACGGAGAAGTATTGCTCCGAGACGAAGGCCTGGCGCGGTCCTCGCGATTTGCTGACTGATTCGAGCACGTCCCACAAATGCGGCGGAAAGGAATAATTGAAATGCACGCCGGATATCGCCTGCATCATGCGGCCGTAACGCAGACCGAGGCCGTGACGATAAATCGTCTTCATGCGCCCGACGTTCGAGGAGCCGTAGCGCGCCAACGGAATTTCCGCGTCGCCGCCTATCGCGCACGGCATGCTCGTCGCCCACAACAGTTCCTCGCCCAGATGGCGATAGACGAATTTGTGCAAATCGCACAGGTATTGCAGTAATTCCCACGATTGCTGGAACGGCGGCGTCACCAGTTCGATGAGCGCCTCGGAGAAATCCGTCGTGATATTCGAATTCGTCAGCGCGGCCCCCAACGCGGCGGGATGCGCGCTCGCGGCGAGGCTGCCGGCCGCCGTCACGCGCAGGGATTCCTTTTCGACTCCTTTGCGGCCGCCGCGCAGAACCGCGCGCTCGCCGGAATTGATCAGTCCGGCGAGACGGCGCTCGAATTGTTTGTCGACCAGTTTGCGCACCAAGCTCCAATCCCGTGATCCGTGGATACAAATGCCGGCCGGCTAGGATACTAAAGTGCGGCCCATTGTCGAATTTGGTCGAATTTTAAGGCCGCGCTCGCCGTGAACGCGCCGGATCATCGCGCCTGCGCCTCGCGTCGAAGCGCGGCCAGCATTTGCGGCAACTCGCGCTCGAGCGCCAAACGCGCGATCCAGGCCGGCATCCAGAACCCCGGCACCAGATCCAGCACGCAATGCGCCACCGTCGCATTGCCGTCGCGGCGCAACTCCCAGTAGCCCCGCAACATCGCCAGGTCGCCGGCGGTCCTTTCGAAATCGATGCGGTCCGGCCTGCGGTAGGTTGCCCTGACGACATAGCTTATCTTAGGCAAGTACCAGGAATAATCCACGACCTGGCGAATTCGCTGCCAGGAACCGTCGGCGGCGGTTGCCTGCACTTCGCAGTCGCGCAGCCCCGGGACGATCTTCACGGCTTCCGCGCAGCTCGTGAGTACGCGCCAAACCGCAGCGCGCGAAGCGCGAATTTCGAGCGTCGCCGTTGCCCTCGCGCCCGCGCCGTAAGGCTTCACGGCGAGCAGCGCAGCGCGCGGCGCGGCCGACGACGCGAGCACGATGCCGACCAGGAGGCTAAATCGACGCATGCGGCAGTGTGACTCGTTTTGCCGGTTTCGGTGCGCCGTTGTCCCCGGCCGCCAGGCGGACATCGCATAACGGTCGCGGAAGCGGCCGAAGGGTATGGACTAGGTCCATAATCGAGCCTCGTTCCATTGCGGAGGAAGTCCTATGTTGGTCGGATCCAGCCCGCGACGTGTCGCCATCGTCGGCGGCGTTCGCATTCCATTTGCGCGCGGCAACGGCGCTTACGCCGAGGTCGGCAACCAAGAGATGCTGACCGCCGCGCTTGCCGCGACCGTCGAGCGCTTCGGCCTCGAGGGGCAGCGCCTCGGCGACGTCGCGGCCGGCGCGGTCGTGAAGCATTCGAGCCAATGGAACCTCGCGCGGGAGTGCGTGCTCGGCAGCGGCTTGGCCGCCGAGACTCCCGCGGTCGATTTGCAGCGCGCTTGCGGCACGAGTCTCGAGGCGGCGATCTTGATCGGCAACAAGATTGCGCTCGGTCAGATCGACGCCGGAATCGCCGGCGGCGTCGATTCGGCGAGCGACCCGCCGATCGTGTATCCGAAGGGTTTCCAACGCCTGCTCCTCAAGAGTCATCGCGGCAAATCCGCCGCGGCGCGCTTGGCGCCGTGGCTCGGCCTGCGTCCGCAGCACTTCAAACCGCTGCTGCCGGGGGTGACCGAGCCGCGCACCGGCTTGTCGATGGGCGAGAGCACGGAACTCATGGTCAAGACTTGGGGCATTGCACGCAAGGATCAGGACGAACTCGCGTTCGAGAGCCACCGCAAAGCCGCCGCCGCGTACGCCGACGGCTTCTACCGGGACTTGGTAAAGGGCTATCTCGGTCTGACCCAGGACAACAACATCCGCGGCGATACGAGCTTGGAGAAGCTCGGCACGCTGCGTCCGGTGTTCGATCGCAGCGCCGGCGGCACGCTGACGGCCGGCAATTCCACGCCGATGACCGACGGAGCGTCCGCCGTGCTGCTGTGCTGCGAGAGTTGGGCGCGCGAGCGGAATTTGCCGGTACTCGCCTATCTCGCCTACGGCAAAGTCGCCGCCGTCGATTACGTCGTCAAGAAGGAGGGCCTGCTGATGGCTCCCGCGTATGCGGTGCCGCAAATGCTGCGCGACGCGGGTGTGCGGCTCCAAGATTTCGATTTCTATGAAATTCACGAAGCGTTCGCCGGGCAAGTGCTGTGCACGCTGAAGGCCTGGGAGGACCCGGCGTTCTGCCGCGACAAGCTGGGGGCGGGCGAGCCGCTCGGCTCGATCGACCGCACGAAGCTCAACGTCAAGGGCGGCAGCCTCGCCATCGGCCATCCGTTCGCGGCCACGGGCGCGCGCATCGTCGCGACGCTCGCGAAAATACTCGATGAACGGCGCGGCACGCGCGGACTGATCTCCGTGTGCACCGCGGGCGGCATGGGCGTGACCGCGATTCTTGAGCGCTGACGAACGATCGCGGTATTCTTGGCGGCCTCGCAACGGAGAACTCGGCAAGTCATGGGCCAGACAATTGAACTGAAGGCGGCGGATGGACATCGCTTGTCCGCATATCTCGCCGAGCCCGCCGGCAAACCCCGCGGCGGAATCGTCGTCATCCAGGAAATATTCGGGGTCACGCGCCACATACGCGCGGTTGCCGATCAATACGCCGCGGCGGGCTACCTCGCGCTCGCACCCGCGGTCTTCGACCGCGTCGAGCGCGGCGTCGACGTGCCCTACGCCGATGTGCCGAAGGGCTTCGGCTACATGAAGGCGATGAACAACGATCTCGTGATGAAGGATCTGCAAGCCGCGATCGACCGCGTCGCGGCCGCCGGCAAGGTCGGCGTCGTAGGCTTCTGCTGGGGCGGGACCATGGCTTATTTGGCGGCGGCGCGCTTGCAGGTGGCGGCGGTGGTGTCTTATTACGGCGGCGGCATGACGCAATATCTGTCGGAGAAGCCCCGCTGCCCCGTCATGTACCATTTCGGCGATAAGGACGCGCACATCCCGAAGTCCGCGGTCGACGAGACCAAGGCCGCGCATCCGCGCGGGATCTTTCACGTATACCCGGCGGACCACGGATTCAATTGCACGGACCGCGCGAGCTTCGAGCCTGGGAGCGCCGAGCTCGCATTCGCGCGCAGCGTCGAATTCTTCCGCGCGCACGTCGACTGATGATGGAGCTTCGCGACCCGAATCTATTGCGCGAGACCTGTTACATCGACGGCCGATGGATCGGCGCGCATGGCGGCCAGACGCTTCCGGTCCACAATCCCGCGACCGGCGAGACGCTCGGCTCCATACCGAACATGGGCGCCGCCGAGGCCCGTAGCGCGATCGAAGCGGCGGCGCGGGCGTTTCCCGCGTGGGCCGCCCGCACCGCGAAAGACCGCGCGACGCTCCTGCGCCGCTGGTTCGATCTGATGATCGCCAACCAGGAAGACCTGGCCGTGCTGATGACCGCCGAGCAAGGCAAGCCGCTCGCGGAAGCCAAGGGCGAAATCGCGTACGCGGCCTCCTTCATCGAGTGGTTCGCCGAGGAAGGCAAGCGCGTCTACGGCGACGTGATCCCGAGTCATCAGCCCGATAAGCGGATCCTCGTATTGCGCCAGCCGGTCGGCGTCGT
Source organism: Steroidobacteraceae bacterium (assembly GCA_027456085.1). Lineage (GTDB taxonomy): Bacteria > Pseudomonadota > Gammaproteobacteria > Steroidobacterales > Steroidobacteraceae > Bog-1198. The sequence goes on along the minus strand of DAIDVO010000160.1, from coordinate 6,793 downwards.
CGCGGCCATCACGCCATGGAACTTCCCCGCGGCGATGATCACCCGCAAGGCGGGACCCGCGCTCGCGGCCGGCTGCACGATCGTTTGCAAGCCGGCGACCCAAACGCCGTATTCCGCGCTCGCTCTCGCGGACCTCGCGGATCGCGCCGGAATTCCGCCGGGCGTGTTCAACGTCGTCACGGGCTCTGCGACCCAGATCGGCGCCGAAATGACCTCGAATCCGCTCGTGCGCAAGCTGACCTTCACCGGATCGACGGAAATCGGCAAGAAATTGATGGCGCAATGCGCCACGACGATGAAGAAGATCTCAATGGAACTCGGCGGCAACGCGCCGTTCATCGTCTTCGACGACGCCGATCTCGACGCGGCTGTTCAAGGCGCGATCGCGAGCAAATACCGCAACACCGGCCAGACCTGCGTATGCGCCAACCGTTTGCTGGTGCAAGCGGGCGTGTACGATGAATTCGCGCAGAAATTGAGCGCTGCGGTCGGTGCCCTGCGGGTCGGCGACGGGCTCGCCGGAGCCACCGACCAGGGCCCGCTGATCGACGCAAAGGCGCTCGCGAAGGTCGAGGAGCACATCGCCGACGCACTCGCGAAAGGCGCGAAACTGGCCCGTGGCGGCAGGCGGCATGCACTCGGCGGCACCTTTTTCGAGCCGACTATCCTGACCGGGGTGACGCCCGCGATGACCGTTGCGCGCGAGGAGACGTTCGGTCCGGTCGCGCCGCTGTTCAAGTTCCGAACCGAGGCCGAGGCCATCGCGATGGCGAACGACACGGAATTCGGCCTCGCCGCATACGTTTTCACACGCGACCTCGCGCGCAGCTGGCGCGTCTCGGAGGCGATCGAGTACGGCATCGTCGGACTGAATACCGGCATCATATCCACCGAAGTCGCGCCGTTCGGTGGCGTCAAGGAATCCGGCACCGGCCGCGAGGGGTCGAAGTACGGCATCCTCGACTACACCGAACTCAAATATTTGTGCATCGGCGGCATCAGCTGAGCTCATCAACCGATGAACCCGAGCGGGCGGCAGGCGCGGCCAGCGGGAGATTTCTTGAATTTTCCGTTGCGACCCTCGATGTCCGGGCTTCCCTGGATTTTTACGCGACGCTCGGATTCTCTCAGGCAGTCGTCGGCGAGACCTGGTCGCATCCCTACGCGGTGATGACCGACGGCCGGATCTGCGTCGGTCTGCACCAAACCGCGCTCGCGGGCGCGGCGCTCCTGACCTTCATCAGGCCTGATTTGCTGAAGAACTTGAGCGCCTTCGAGGAGCTTGGCGTCGAATTCGAATACCGGCGCCTTGGCGCGGATGTGTTCAACGAAGTCCTCTGGCGCTACCCGGCGGACAACGCGGTTCGGCTGGTCGAGGCGCGCACGTTCTCGCCGATGAAAAGAGCCGGGACCGATCACTCGCGCTGCGGCTATTTTCTCGAAATTGCGCTGCCCGCCGGCAATATCGAGATTTCGAAGGCCTTCTGGGAGCGATTCGGTTTCGTCGGCATGGACGAGGCGGACTCGCGCCTGCCGCACGTCTGCTGCATGAGCGACACGATCGACCTCGGGCTCTACGATCAGCGCACCGTCGGCCGGCCTTCGCTCCTGTTCGAATGCGCCGACGTCGACGACGCGATCGGAAAAATCGCGGCTGTCGGCATCGAACCCGTGAGCGTGTCGCGCGGTGGCCGCGGTGCCGCGCACTTCGCCGTGCTCACCGCGCCCGAGGGGACGCCGATCCTGAGTTCGACGAACGCTTGATCGCCCCGCCGTGCGGCGGATTGCTGGTTTCGGGCGCGGGGTTCGGACCGCGACGCCAGGCCGGTGCATGGCCTCCCGAGATTCCGAGTGCGCGGATCCCGATTCCGGCCCATTTGTACGCGGGCATTGCAATACCGACTTGTTAAACTAAGCGCGGCAGCAGTGTGCGCGCGGAGGACCTCGATGCCAAGCAGCAACGCCGATGGACGCTATGATGCGGTCGCGCAGGCGTTCCATTGGCTGATCGTCGCCTTGGTCGCGATCCAGTTCGTACTCGCGAAAGCGGCCATGTCCTTGCCGCTCGGTCTGCACAAGCTGATCCTGTTCGCGCGCCACAAGAGCTTCGGCATGACGATCCTGATGCTCGCGGTATTGCGGCTCGCGTGGCGCTTGCGCCATCCGCCGCCGCCGCTGCCCCACGGCATGACTGCGGCCGAACGGATGCTCGCGCACGCGACGCACACGGCGTTCTACGTTCTGCTGATCGCCATGCCGCTCACCGGCTGGATGATGTCGTCGGCGAAGAATTACTCGGTCAGCTGGTTCGGCCTGTTCACGTGGCCGGACCTCATCCGGCCGGACGAGGCGGCGTTCAAATTGCTGCGCGAGACGCACGACCTCTCGAGCAATCTACTGTTGGCGATCGTCGTGCTGCACGTTCTGGCGGCACTCAAGCACCAATTTTGGAACAAGAACGACGCGCTCCTGCGCATGTTGCCGCTCACTCGATCGAAGAGGCGTTCATGAGGTCATTTTTTTGCACCCGTTTTGCCGGCTCGCGCAGCGTGATTGCATCCTGCGCCGCGCTGATATCCTGCGCCGCGCTCGCCCCTTGCGGCGCGGCGGCCGCGCCTGCGCCGCCCACCTACACGGCGGGCGCCCCGCAGAGCCATTTGACCTTCACCGGCATACAGGCCGGGGCTCCGTTCACGGCGGAATTTCACAAGTTCACCGCGACCGTCACGTTCGCGCCCGGCGCGCTCGCGCAATCTCGGCTCGACGTGCTGATCGACCTGAATTCCGTGGACTCGAAGGACCGGGACCGCGACGGCACGATGCGCGGCGGGGACCTGTTCGCCGTCGCGCAATGGCCGACCGCGCATTACGTCGCGCGCAGCTTTTCCGCGACCGCAGGCGGATTCCGAGCCATGGGTTCGCTGACGCTGCGCGGCGTCACGCGCAACGTGCCGATCGCGTTCAAATTCACGCGGACCCCGGCCGGCGCCACGCTCGCCGGCGACGCGGCCGTCAAACGTCTGGATTTTGGCGTCGGGCAAGGCGACTGGAAGAGCACCGAGTGGGTCGGCGCCGACGTCAAGATAGCCTTTGCACTGGTGCTGACGCCGAAGCGCTGACATGCAAAGACCCCCGCGCCTGTTCGACGCCGTGGCCGAATGCGTGGAGACCACCCTGGCGCGCGTCGGGCCGCGGATCGGTTTGGCTCTGCCGCTCGGCATCGGCAAGCCGCACCCGCTCGCCAACGAGTTCTATCGCCGGGCGCGACGCGATCCGTCGATCAAGTTGACGATTTTCACGGCGCTTTCCTTGGGCGTGCCACGCTGGCATGGCGAACTCGAACGCCGGTTCCTCGAACCGCTGATCGCGCGCGTGTTCGGCAGTTTCGTGCCGCTGGATTACGTGAGCGATCTGCATGCAGGCTCGGTGCCGGACAACGTCGAGATCGTGGAATTCTTCCTCGATCCGGGCGTATTCCTGCATTCGGCCCACTCGCAGCGTCACTACGTCAGCAGCAACTACACGCACGTCGCGCGGGATCTAGCCGCGGCCGGAATGGTCAATGTCATAGGCCAGCTCGTCGCCAAGCGCCAGACGGCGGGTGTTGCCGAGTACAGCCTGGGATCGAACCCCGACGTTACCGTGGATTTGCTCGAACGGCTCGCGCCGCAGCGCAAGGCGGGCCGCGATATCGTCGTCATTGGCGAAGTCAATCGCCAGATGCCGTTCACGTTCGGGCCCGCGGCGGTCGCCGCGGAAACCTTCGACTACCTGATCGAACACCCTCGCTACGAAGCGGACTTGTTCGCGCCGCCGAATCCGCGCATCAGCACCGCCGATTACGCGATCGGCGTGCATGCGTCGCGGCTCGTCCGCGATGGCGGCACCTTGCAGCTCGGCATCGGTGAAATCGGCGATGCGGTCGTCTACTGCCTGCAGCTGCGCCACCAAAAGAACGACGAGTACCGCGAGATTCTGCGCGCGCTGAGGGTCTCCGAGCGATTTGGCGATGCGCCGGCGGCGATCGGCGGCGATGCGCCCTTCGACAGGGGCCTCTATGCCTGTACGGAAATGTTCATCGACGGATTCCTCGAATTGTACCGCTCCGGAATCCTCAGAAGACGGGTCTACGGCGACGGCCGCGTCCAACGGCTGCTCGACGAGGGTGCGGTCGGCGAATCGATCGACGAGCGCTTTCTCGCCGGCCTGAGCGGCGCCTTCAGCGGCGCGTTGAGCGGCGAAGACTTCGAATCGTTGCGCAAGCTCGGCGTATTTCGCGCGGATTGCCGCCTGGCCGGCGAATATATTCGCAATCAAGACGGCCATGGCGCGCCGGCGCGGCTCGACGATGCGGCCGCGCGGCGGCTGTTGCTCGAGCACTGTACCGGCCGGCGCCTCGCCGGCGGCGCGTTGCTGCACGGCGGGTTTTTTCTCGGGTCGCGCGGATTCTACGCGGCGCTGCGCGATCTGCCCGAGGCGCAACTGCGCCAGTTCGCGATGTGCGGCGTCGGATTCACGAACCGGATCGACGGCGCAGATCAGGCGCTGAAGCGCGCGCAGCGCGCGCACGGACGATTCATCAACACCGCGATGATGGCGACGCTGCTCGGCGGCGCGGTTTCGGACGGCCTGGCGGACGGCCGGGTCGTGAGCGGCGTCGGCGGGCAATACAACTTCGTCGCGATGGCGCACGAACTGGCGGATGCGCGCTCGATCCTCGCGGTGCGCAGCACGCGCGAACAGGACGGCCGCGTGACGTCGAATATCGTCTGGAATTACGGCCACATCACTATTCCGCGGCACTTGCGCGATATCGTCGTTACCGAATACGGATACGCGGATTTGCGCGGACTGTCGGACCAGGATGTGATCGCGGCGCTGCTCAACATCGCGGATTCGAGGTTCCAGGAGCCACTGCTGCGCCAGGCGCAGCAGGCGGGCAAGCTCAAGGCGGACCACCGGATAGCGCAGATCCATCGCGACAACACGCCGCGGGCGCTGCACCGGCAGTTCCTGCTCGCGCGTGCGCGCGGCCTGTTCAGCGAATTTCCGTTCGGAACCGATTTGACGCGCGAGGAAGCCGTCCTCGCGACGGCGCTCGCGGCGCTGAAAAGGAGGACCGCTCGGCTGCCGGGGAAAATCGCGGCAGTACTCGGCGCCGCGCTGCCGGCGCCGGTCCCGGGATCGCTGGATCCTTATCTCAAGCGCATGTCGCTCGATGCGCCGCGGACGCGCGCAGAACATCTCTGGCGGCGGCTCTTGATGCGCGAGCTCGAGTCGGCGCTGCGCCCGCCCTAGCGCGCGGCCACGCGCGGGTGGTCAGCGCACCGGCAGTTCGCGCGATTTTTGCACCGTGCGCAACGCGAAGCTCGAATGCACCCGCGCGACGTTCGGCAAGCGCGTCAAATGTTGGCTGTGCAAGCGCTCGAAGTCCGCGGTATCGGCGAGCACGACGCGCAGCAAATAGTCGTACTCGCCCGACATCAAGTAACACTCCATGACCTCCGGCACCTGCCTTACGGCCTGTTCGAACGCGAGCAGCTGGGCCTGCTCCTGGCGTTCGAGCGTGATGTTCACGAACACGTTGACCGGACAGCCGGCCTTTTGCTGGTTGATCAAGGCCGTATAGCCCTCGATGAAGCCGCCCTCCTCGAGCGCGCGCACGCGGCGCAAGCACGCCGATTCGGACAGGTTGACGCTTTCGGCGAGGCCGCTATTGGTGATGCGCCCGTCCTGCTGCAGCACGCGCAGGATCGCGCGATCGTATCGGTCGAGTTCGCCGGCGGGCATATTCTTGCTCGAAAAGTTACAATTAACGCATATTCTGCCATAAACAGCCGCGCTTGCCGCCGCTTTTGCAGCTTTCTGGCAGAAGGGCCGGATATGCTGAACGCTCTTGGGCAATCCTTTGCACGACGGAGCGTTCTCCCATGAAAATCGGCGTACCGAAAGAAATCAAAATTCACGAATACCGCGTGGGATTGGTGCCGGCCGGCGTTCTGGAACTCGTGCGCGCCGGCCACCGGGTTGTCGTGCAGACCGGCGCCGGCAGCGCAATCGGCTTCGAGGACGCTCACTACGAAGCCGCGGGCGCAGCGATCAAGGCGACTGCGGCCGAGATCTTCGCCTGGGCGGACATGATCGTGAAGGTCAAGGAGCCCCAGCTCGCCGAATGCAAGCTGCTGCGCCCAGGGCAAATTCTGTTCACCTACCTACACCTCGCGGCAGATCGCGACCAGGCTCTCGCGTTGCTCGCGTCGGGCGCGACCGCGATCGCGTACGAGACCGTGACCGCGTCCGACGGATCCTTGCCCCTGCTCACGCCGATGAGCGAGGTCGCGGGACGCATGTCGGTGCAGGTCGGCGCCAATTGCCTGCAGAAGGCGAACGGCGGCTTCGGCGTCCTGCTCGGCGGCGTGCCCGGCGTCGCGCCCGCAAAAGTCGTCGTGCTCGGCGGCGGCGTATCCGGCACCCACGCGGCGGAGATGGCGGTCGGTCTGCGCGCCGACGTCACCGTCGTCGACCGCTCGGTGAAGCGATTGCGCGAGCTATCGTCGGTGTTCGGCAATCAGTTGAAAACGGTGTATTCGACCGCGCATGCGATAGAAGAACTCGTGCGCGATGCGGATCTGGTCATCGGCGCGGTGCTCGTCGATATCGCGATCGACCATGGCGGCTGCTTCGAGACCAGCCGACCGACGACCCACGCGGATCCGACCTATGTCCAGGACGGCGTCGTACATTATTGCGTCACGAACATGCCGGGCGCGGTCCCCCGCACTTCCACGGTCGC
>DAIDVO010000159.1 GCA_027456085.1 Steroidobacteraceae bacterium | reverse complement strand
GCCCGGGAGCGTCGCCGCGCGCGGAATCGATGCGCGCAAAATCAGCCATGCGCGGACACCTGCGGCATTTGTCCGGAAAGTCTTGCGACTCTAGCGCAACGGTGGGTGCGCGCCTATGCGTGAAAATCGCCGGCCGGTACGGGAAATCCCGCTTCCCGCGCCGGGTATGCGATCATCGCCGCAGCGGCCGCAGGGATGAACGGCGGGGAGTGGACATTGAGCGAGTACGTCGGGGCGATCGATCAGGGAACGACCAGTACGCGATTCATGATTTTCGACCGCGCGGGCCGGATCAAGGCCGCCGCCCAGAAGGAGCACAAGCAGATCTATCCGCAGCCCGGATGGGTCGAGCACGATGCGGTCGAGATCCTCGACAATACGCGCCGCGTCATCGGCGATGCGGTGGCGCGCGCCGGTATCGAACCTACGGATCTCGCCGCCGTCGGCATCACGAACCAGCGCGAAACGACGGTCTTGTGGGACCGCCGCAGCGGCAAACCGCTGTACAACGCACTCGTCTGGCAGGATACGCGCGTCGCTTCCGCGGTCGCGGCCTACGCCGAGGAAGGCGGAGCCGATCGGTTTCGCGCCAAGACCGGCCTGCCGCTCGCAAGCTACTTCAGCGCGCTCAAGCTGCAATGGCTGCTAAATGCGGTGCCCGGAGCGCGCTCGCTCGCCGAAGCCGGCGTCGCGCTGTTCGGCAACATCGATGCATGGCTCGCGTGGAACCTGACCGGAGGCGTGCGCGGAGGCTTGCACCTGACGGACGTGACCAACGCGAGCCGCACGCAGCTGATGAACCTGGCGACGCTCGACTGGGATCCCGAGCTGCTGCGCTCATTCGACATACCGCGCCCGGTACTGCCGCGCATCGTCTCGTCGAGCGAGGTCTACGGCGCCATCTCGGGCGGTACGCTGGACGGCGTGCCGCTCGCCGGCATGATCGGGGACCAGCAAGCGGCGCTCGTGGGCCAGGCGTGCTTCGACGCCGGCGAGGCGAAGAATACCTACGGAACCGGGTGCTTCCTTCTGATGAACACCGGACCCAAGCCCGTCGCCTCGACGGCGGGCCTCATCACGACGGTCGCGTATCGGTTCGCCGGCGAGCCGGCCCGCTTCGCGCTGGAGGGATCGGTCGCGATCGCCGGTGCGCTCGTGCAGTGGCTGCGCGACAATCTCTGCCTGATCGAGCACAGCGCCGACGTCGAGCGGCTGGCGCGGGAGGTCGAGGACAATGGCGACGTCTATTTCGTGCCGGCATTCTCCGGCTTGTACGCACCGCATTGGCGGCCTGATGCGCGCGGCGTGATCGCGGGCCTGACGCGTTTCGCGAACCGCGGCCATGTGGCGCGCGCCGCATTGGAAGCGACCGCATACCAGCCCCGCGACGTCCTCGAGGCGATGTCGCGCGACTCCGGGATAACGCTTGACGAGCTGCGCGTCGACGGCGGCATGGTCGTCAACGATTTCCTGATGCAGTTTCAAGCCGATATTCTGGGGATCGACGCGGTGCGGCCCCGCGTCATCGAGACGACCGCGTTGGGCGCGGCCTACGCGGCGGGTTTGGCGGTTCGGTATTGGAGCGACCGCGAGGTACTGAAGGCGAATTGGGACTCAGGCAGGCGCTGGCGGCCCGGCATGGCGCGCGAGCGGCGCGCGCACTTGTACGCCTCCTGGCAGAAGGCAATCAAACGTTCGCTCGATTGGACCTGCGCGACGCCGGCCGGTCCGACGGTCAAATGACGCGCGACAGCCGGGGAGCGCCGGCGCCCGCATTCTTGTAGGCGTCGAACACCATTGCGACGGTGCGCATCAGGAGTCGTCCGCGCGGCGTCAAGGCGACGCGCCGCTCGCCGCGCGCAACCAGCCCGTCTCGCTCCAACGCAGCGAGGCGCGCCAATTCGGCGCCGAAGTAATCGGCGAAAACGACGTTGAACCTGCGCTCGGTCGCCGCAAAGTCGACCGTCCCATTGCACATGATTTGTTGGATGACGTCGCGGCGCAGGACGTCCTCGTCGCTCATCAGTACGCCGCGATGCAGCGGCAGGCGGCCCTGATCGAGCCGCTCGGCGTACTGCGCCATCGTTTTGTGATTCTGCATGTATAACAAACCGATCTGGCCGATCGCGCTCACGCCCAGGCTCACGAGGTCGCGGCTGGCGTGGGTCGTGTAGCCCTGGAAGCTGCGCTGCATCGTGCCGTTTCGTTGCGCGAGCGCGAGCGCATCGGACGGCAGCGCGAAATGGTCCATGCCGATGTAGACGTAGCCTGCCTCGGTGAGCATCTGTACGGCCATCTGCAGCAAGGAAAGCCGCGTCGAGGCATCCGGCAAATCGGCCGCCACGATCTGCCGCTGGGCTTTGAACAGCTGCGGCATGTGGGCGTAGCCATAAACGGCGAGCCGATCCGGCCGCTGCGCGATGACCATCGCGAGCGTCGTGCGGAACGTCGCCGGCGTTTGCCGCGGCAGGCCGTAGATGAGGTCGAAATTGATCGAGCCGAACCCCAAGGCGCGCGCGTTGTCCAATACCGCGGTCACCAATTCGACCGGCTGGCGGCGGTTGACGGCGCGCTGCACCTCGGGGTCGTAGTCCTGCACACCGAGGCTCAAGCGATTGAAACCCAAGCCCGCGAGCGTGCGCAAGGTGTCCGGGCCGACGGTGCGCGGATCGATTTCGATCGAGTAGTCGCGGCCAGGCGTGCGCTGCAAGCGGAAATTCTTGTCGAGCGCCCCCATCAGCCGAGCGAGGCGGTCATCGGCCAGGAATGTCGGCGTGCCGCCGCCGAAATGCAGCTGTTCGACTTCCCGGCTGCGGTCGAAATACCGGCCGCGGAGCTCGATTTCCGTGTAAAGGCGCTCCAAGTAGGCGTCGGCCCGCTCAGGTTTGCGCGTGATGATCTTGTTGCAGCCGCAATAGAAGCACGGGCTATGGCAGAACGGCACATGCACGTACACGGACAGCGGTGCGCGCTGGAGCGCGCCGGTGCTCGTCGCGGCAGCGGACGCGTAAGCGTCGAGTCCCACGGCCTCGTGAAACTGGACCGCGGTCGGATAAGAAGTGTAGCGCGGGCCTTCGCGATCGTAGCGCCGCATGAGCTCGGCGTCGAAATGAACCTCGGTCGTCATTCGCGTCACTCGGCCAGCGTGAGATGCAGTTTGACGAGGTGCGCGATCGACCGCGCGCCCATCTTCTCCATGACTTTGGCGCGGTGGATTTCCACGGTGCGCTCGCTCAAACCCAGGTCGATCGCGATCACCTTGTTCGCGCCGCCGTCGACGACCAAGTTCATGACTTCGCGCTCGCGCGGGGTCAAGGACTGCAGCCTGCGCAGGACTTCGGCGCGGCGTGCGACGTTCTGGCGATTCTCGGCATCGAGGCGCAGCGCGTGATTGATCTTGTCGAGCAGGTCCTGATCGCGAAACGGCTTTTGTATGAACTCGAACGCGCCGGCCTTCATCGCCTGCACCGCCATCGGAATATCGCCGTGGCCCGTGATGAAAATCACCGGCAGCATGCAGCCCGTGCGGTTCAGCTGCTGCTGGACTTCGAGACCGCTCATCTCGGGCATGCGAATGTCCAATACCAGGCAGCCGGGCGCGTCGGGCTCGAGCTTCGCGAGAAACTCGCTCGGGCGCGCGTAGGCCGTCGTGCGGAAGCCGACCGTGCTCAACAGCAAGGTCAATGCGCGGCGCATCCCGTCGTCGTCGTCGACGACATGCACGGTCGCATTCCCCTTGTGGGGCTCGTTGAGTTTCATCATGTCCGCTCCACTCAATTGACGGCCGCCGGCAACCGAAACCAAAAGCGACTACCACCTCCTGCGAGTACGTCGAATCCTATCGTACCCTCATGCGCCTCGACGATAGCCCGGCTGGAGGCGAGGCCGAGTCCCGTGCCGCGGCTCTTGGTCGTGAAAAATGGGCGGAATAGTTGTGCTTGGATTTCGGCGGGAACACCGGGGCCTGAGTCGCTGATGCTCGTCTCGACCGCGTAGCGGTCGCCGGCGATCGTAATGGCTACCCGCGGCGCGCTCCCTGCGGCCAGCGCGGCCGCATCGAACGCATTTTGCACCAGCGCGAACAACACGTGTTGAACTTTTATCCTATCGATCAACAAGTTAGGTAAATCGGCCGCCGCTTCCGTGTGCAGCTTTCCGCCGACCCGAAGCGCCAGCATCTCCAGCACGGGTTTGAGCTCGGCGACGACGTCCGGCATTTGGCTCGGTGTTCGGGTTGCTTGCTCATGCTCGAACAGCCGGCGGATGCGGCGTATTCCCTCGCCTGCGCCCATCGCCTCATGATTGATCTGGCGAAACACATCCAAAGCGGGCTCCAACAGCGGGTCCGTGCGATCCAGCATGCGTTCACCGGCCTGCGCGAACGTTGCGATCGCGCCCAAAGGCTGGTTGAGTTCATGAGCAATGCCGCTCGCCATTTCCGCGAGCGCCGATATGCGCGCGATCTCCATCAGTTGATTGAGTATGGCCTCGGATCCGATCCAGGCCGGATTGCTTGCCGTCAAAATGCACCTTCGCCGTTGAATAATTGAAACAGAGCCAGCCGCAGCATCGTTATACTCCCCGCAGCTTGCCGCATCGGCGGCCGGCGCGCACCCGCGATATTCCCGCATACGCTTGCGCTTGTCCCTTAGACGGATCCCGTCAGGAACAAAATGAGGTAGACTTCTCGCTTGGGTTCCGAGCCGCCAATGAATCAGTTTGCTGCGCTATCCGAACAGCTGCTACGGTTCAGCCCCGATGCCCTGGTTGTCGTCGATTCTGCGGGGCTGATCCAATTCGCGAACGAAACGACGCGGACGCTGCTGGGTTACGCGCCCGAGCGATTGATCGGACAATCAATCGATTTGCTGGTGCCGGACCGCTTGCGGCCGCGCCACAGCGCCCACATCGGCCTGTATCTCAAAAACCCGGCAAATCGCGAGATGGGCGCCAGGGTCACCGATCTGGTCGCGCGCCGCGCCGACGGCACGGAGTTCCCGGCGGGCGTCCGTCTGGCGCCGTTTCAAATCGGATCGGGACATTATGTCGCGGCCGCGGTCCGGGACATGACCTACCAGCGCGCGATCACCGATGCGCTGGTCGCGGCGCGTACCGAGGCCGATCGGGCCAATAGAGCGAAGAGCCGATTCCTGGCGACCGCGAGCCACGATCTGCGCCAGCCGATGCACGCGATTCGCCTGCTGAACGGGTCGATGCAGAAGGTGGCGGGGCCGATCCCGAGTCTGCAGGAGCTGCTGCGCCGCCAGGAACTCGCAATCGATCATGCGACGCGCTTGCTCGATTCCCTGCTCGACGTCAGCCGCCTGGAGTCCGGAGCGGTGAGTCCGCAGCTCGGCGAGGTCAATTTGGGCTCCGTATTCGCCGACCTGCGGCACGAATTCGACTCATCGGCCCAGTCGAAGGGCCTGCACCTCGAGTTTTCCGACACCCAGTCCGTCGTGTCGACCGACCGCATGCTGTTCATCCAGCTGCTCCAGAATTTGATCGGCAACGCGTTGAAATACACCGAACGCGGCTATGTGCGCGTCGCTCAAACGTTCGATTCGGAATGCCTGATCGTCAAAGTGGAAGATTCGGGTATCGGCATTCCCGCGGACAAACTCGACCGCATATTCGACGAATACTATCAAGTCGATCCGCACGGCGCGCCGCGGCTCGGGGTGGGGCTCGGACTTGCGATCGTGCGTGAGGTATCGCGTTTACTGGGGTTTGGGGTCGCCGTGACATCGAGAATCGGCGAAGGCACCGCGGTCAGCGTGCGAATTCCGCGGCAAAAGCTGCTACAGGAAGCGCCGCCGCCGCGCGTGGATCGCCGCGCGGCGGCTCCGGCGGCCGTGCGGTCGGGCAACCTGATTTTGCTGGAGGACAACCAGTCCGTGCGCGTCGCGACCGAACTGTTCCTGAACCTCGAAGGCTACCGTACGCGCAGCGCCGCGACCGTGAAGGAGGCGGAGCGCCTGTTCGGGGCGATAGAGCCGGGCGACATTCTCGTCGCCGATTATCGCCTCGACGGTCAGATGAGCGGGCTCGACGTGTTGAACCGCATGCGCGCGGCGCTCGGCTGGAACATTCCCGCGGTCATCCTGAGCGGGGACCTGGAATCGGTGTTCCGCGTCGTCACGGAGCCGATTCCGCAGTGCCGTTTCTTGAGCAAGCCGGTCGATACCCGGGCCCTGACCGAGGCGATCGCGGCGCTCGCGTCTCAGGCGGTCGCGGCGCGGACGCCGGGCTGATTCAATCCGCGGCGCGCGCGGCCATCGCGACCAGCCAATCGCGAAACAGCTGAACTTCGCGGCCAATGCGGCGCGGACGCTCGGGCGTGACGACGAAATACGAATTCTCGTCCGCGAACTCCGAGTCGAACGCGAGCGTCAGCCTGCCGGTCTTGAGATAGGAGTCGACGAATATCCGCCGGGTGAGCGCGCAGCCCGCGCCGCTCGCCGCGAGTTCGAGCGCCGCGACCGTCGTATCGACGATCGGACCGTGGTTTGGCCGGACATCCGCCAGCCCCAGCCCTTGGCAGACCTTCAGCCACTGATCCTCGTGCCCCATGATGTGGATCAGCCGGCGCGTCACGAGCGCCGTGCGATCTGCGGCGGCGAGGGTCTCGCGCAAAAGCGCCGGCGAGCAAACCGCGATGATTCCTTGGTTCATCAGGCGCTCGGATCGGTAGCCATGCCAATGACCCGCACCGTAGCGAATTTCCAGATCGGTCGCCTCGTCCGGCGCCGCGTTGTCCCAGATCACCGAAGCCAGGCGCACGTCGACCGAGGGGTTCTCGGCCATGAACGACGGCAGGCGCGGCGCGAGCCACAGCGCCGCGAGTGATACGGGTGCATGCACCGTGATTTGCGCCCGATCCTTGCTGCCGAACAAGCCGACGGTCGAATCGGCGAGTTCCTCGAATGCCTTGCGCACCGGCGGCAGGTACGCGACACCCATCGGCGTGAGGCGCACCCCGCGGGGCAGCCGCTCGAACAGCGCGAAACCGAGGTGGCGCTCGAGCGCCCGGATTTGGTAGCTGATCGCGCCCGAAGTCAAGGAAAGCTCGACGGCCGCAGCGCTGAAGCTCGCGCTACGCGCGGCCGCTTCGAACGCACGCAACCATGTCAGGGTCGGCAATCCGACGACCGGCCGGACTCTCGTCATGGGATCTCGCTCGAAAAAATAGGGGCCTGAGGTACCAAATTATTAATTTGTATGTCGATCATCGGTCAATTTATTGTGGTCAACCGGAATTTCTGCAAGTCTCAACGCATGCAAACACACGCAAAGATCGTCATCGTCGGCGGCGGCATCATGGGCGCGAGCCTCCTGTACCACCTGGCCAAAGAGGGCTCGACCGATGCGCTGCTCATCGAGAAGCATGAGCTGACCTCGGGTTCTACGTGGCATGCGGCCGGACAATGCCCGAGCATCACCGGCAGCTTCAATCTCGCGAAGATCCACGCTTACAGCAACGGCTTGTATCCGCTGCTGGAGGGCCTGACCGGCCAATACACGAGCTGGCACGGGAGCGGGGGCTTGCGGCTCGCGAACAACGAGCACGAACTCGCCTGGCTCAAACAAGTGTACGGCTATTCCAAGATCATCGGCTTCCGGATGCAAATCGTCGGGATCGACGAGATCAAGCGGCTGAATCCGTTCCTCACGACCGACGGCGTGATCGCCGGCGCCTGGACGACCGACGACGGCCATGGCGATCCCGCGGGCATATGCAACGCGCTCGCGAAAGGCGCGCGCGCGCTCGGCGCGACCGTCGTGCGGCACAATCGGGTCACCGGCATCAGCCGGCGGGCGAGCGGCGAGTGGGACGTCGAGACGCAGCAAGGCACGATCGTCGCCGAAATCGGCGTCAACGCGGCCGGCTGCCATGCGCGCCAAGTGGCTGCGATGGTCGGAAGCGATGCTCCGATCACCAACATGCAGCATCACTACGTCGTCACCGACCCCATCCCGGCATTCATCGATCGCGGCGCCGAAATTCCCGTCATGCGCGATTCGTATACCTCGGGCTATTTCCGCCAGGAGCAGAAATCGGGGTTGATCGGGGTCTACGAAAGCACCGGCTTGCGCGAAGCGTGGGCGCCGCAAGGCCACCCGGAGTGGGAGACGTCGAACGAATTGTTCGCCGACGACTTGGAGCGCATCGCCCCGTGGCTGGAGCGGGCGATCGAGCGGATGCCGATTTTCGGCGAAGTCGGCATACGGCGCGTCATCAACGGCGCGATTCCGCATACGCCGGACGGCGCGCCGCTACTCGGGCCGGCGGCGGGCGTGCGCAATTTCTGGCAATGCTGCGGAACGTCGTTCGGCATCGCCCAAGGCGGCGGCTGCGGCAAATATCTCGCGCAGTGGATGGTGCACGGCGACGCCGAAATCAACATGACGGAGTTCGATCCGCG
This sequence comes from Steroidobacteraceae bacterium, assembly GCA_027456085.1. Lineage (GTDB taxonomy): Bacteria > Pseudomonadota > Gammaproteobacteria > Steroidobacterales > Steroidobacteraceae > Bog-1198. The sequence goes on along the minus strand of DAIDVO010000159.1, from coordinate 10,318 downwards.
GCGCTTCGGCGGGTTTGCCGACGCCGCGTACGTCCGCGACAAGGTGTTTCTCGACTATCGCACGACCTTCACGACGCGCAGGCCGGGCGAAGAGGAAATGGACGGCAGACCCCGCAAGGTCGGTCCCCTGTATGCGAAGCTTGCGGCCCAGGGCTGCGTCTACACCGAGACGTTCGGATGGGAGAGGCCGAAGTGGTTCTCGACCGACGGCAGAACCGAGGACTACAGCTACCTGCGCAACAACGTCTTCGATGTCGTCGGCGCCGAAGTCGACGCGGTCCATCGGCGCGTCGGCGTGCTCGACCTGTCCGGCTTCGCGAAATACGAGATCACGGGGTCCGGAGCGGAAGGCTTCTTGAACCGCGTCTGCGCGAACCGCATTGCGCGCAAGCCGGGGCGCATCGTGCTCGCGCATCCCTTGTCCTCGGGCGGCCGGATCGCCGGGGAGATGACGATCACGCGTCTCGCCGGGGACCGTTTCTATGCGCTGTCGGCGGCCGCTGCGGAACTGAGGGATCTGGACCTGTTGCGGCAAAGCGTGCGCGCGGACGAGGAGGTGCGCATCGAGAACGTCACGATGGATTGGGGCGTCCTCGTAGTGAGCGGTCCGCGCGCGCGCGAGCTGTTGGCGCTGCTGACCGACGCCGATCTCGGCAACGCGTCGTTCCCGTGGCTCAGCGCGCGCGAAATCGCCGTCGCCGGCCGGCCGGTGCGCGCGCTGCGCGTGAGCTACGTCGGCGAACTCGGCTGGGAATTGCACGCACCGATGTCGGCGATGACGACGATATACGACGCACTGTTCGACGCGGGACGGCCTCTGGGGATAGCGAATTACGGCTTGTACGCGGTCAACTCGATGCGTGTCGAAAAGGCCTACAAGGCCTGGTCGACCGAGCTTACGAACGAATTGAACATGCGTGAGGCCGATATGGATCGCTTCATCGACTTGACCAAGCATGATTTCGTCGGCAAGGCGGCGACGCTCGCGGCGCCGTCCCGGCCGCTCAAGATCGTGTATGCCGAAATCGCCGCGGCGGGCGCCGATGCGCGCGGCGGCGAGCCGGTGTTAGACGGCGAGCGCTGCATCGGCATCACGACGTCCGGCGCGTATGGGCACCGTGTGGGCAAGAGTCTCGCATTCGCCTGCGTGGAGCCTGCGTACGCCGCACCGGGAAGCCGGTTCGAGGTGATGATTCAAGGCTCGCGGCTCGCGGCGCAGGTGCTCGAGCGGGCGGCGTTCGATCCCGACAACTCGCGCATGAGGGCTTGAGCGATGACCGCCGACTTACCAGCGCAAGCGCGCGTCGTCATCGTCGGCGGGGGCGTGATCGGCTGTTCCGTCGCGTATCACCTCGCCAAGCTCGGCTTCAGCGACGTCGTCTTGATAGAGCGCAAGCAGCTGACGAGCGGAACGACCTGGCACGCCGCGGGGCTCGTCGGACAGCTGCGCCAATCGATCAACATGACCAAGCTCGCGCGCTACACCGGCGAGCTGTACCGCGGTCTCGAGTCGGAGACCGGACAGGCGACGGGCTATCGCCAATGCGGTTCCATATCGCTCGCGACGACCGCGGCGCGCATGGAGGAGCTCGAGCGCAACGCGTCGATGGCGAAGGTATTCGGCTTGCGTGTCGATGTCGTCGGCCCGCAGGAGATCCGCTCGCTGTACCCGATCGCGAACCTCGACGACGTCATCGGCGCAATCCACATCCCGAGCGACGGTTACGCCAACGCGGTCGACATCACGCAGGCGCTCGCGAAAGGCGCGCGCAAACAGGGTGCGCAGATATTCCAGGACGTCAAGGTCACGTCGATCCTCAACGACGGCAGGCGCGCGAGCGGCGTGCAAACCGACCACGGCCGCATCGACGCCGAGTTCGTGGTGCTCTGCGGCGGCCTGTGGACGCGCGATCTCGCCGCGCGCGCGGGCGTCGCGGTCCCGCTGCATGCCTGCGAGCATTACTACGCGATCTTCAAGGACATCGAGGGTTTGCACCCCGACCTGCCGGTGCTGCGCGACTACGATCACTGCAGCTACTTCAAATACGATGCGGGCCGTCTGCTCGTCGGCGCGTTCGAGCCGCGGGCGAAGCCCTGGGGCGTCGACGGCGTGCCGGAGGACTTCGCGTTCGGCGAGATCGACGGGGACTTCGCGCACTTCGAGCCGGTCCTGCTCGATGCGATGCGCCGCATACCGGCACTCGAGCGTGCCGGACTGCAGAAATTCTTTTGCGGACCCGAGAGCTTCACGCCGGACGTGCGCTATCACCTCGGCGAGTCGCCGGAGCTTGCGCGCCTGTTCGTCGCAGCGGGCTTGAATTCCATCGGACTGCAGTCCGCGGGCGGCGTGGGCAAAGTCGTCGCGGAGTGGATCCGCGACGGGCATCCGCCCGTCGATCTGTGGGAAGTCGACGTGCGCCGCAACATGCCGTTCCAAATCAACCGCAAATATTTGCGTGCACGCGTCACCGAGAGTCTCGGCCTGTTGTACGCGACGCATTGGCCGTTCCGCCAATACGCGACCGCGCGCGGCGTGCGCCGGTCGGCGCTGCATGATCGCCTCGCGGCGGCCGGCGCATGTTTCGGCGAGGCCTTCGGCTGGGAGCGCGCGAACTGGTTCGCGCCCGCCGGCGTCACGCCTACCTACGAATACAGCTACGGGCGCCAGAATTGGTTCGAGCACAGCGCGCGCGAGCACATTGCGGTGCGCGCCGCGGTCGGCCTGTTCGATCAGTCGTCGTTCGCGAAATTCCGGCTCGAGGGTGCCGACGCGGCGCGCATCCTCAACCGGGTCTCGGCGAACGACGTGGACGTGGAGCCGGGCAGGGTCGTCTACACACAGTGGCTCAACGAACGCGGCGGAATCGAAGCGGATCTCACGGTGACGCGGCTCGCCGAGGATGCGTTTCTGATCGTCGGCGGCGCCGAGACCGAAACGCGTGATTTCGCCTGGCTGCGCCGCCACATCGAGCCTGACGCCCGCTGCGTGCTCACGCACGTGACCTCGGGGATGGGCGTGATCTCGATCATGGGCCCGAATGCGCGCGCGCTGTTGCAGTCATTGACGCCGGAGGATTGCTCCGACCGGGGCTTTGCGTTCGCGACCAGCCGCTCGATCGAATTAGGATATGCACTCGTGCGGGCGACGCGCATCACCTACGTCGGCGAACTCGGCTGGGAAATCTACGTGCCGACCGAGTTCATGGTCGGCGTCTACGAGGAATTGACCGCTGCGGGCCGGGATCACGCTCTAGTGCACGCCGGCTACCATGCGTTGAATTCGCTGCGCATCGAGAAGGGTTACCGGCACTGGGGTCACGACATCACCGACGAGGAGACGCCGCTCGAGGCGGGGCTGGGCTTTGCGGTCAAATTCGACAAGCCCGGCGGCTTCATAGGCCGCGAAGCCTTGCTCGCGCAGCGGCGCGCCGGCGTGCGCAGGCGTCTCGTGCAATTCAAGCTCAAATCGCCGGAGCCCCTCCTTTACCACAACGAGCCGATTTGGCGAGGGCGTGATCTCGTCGGCCACATCCGCTCCGGGATGTACGCGCATACGCTCGGCGCCGCGGTCGGACTGGGCTACGTCCATGCGCCGGACGGCGCGCCGTTCACGGGCATCGGGGCGCAGGACTTCGAAATCGAGGTTGCGGGCCGCAGGCACGCGGCCGACGCGTCCCTTGCGCCGATGTACGACCCGCGCAACGAGCGCATCAGGCGCTGACCGCGCTGAAGATCGAAACGCAGCGGAGACCGACCAGACGATGGACACCGGCAAGACTTCGATGCTCGCGCTGAACGCGAGGAAAGGCTACAGCCTCGATCGCAATTTCTATTGCGACGACGGGATTTTCGCCGAGGACATGGAACACGTCGTCAGCCGCAAGTGGATCGTCGCCGGCCACGTCGACCGCGTGCGGCGCAAGGGCGATTATTTCCTGTTCAAGATCGGCGACGAATCGATCATCATCGTGCGCAGCGGCGAGGCGACGATCAATGCGTTCTACAACGTCTGCCGGCACCGCGGTTCACTGATTTGCACGCAGCCATCGGGCCGGGTGAGCCGCCTGACCTGCGGCTATCATGCGTGGAGCTACGGACTCGACGGCGAGCTGCTCGCGGCGCGGCTGATGCCGGCCGATTTTGCGAAAAAGGACAACGGACTGCACCGCTGCCACGTGCGCGTGTTGCACGGCTTCATATTCATCAACTTGTGCGAGCGCGACCCGGTCGACTTCGACGCGACGTTCGGCGATCTCGAGCGCCACCTCGATTTTCACGGCTTTGCCGGCGCGAAGATCGCGCATACCCAATCGTACCCGACGGACGCGAACTGGAAGCTCGTCGTCGAGAATTTCGTGGAGTGCTACCACTGTACGCCGTCGCATCCGGAATTCAGCTCGATGCATCCGCCGGAGGCCTTGATCGCGTTTGGCGCGGGGACGAGTTCGGGCCCCGCCGACGCGGTGCAGGATTACCTGCCGACGCTGCGCGCGTGGGAGCGGCGCGCGGCCGCGCTCGGGCGCCCGAGCGGAACAATCGACGACGGCCCGGACTCATCCCATCTGCGCCTCTTGCTGCAGCGGACGATTCGCGAGGGCTACGACAGCGAGACCGAGGACGGCCGGCCCGCGTCCACACTGATGGGCAAGCGCCGCGCGTTCGATCAGGGCCGCATGTACCTGAGCTTCAGCCCGTTCACACATCTGGTCGCGACGAACGATTTCGCGGTGCTGTTTCAGTTCACGCCGCGCCGCACGATGCGCACCGACGTCGATTTGACCTGGCTCGTCGACGGCGCCGCGAGCGACTACGACGTGCCGCGAATGACCTGGGGGTGGGATCGGACCACGAAGCAGGACAAGGAAATCACCGAAAACAACCAGGTAGGAATTCTGTCCAAGCGATACCGGCCGGGACGCTACTCGGAACACGAACGCCGCGTCGAGACTTTCCAGGAATGGTATTTCGGTCAGTTCGGCCGATCGGACTCCTGACGCGCGCCGTGTGCTCCCGAGAGCCTGCGCATCATCGGTACGGCCGCGACCGCGATCACCGTGCAGACGATCGCGGCAAGCCCCAGTTCGTTGAACAGCCTGGTGTACACCGGCAGGGTGGCGACACGCAGGCTCTCGCTGAATCCGGTCAATAGCGCCTGCGTAGCTGCGGGGAGGCTGTGGAACGGCGCCGCGTGCGCGAGCTTCAGCGTGTTGCCGAGCTTCGCCGCGTCGTCGGTCGGCAGCACGCCGATCCATTGGCGGAAGTCGTCGAGCGTGAGTTTGAGCGCCTGCGGGTAGCGCGCGGCGACCTGGTTCATGCCCTGCGCCGGCGCCATTTTCAACAGGTCCTCGAGCTTGCTCGGAATGCTCGCGAAATTGGCGACCACGCCGCCGAGGTATTGTGAGATGCCGGAGGCGACGAAGTAGGCGCCCATCATGAAGCCGCCCATCCGCGCAGGGACGTAGCGCGCGATCATCGCGAGCCCTAAGCCGCTGACGAGCAGTTCGCCGAGCGAGTAGAAGCCGTAGCCCCAGATCATGTACCACGACGAGGTCATGCCGCCGACGGCATAGCGGCCGGCGACGCCGTAGATGAAGAAGCCGACCGCGACGACCGCGAAGCCGACCGCGAACTTCGCCGCGATCGACAAATCCTTGCCGCGGGCGCCGGCGCGCGTGTACGCCCAGGCGAGGACCGGGCTCAACAGCATGATCCAGATCGGATTCAGGGCCTGGTATTGCGCCGGCGTCCAGGTCCACACGCGCAAGCCGAAAAAGTACTGATTCCAATCGACGTTGCGCAGCGCGAACAGCGCGAGCGAGGACGACATCTGTTGGTAGAAAATGAAGAAGAAAATCGTCTGCACGACTAGCACGAGCGCGGCGATCAGGCCGGCGCGCTCGCTGCGGCGGCTCTTTGCGATCAGGTATGCGAATATGCCGAGCAGAGCGACGCCCGCCGCGTAGACGAATATCCGCGCGAGCGATTCGTATTGCAGGACGACCGCCGAGGCCGCGACGCCGAGCAAGCCCACACCCAGCACCGCGAGGAGCCGACTGAGGGGCATCGGCGCGTCGTCGGGTTCCGAGCCGATATGGCGCATTGCCCGGCGCATCAGGTAGAAGTTGATCATGCCGATCAGGAGGCCGGCGCAGCAGACGGCGAACGCCGCATGCCAGCCGAGATTGTGCCCGTAGACGCGATTGACGTAGTCCTTGATCCACGGCGTCAACAGCATCGACACCGTCGAGCCCACGTTGACGGCCATGTAGTACATCGTGAACGCGCTGTCGATCTTGGCGTCGTCGCCCTCGTAGATCTTGCGCACGAGATTCGCGGCATTCGGCTTGAACATGCCGTTGCCGACGACGATCACACCGAGCGCGCCGAACAGCGTCCAGGTATTCTCGGACGGCACCGACATCAGTGCGTAGCCGATCGTCAGGATCACGACGCCGATCAGCATCGACCGGCGCGTGCCGAGTATCTTGTCGCCGACCCAGCCGCCGATCGCCGGCGACACGTAGATCAGCGCCGCGGCCGCGCCCCAGACGAGATTCGCGCGCTGGTCCTCGAAACCGAGGCGCTGGATCATGTAGTAGATGATCAGCGCCTGCATGCCGTAGAAGCCGAAGCGCTCCCACATCTCGATCAGATAGACGGCCGCGAAGGAACGGGCTTGCGATATCGGAGGCTTGTTGGAGTTCATCGTGACTTCCGCGCAACGGCACAAGCGGATAAGCCTACCCGATTCGCGCTGTCCGTGACGATCCATGCCCGTGGTAGACTTCAAAACTTTCGCGCCGGTGCCGCGCATGCCGGAGTCCCGATGCCGAATGTCGTCCGCCGGGCGTTGCTGCCCACATTACTGACCTGCGCCGCGGTGGCAGCGGCCGCGAGCGCGCACCAAGGCGCGCCTGCGGCGGGCTATTCACCGTCGCTGTTCGCCGGTTTGCGCTGGCGCTCGATCGGGCCGTTTCGCGGCGGGCGCGTACTCGCCGTCGCCGGCGTTGCCGGCAACCCCTTGCGCTGGTATTTCGGCGCGGTCGACGGCGGCGTGTGGGAGACCCGCGACGCGGGACGCACCTGGACGCCGATTTTCGACGGTGAACCGGTCGCCTCGATCGGCGCGATCGCGGTGGCGCCCTCGAACCCGAACGTGATCTACGTCGGGACCGGCGAGGCGGATATGCGTTCCGACATTGCGCAGGGCGCCGGCATCTTCAAGTCGGCCGACGGCGGCAAGACCTGGATGCATCTCGGCCTCGACGATACCCGTCAAATTGCGCAGATTCTCGTGGACCCCGCGGACGCGGACATCGCGTACGCCGCGGCGCTAGGGTCTGCCTACGGGCCGAACGCCCTGCGCGGCGTGTTCAAGCCGACCGACGGCGGCAAGACCTGGCGCAAGGTTTTGTATCGCGGCGTCGATACCGGCGCGGTGAGCCTCGCCTTCCAACCGGATGATGCGCGCGTGATCTACGCGGCGCTGTGGCAGACGCGGCGACCGCCGTGGAACATCTACCCGCCATCCGACGGGCCCGGCGGCGGCCTGTACAAGTCCGAGGACGCCGGAGAGCACTGGCGCAAGATCGAAGGCCACGGGTTCCCGGCAAATCCAGGCCGCATCGGCCTTGCGATTTCGCCGGCGGCGCCGCTGCGCGTCTACGCGATCGCCGCCGGATCCAAAGGCGGCCTGTACCGATCCGACGACGCCGGCGCAGAGTGGACCCGAACGAGCGCAGATCCGCGCATCTGGCAGCGCGGCTGGTATTTCGACGCGATCAGCGCCGATCCGCTGAATGCGAATCGCGTCTGGGCGATGAATACGATCGTGCTGCGATCGGACGACGGCGGCAAGACGTTCGTTCCTGAGCGCGGCGATCCGACCGGCGATGATTTCCATGCCTTATGGATCGATCCCGTCGACGCGGCTCGGCGCATCCTCGGCAGCGATCAGGGCGCATTGATCACGCAAAACGGCGGCCTGACCTGGAGTTCCTGGTTCAATCAGCCCACCGCGCAGATCTATCACGTCGCGACCGACAACCGCTTTCCCTACGACGTCTACGGCGCGCAGCAGGACTCCGGGGCCGTGATGCTGCCGAGCCGAACGCTCTCCCGCGACGGCATCGCGATGCCCCAATTTCACGAACTGGTTGCCGGCGGCGAAAGCGACATGATCGCACCGGACCCGCTGCACGCGGACATCGTGTACGGCGGCCGCGTCGACCGTCTGGACCTGCGCACGCAGCAGACCCGCAATGTCGACCCGACATTGGCGCAGCCGCAAATAAGCCGCGCGGCGTGGACGCTGCCGCTCGCGTTTTCGCCGAAGGATCCGCACAGCCTGTATTTCGGCAATCAACGCTTGTACCTGACCCGCGACGGCGGTCTGCATTGGGCGTCGATCAGTCCTGATCTTGCGCGGCCGAATCCGGCAAACCCTGCGAATTTGGACGCGCCGGCGCTCGCGGACAACCTCGGGCGGGGACCGCGCCGCGGCGTGATCTACAGCATCGCACCGTCGCGCGTCGCGCGCGACGATCTGTGGGTCGGCACCGACGACGGGCTGATTTGGCGCAGCCGCGATGCGGGCAAGCATTGGCGGGACCTGACGCCGCCTGATTTTCGCGCCTGGTCGAAAATCGCCGGCATCGACACCTCGCATTTCAATTCCGATACCGCGTACGTCGCGGTCGACCGGCATCGGCTGGATGACGACCGTCCGTACATCTATCGCACGCACGACGGCGGCAGGACATGGACGCCGATCGTCGAGGGCATCGCCGATCGGGATTTCGTCAACGTCGTGCGCGAGGACGACGTGCGCCCGGGACTCCTGTACGCGGGCACCGAGCACGGTGCGTACATCTCGTTCGACGACGACGATCATTGGCAGAGCTTGCAGCTCAACCTGCCGGTGACGTCGGTGCGCGACATCGACGTGCATGGCGACGACCTGGTGATCGCGACCCACGGCCGCGGCTTTTGGATCCTCGACGACGCGGCGCCGCTGCGCGAATTCAGGCCTGACGTGGCGGCCGCGGACGCCTGGCTGTTCAAGCCGGCGACCGCCGTGCGCGTTCGCATGCCGGCCTTCATCGGTACGCCGTTGCCGCCCGAGGAGCCGAAGGCCGAGAATCCGCCGGACGGCGCGTACCTGGACTACGTCTTGAAGGAGAGCCAAACGGCGCCGGTCATACTCGAAGTATTCGACGGCGCCGGCGCCTTGGTGCGCCGATGGTCGAGCGCGGATCGGCGCACGGCGCCCGCTGTTTCGAAGATCGACTTCTCGCCGGATTGGGCGCCGGTCGAGCCGCATTTGTCCGCGTCCGCCGGCGCGCATCGCTTGGTCTGGAATTTCACCTACACGCCGCCCGCGGGGTTGACCGCGGCCGACGCGGTCTGGGCGCCTCCGGGCCGCTACACCGCGGTCCTGACGGTGAACGGCCGGCGAATGTCGCGGCGATTCTCCATCAGCGCCGATCCGCGCGTTCATGTTAAGAGCGGCGCGTTTCGCGCGCAGTTCGCATTGGCGCAGGAAATCGATGAATTGCGCGCGCGCGTCGCCATGGCCTCGCGGCGCTTGGACCGCCGGCGCGCGCAGGTCGCCGCGGCGCGGGCGGCGGCGAGCGGCGCGGAAATTGCCGGGCGCGACGCTTTGTCGGCGCGGCTCGACCTGATCGCCGGATCGGAGCCGCGGCCAAATCCCACTGACGCGTATGGATTTGCGCCGAAGCGGTTGCGGAGCTTCGTCTTTGTCGGTGCGGCGCTCCAGGGCCTGTTCCAAGCGGTCGACGGCAGCGATGCCCTACCCAGCGCGGACGCGATCGCCGGCTGGCGCAGGCTGCGTCCCATCGCACGGCAACTCCTGGCTGATGCCGCCAATCTCAAGTGATGCCGTCGCTGCTGATCGTCTATCACTCCGCCACCGGCGGCACGCTGCAAATGGTGCGCGCGGCGCAGGCGGGCGCGCTCGCCGCGGAGCCTGCGTTGGCGCTGCGCCTGCTGCACGCGGATGCCGCGGGGGCCGCCGACGTCATCGCCGCCGACGGCTATTTGTTCGCGACGCCGGAGAACCTCGCGGCGATTTGCGGCGTGCTTAAGCATTTCTTCGACAGGACTTATTACGCGGTGCTGGACCGCGTCGTCGGCCGGCCGTACGCGTCGATGATTTGCGCGGGAAGCGATGGGGCGAATGCCGCGCGGCAGCTCGAGCGCATCGCGACGGGATGGCGCCTGAAGCCGATCGCCGCGCCGCTGATCGTCTGCACGCATGCGCAAACGCCCGCCGAGATCGCGAGCGCCAAGCGGATCG
>DAIDVO010000158.1 GCA_027456085.1 Steroidobacteraceae bacterium | reverse complement strand
GCCGCGCCGATCGAAGCGCACGACGCGATAGGATTCGCGCAGCGCGGCGCATTGCGGCTCCCACATGTCGAGGTCCAGCGTCCAGCCGTGTAAGAACACCACGGCGGCACCGCGGCCTTCGTCTCGAAAGCGAAGACGCGCCCGGCCGACATCGAGATACCGGTCGTCGGGCGCCTGGTCGGTCATGTCGTCGATCGCATCGGCAGTCCTGGATTTGCGCACTAATTTCGCTATACGAAAAACAATTCGATTTCAGCATATTGGCCGAGCGATGCATCGTCAAGCGGATCCGCTCCGCCCCGGCGCACGGCGCCGGCGTCAGACCTGCGCGCTCAGGCTCAGCCAGGGCGCGGTAGCGAGGTCGGCGGAGATCTGGCGGCTGACCAGCTGGAGCATCGGCAGGCGATCGCGGACGAGTTTGGTCTTCGTGATTCGACGCGAATGGCTCGAGGTGTTGAGCGCCGCGACGACTCGTCCCTTGCCGTCGAGGACAGGCACCGCGAGCGCAACGATCCCGTACGCCAGTTCGTCCTGAACGACCGAGTAGCCGGCGCGCCGGCAATCTTCGACGAGCGAACGCAGCCGAGCCTGGTCCGTGACGGTCCGATCGGTCAGGGCTTCGAACTTCGCGCTGTCGAAGTACCACTCGAGCCGCTCGGCGCTCGCGCCCTCCAGCAGCACGCGCCCCGTGGACGTCGCGTGCGCGGGAAAACGGCTGCCGACGTGCGCCTCGAGCCGCAACAAGGTGCGCACCGACGCGCGCGCGACGTAGACGACGTCGACGCCGTCGCGCACGCAGAGCGCCGACGAGTCGGAGGTGATGCGCGCAAGCTCCTCGAGGTGGGTCTTCGTGAGCTTTTCGATGTCGATCGATTCGAGATACGCGGCGCCAAGTTGCATGACCTTCGGGCGCAGCAGGAAGTCGCGGCCATTGCGCGTCACGTAACCGAGCTCCTCGAGCGTCAAAAGACAACGCCGCGCGGTGGCCGCCGGCATGCCGGCGGTCCGCGCAATCTCGCTGAGGCTCATTGCCGCGTGATCGCGCGTAAACACGCGGATCACCGCAAGCCCCTTTGCGAGTCCGCCCATCGCCTCCCGCCGCCTCTTCGGTTTCGACTGCGCCATGCCTCCAGTCTATTTCGATATCCGAAAACTGGGAAGCGCCGTCGGAGGTTCTTGACGATCACTCCGACTCCAGCTAATCATATTTCGTATACCGACATTATTTTCGATAAGCGAACTTATTGATTCTTACGAGCGAGGCGACAGTTGAAGATCGGTCGACAGACTTGGCGCAGCACCGCGATCTCGGTTTCGAATGCGGACACGATCCTCGTTAGGGGCCGCGACCTCGCGCGCGAACTGATAGGGACGATCAGCTTCACCGAGCACGTCTGGCTCCTGGTCACGGGGCAGCTGCCGACGCCGGCGCAATGCCGCATCCTCGATGCCACCCTGGTCGCGATCGCCGAGCACGGTCTCGTGCCCAGCGTGCAGGCGAGCCGCATGACCTTGGCTGCGGCGCCGGAGGCGCTGCAGGGCGCCGTTGCCGCCGGCATCCTCGGCTGCGGTTCGGTCGTGCTCGGCTCGTCCGAGGCGGCCGGATGTTTGTACGCGGAAATCGCCGCGCTGATCGACGGCGGCGCGGCGCTTGACGCGGCGGTTGCGAAGATGGTCGGCGATTACCGCGCGGCGAAGCGCGCGATCCCTGGCTACGGCCATCCGCAACACAAGAACCGCGATCCGCGCGCGCTGCGCCTGTTCGAAATCGCCGCCGAGATCGGTGCGGCCGGACGTTATGTCGAGATTGCGCATGCGGTCGAACGCGCCATACCCGCGCTGGTCGGACGCCCCCTTGCGATCAACATATCCGGCGCGATTCCAGCGGTGCTGCTCGATGCCGGTTATCCGCGCCTCGCTCTGAAGGGCGTGCCGATCCTCGCGCGAACCGCCGGACTGATCGCGCACCTGCTCGAGGAGCAGCTACGCGGCATCGGCTTCGTGTTGTCCCATGCGGGAGCCGGCGCGATCGACTACGACGGTGAAACCGCGGCGGGTTTCGTTGCCGACGAGAACCCGTGAGGCGAGGGAGATACCAGGAATGATCGGAACGCTATCCGGCATACGCGTCGTCGAACAAGGTACGTTCATCACGGGGCCCTGCGCCGGCATGATGCTCGCCGACCTGGGCGCGGACGTGATCAAGATCGAGAGTCCGGACGGTGATCCGTATCGCAGCTATCAGAGCGGCAATTACTCGCCTCACTTCCAGGCGTACAACCGGAACAAGCGCAGCGTCGCGCTGGACATGAAGAGCGAGCGGGACCGCGCCCTGTTCGACCGGCTCGTGCGCGAGGCCGACGTGTTCATCCAGAACTTTCGGCCGGGCACGGCCGATCGTCTCGGCGCCGGTGCAACGCGCCTGCTGGCGCTCAATCCCCGCCTCGTCTACTGCTCGATCAGCGGATTCGGCTCGAGTGGCCCGTACGTCGACCGGCCGAGCTACGACTCGGTCGCGCAGGCATTGAGCGGCTTCTTGAGCGTGGTCGTCGACAATGACCACCCGCAGTTCCTCGGCCCGGCGCTGGCCGACGCTATCACCGGAATTTACGCGGCCTACGGCGTGCTCGGTGCGCTGGTCCAGCGGGGAAGAACCGGCTGCGGCGGCCTCGTCGAAGTGTCGATGCTCGAAGCCATGGCGCACTTCGCCGTGGAGCCGTTCGCTGCATTCTTCGCGCTCGGCGAGATACCGGCGTCGACCGACCGCCCGCGGCTCGCGCAGGCCTACATCTTGAGAACTACCGACCAGCGTCTCATCGCGATACACCTCTCGTCGCCGGAAAAGTTCTGGGAGGCCCTGATCGCCGCAACACAGGCACCGGACCTTGCCGCCGATCCCCGTTTCGCGACGCGCGCAGCGCGGATCGCGAACTACGAAATGCTGCGCGATGAACTCGACGCCCGGTTCGCGCGCGCGCCTCTCGCCTACTGGCTCGCGCAGCTGCGCGCGCACGATGTGCCGCACGCGCCGATCAACCGCATCAATGACGTCATCGTCGACCCGCAGGTCGAGCACCTTGGACTGGTGGTTCCCGTCGCGGCGCCGCACGGCGCCGCCAGCGCGGTGCGCCCGGCGGTGCAGTTCGGCGGCGAGCGGGCGCGCTCGGTTCGCGCCGCGCCTCTCCTTGACGAGCATGGGTCCGCGATTCGCGCGTCGCTTGGGCGCGGAGAACCGTGGCCGGAGCGTGGCAAGCACGCCGAGGACATTGCGAAATAACACATGAATGGGGGGGAGACCAGGATGTTGAACTCTAGATGCCGAGTGATGGCCATATTGGTCGCGGCCGCAGGCGTCGCGCTGGCAACCGTACCGGTGCTCGCGCCGGCGGAGGATTTGGGCGCGATCGTCGTCACCGCCCGCAAACGCGCCGAGTCGTTTCAAAGCGTTCCGGTGACGATTGATGTGTTCACCGAGAAGAACATCCAAGCCGCCGGAATCGAGAAGCCGGGCGATTTCATCGCGATGGTCCCGAACATGAACCTGGTTGAAACCCAGAACGCGGGCACTTCCTTCGTCGTGCTGCGCGGCATCTCCCAGGCGCGCAACAGCGAGCCATCGGTGGCCGTAGTCGTCGACGGCGTACTCGAAACGAATCCGGCGGCGTTCAATCAGGAACTCCTCGACATCAAGCAGATCGAGGTTCTCAAGGGGCCGCAAGGCGCGTTATACGGCCGAGACGCGATCGGCGGCGCCATCATCATCCACACGCGCGCACCGACGGACCATTTCGAGGGCCACGCGGCGGTCGGAATCGGCAACGGCACGTCTGAAAAGGCGCTCCTCGCGCTCAGCGGCCCGATGAACGAATCGCGGACGCTGAAGTATCGCGCGGCGTTCAACGTCTACAACACCGACGGATTTCTCGAGAACACCTACCTCCATCAGAAAGCGGATCCGGCCCGCGACTACACGGGTCGAGCTCGTTTCCTGTGGACGCCGAACGACGCTCTAACCGCGGATCTGCGCTTCGCCGTCGACCGTCTCGAGACCCGCGGGTTTTACTTCGTGGTCCCGCGCGCGAACGAGGCGAATCCGTTCTCGACGTTCACGACGCCGCCTGATGCGAACAATACGAATACGCCGATCACCGTCAACAATCCGGGCGAAGACAATCGCGATCTGTGGAGCAGTTCGCTGAAAGTGGACTATGACACGGGCGCCGGAGTCGTCTCCTCGATCACCGCGTTCGACAAGACCAAGGAAATCATTACCGGAGATGCGTTCGACTTCCGTCCGCGTGCGACGTCGATCTTCCAGGCGCTTTTCGGCACCGACCTGAATCAAAGCCAATACCTGAATGTGAAGTCCTACAGCCAAGAGCTGCGTTTCACGTCGAAGCCGGTCGCCGGCTTGTCGTGGATCGGCGGGCTCTATTTCGTCCACACGGACAGGTTCATCTCCACGGGCAACATGGTGGATACGGGCGCCGGCGTATTTCCGGTCTACGAGCAACCGCGGTTGACGGGCCCGAACCCGAGCTTCTCGTTTCTTGCGGACACCCAGAGCAACGACGCCTGGGCGGCGTTCGCCGACGCGACCTACGACGTGACCAAGAAGTTCCAGGTCGACGTCGCTGCGCGCTACGACCAGGATCACCGCAACAACACAACCAACACCCCCACGCAGTTCCTTCCCGATCCTAGCGCCTACACCGGCGAAGTGCGCACACACACCTGGAGTGAACTGCAGCCGAAGGGGACGCTGCGGTACATGCCGACGGACAATTGGACGATCTACGGCGGCTGGAGCCGGGGATTTCGCAGCGGCGGCTTCAATCAGACGGGAGTCGGCGCGGTCGCGCGTGCGAACAACATCCTCGGCGTCAACGACGAATTCAACGCGGAGGTCGCCGACACGTGGGAAATCGGCGTCAAGAGCCAGTGGCTCGACCGGCGAGTCGACGTCGGCGTGAGCCTGTTCGACACGAAGTCCCGGAACGGCTACTTCTTCGTCTTCCTGGCCGCCAATTCCACGCAGAATCTCGGCAATCTCGATGCCACCTACAAAGGCGGCGAAGTCGAGATCAACGCGAAGGCGACCGATCACCTGAACCTCTATGCGAGCTACGGCTACACGGGCAGCCGAATCGACCGCATGGCCGATCCGACGGTCATCGGCAACCAGGCGCCGCTCGTGTCGCGCACGACTACCAATGCCGGTCTGGAGTACAATCACGCGGTTTGGCAGGGGATGAACGGTACCGCACGCGTCGATTTTCAGCGCATCGGCCGTACGTGGTGGGATCCGTACAACGTCACGTCGCGCGATCCGGTGAACCTCGTCGACATGCGCTTAGGCCTCGACAAGGGCCAATGGTCCCTGACCGCATGGTCCAAGAACCTGACCGACACCAGGTACAATACCGAGTTCTCGCCGGGCGGCTTCCTCTGGAAGGGCTTGCCGCGCCGCTACGGCATCGAATTCGACTACAAATTCTGAGTGCGAGAGAGAAAAACCATGAAACGCCGAAATCAATTGCCATCGCGCCTACACCACACCGCCTATGTCACCCGGGATCAGGAGAAGACGCGGCGGTTCTACGAGGACGTGATCGGCCTGCCGTTGGTCGCGACCTGGTGCGAATCCGACGAGTTGTTCGGCAAGGTACGCACTTATGTACACACGTTCTACGCGATCGGCGACGGCGGCGCGTTGGCGTTCTTCCAGTTTGCCGATCCGAACGACCAGGCGGAATTCGGTCCCAAGATGCCGCCGACGCCGTTCAACCACATCGCGCTCGCCGTCGACGCCGAAACGCAGGCGGCGATCGAGGCGCGCATCGCGACGGCCGGCATCAAACCACCGGATACCTACGTGCTCGAGCATGGGTATTGCCGCTCGGTCTACGTGGCCGACCCCAACGGCCTGATTCTGGAGTTCACGCGCGACCACCCGGATGTCGAGAAGATCGGCCACGATCGCCGCGCCGACGCGCACCAGGAGCTGAAGCGTTGGCTCGCCGGGGACCACCAGTCGAACAATCACTACCGCTGACGGGGTCGCGTCACGCGCTAGCAGCTCGCCCGTGCCGATGCCCTGAGCGGGTCAGGCGGGCGCCGGCGGCGTATTCAGCTGCAACAGGGGCGCGCCTTGCCGCCGAGCTGGATCGGCGGACAGGGCACCGATCCGTAGGAGCAGAACACGCAGCAGTCGCCGGCCTTGGGGCGCAAGAGCGTGTGACAGCCGGTGCACTCATAGAAGTACTGGCACGCGTCGGTCGGCATCGTCTCCAGCTTCGCGACCCCGCAGGCGGGACAAGTCAGCGTCGATTCGAGAACCGGCGTCGTCTCAGGCATGGCGCGCGTCCGTCAAATGATGTTGCGCGCGGCGAGCGCGTCGATCTCGGCGGCGTTCATGCCGAGCAGCCGTTCGAGCACCGTGCGCGTATGCTGCCCGAGCAGCGGCGGCCCCGCGCGGTAGCTCACCGGCGTCTTCGACAGCCTCAAGGGGCTTGCGAGCTGCGGCACGGTGCCGGCGGCCGCATGCGGCAGATCGATGCGCAAGTTGCGCGCCCGCACCTGCGGATCGGCGAACACGGCATCCAGCCCATTGATCGGTCCGCAGGGCACGCCCGCGCGCTCGAGCCGCGCCATCCAGTCGGAGGTGGTGCGCGCGATCGTCGCTCCCGCGAGGAGCTCGATGAGCGTGGTGCGATTGGCGACTCGCGCCTGGTTGGTCGCAAAGCGCGCGTCCTCGGCGACGCCCGCCAAGCCCGCCTCGGCGCACAGCCGCGCAAACTGCGCATCGGTGCCGACCGCGACGACCATGTCGCCGTCGGACGTGGGCAAGTCCTGGTACGGTACGATGTTCGGATGCGCGTTGCCGAGCCGCTGCGGCACGGCGCCGCCGACGAGGTAATTCATCGCCTGATTCGCCAGACAGGCGACTTGCACGTCGAGCAGCGCGACGTCGACATGCTGCCCCGCGCCGCTGCGCTCGCGCTCGGCGAGGGCCGCGAGAATGCCGATGACCGCGTACAGGCCCGTCAAGATGTCGGCGAGCGCGACGCCCGCCTTTTGCGGACCCGCTCCGGGCTCGCCGTCCTTGCGCCCGGTGACGCTCATCAGACCGCCCATCGCCTGGATCAAGAAGTCGTAGCCCGGCCGCGCAGCGTAGGGCCCGGGCTGCCCGAACCCGGTGATCGAGCAATAGATCAGGCGTGGATTGATCTTGCGCAGCGACGCGTAATCCAAGCCGTAGGCCTCGAGACCGCCGACCTTGAAGTTCTCCAACACGATATCCGCGCGCGCCGCGAGCCGCTCGACGATCGTCCGGCCTTGCGGCGTCGTGAAGTCGACGGTCACGGATTCCTTGTTGCGGTTCGTGCACAGGTAATACGCGGCATCGCCGTCGAGGCCGGTATTGCGGTCATGCAGGAACGGCGGGCCCCAGGCGCGCGTATCGTCGCCGCTCGCCGGCCGCTCGATCTTGATCACCTCGGCGCCGAGGTCGCCGAGGATTTGGCTCGCCCAGGGGCCCGCGAGTACGCGCGACAAATCGAGTACCGTCAGGTGTGACAGCGGCGGCGCCACGCGCATAGCTCCGTCAGGCCGGCCGAGCGGGGGCTTCGGCGACGATGCGGTTCGAGAGTGCGCCGACGCCGTCGATCTCGACGGTGACTTCGTCGCCGTCGCGCAGGTATACCG
Source organism: Steroidobacteraceae bacterium (assembly GCA_027456085.1). Classification (GTDB taxonomy): domain Bacteria; phylum Pseudomonadota; class Gammaproteobacteria; order Steroidobacterales; family Steroidobacteraceae; genus Bog-1198. The sequence continues at coordinate 3,558 of DAIDVO010000158.1, read as the reverse complement.
GCGGTTCGCGCTTCATGCCGACGCCGCCCGGCGTGCCGGTGACGATGACGTCGCCCGGCGCGAGAGCGGTCCAGCTCGACACGTAGGCGATCAGCCGGTCGACCGCAAAGATCATGTCGCCGAGGTGGGCGTCCTGCATCACGCGGCCGTTCAGCCGGGTCTGGATGCGCTGCGCACCGAGCGCTCCGACCTCGTCGGCGCTGACCAGGAACGGGCCGAACGCACCGGTCCCGGGGAAATTCTTGCCGGGCGTGAATTGCGTGGTATGGCCTTGAAAGTCGCGGATCGACGCATCGTTGTAACAGGCATAGCCCGCAACGTGTTCGAAAGCCTGCGCGGCCGGGATATCGCGGCCGGCCTTGCCGACGATGACCGCGAGCTCTCCCTCATAGTCCATTTTGTCCGAGTGGCGCGGTTTCACGAGCGCCGCGCGGTGCCCGACCTGGGTATCCGCGAAGCGCGTAAAAATCGTCGGGTAATTCATTTTCGGCCGCGCGGTCTCGAGCCGATGGTCCTCGTAGTTCAGGCCGATGCAGATGATCTTGCCGGGGTTCGGGATCACCGGCAGGAAACGCACCGCGTCGAGCTCGAAGTCGGCGGCGGCGCCGGCGGCCGCGCGCGCCGCGGCCTGCAAGCCGCCGGCGGCGAGCAGGGCGCGCAAATCGGCGTGCGCCGGCAGGCGCTTGCAGAGCGAGACGATGCCGCTGCCGGCGCAAAGGCCGTATTGGGGAGTGTTGTCGACGCTGAACGAGACTAGGCGCATGACGTGACCTGTGGGGAAAAAAGCCCGGCGGATTATATGCGTTTCTCGCCGCTTGCGCGGATCGCTTACAATCCTCCGATGCCTGACCGAATTTTCACGAGCGACAACGTCGCCCCCGCCTGCGCCGAGATCATCGCCGCCGTCGCCGCCGCGAACAGCGGCAGCGCCGCCTCGTACGGCGCCGATCATTGGAGCGCGCGCCTGCGCGAGATCACGAGCTCCGTGTTCGAGAAAGAAGTGACGATTTTTCCCGTGGCGAGCGGAACCGCGGCGAACGCGCTCGCGCTCTCGCAGATCGTGCCGCCGTTCGGCGCGATCTATTGCCACGAGACCGCGCACATCATGACCGACGAATGCGCTGCGCCCGAGTTCTTCTGCGGCGGTGCGAAGCCTATCGGCTTGCCATCGGCCGACGGCAGGATCGACGGCGCGAAGCTCGCGGCGGCGATCGCGTTCGCGCACGAGATGGGCGTCCATAACGTCAAGCCGGCGGCGGTCAGCCTCACCCAGGCGCCCGAATGGGGCACCGTGTACCGTCCGCGGGAGGTCGCGGCGATCGCCGCGATCGCGCGGCAGCATGGGCTTGCGGTGCACATGGACGGCGCGCGCTTCGCCAACGCGCTCGCGTACCTTGGCTGCAGCCCGGCGGAGGCGACCTGGAAGAGCGGCATCGACGTGCTCTCGCTCGGCGCGACCAAGAACGGCGCGCTGTGCGCCGAGGCGGTCGTATTCTTCGATGCCAAGCTTGCGCATGATTTCGAGCGGCGACGCAAGCGCTCCGGGCACCTGTGGTCGAAGATGCGCTTCTTGAGCGCGCAGTTGATCGCCTATTTGCATCAGGACCTGTGGCTTGCGAACGCGCGCCATGCGAATGCGATGGCGCGCACCCTCGGCGCGGGGCTCGAATCGATCCCCGGCGCGCGCCTGCTGCAAGCGGTCGAGGCAAACGAGGTGTTCGCCGCGTTGCCCGAGCCGGTCATCGCCGCGCTCGAGCGCGCGCGGTTCGCGTTCTACCGCTGGCCGTTTCCCGGGCTCGTGGATGCAATTTCTATCCGCCTGGTGACCTCGTACGCGACCCATGCCGCGGACGTCGCCGACTTCGTCGACACGGCGCGACGGAGCGGCTAGCGGATGGCGGGCGCACACGGCCTCTGGCTGGGTTTGGACACCGGCGGCACGTTCACCGACGCGGTATTGCTCGAGGACGGACGGCGCGTCGTTGCGAGCGCGAAGGCGCTGACGACGCACTGGAACCTCGCGATCGGCATCGGCGGCGCGATCCGCGCGGTGCTCGCGGCGCTGCCCGCCGGCCGCGGCCGCGGCGACGTCGACCTGGTCTCGGTGTCGACGACGCTCGCGACCAACGCGGTCGTCGAGAACCGCTTCAGCCCGATCGCCATGCTCCTGATCGGGTTCGACGACGGCATGGCCGCGCGCTCGGGACTGATGCGCGGCGACAAGCAGCTCGTCGTGCGCATCGCCGGCGGACACGACGCGACCGGCGCGCAAGGCGAGGCGCTCGACGAGGCCGCGATCGAAAGCGCGGTCAGGAGCCTCGACGAGCGGGTCGAGGCGTTCGCGGTCGCCGCGAGCTTCTCGGTCCGCAACCCCGAACACGAATTGCGCGCGCGGCGCTTGATCCGCGCGCTCTCGGACAAGCCGGTCACGTGCGCGCACGAGCTCAGTTCGAAGCTCGATGCGCCGCGGCGCGCGCTGACCGCGGCGCTGAACGCGCGGCTCACGCCGCAGATCCGGCACTTGGTGCTCGCATTGGCGCGCGTGCTCGCCGCGGAGTCGGTGAGCGCGCCGCTGATGATCGTCAAGGGCGACGGCTCGCTGATGCGCGCCGACGTCGCGCTCGAATGTCCGGTCGAAACGATCCTGTCGGGCCCCGCCGCGAGCGTCGTCGGCGCGGGATTCCTCACGGGACTCGCCGATTTCATCGTCTCCGACATGGGTGGGACGACGACCGACGTCGCCGTGGTCTCGGGCGGCCGGCCCGTCATCAACGCCGACGGCGCGCTGATCGGCGGATGGCGCACGATGGTCGAAGCGGTCGACATGCGCACCTGCGGACTCGGCGGCGACAGCGAGGTGTCGATCGACCGCCACGCCGAGCTGATCGTCGGGCCGCGCAAGGCGATGCCGTTGAGCCTGCTCGCGGCGACGCATCCCGCCGTGCTCGACGAACTGCGCGCGAGCGCCGCGCTCGAGCGTCCATCCGAGTACGCATCGCAGTGCGCGTTTCGCAACCCGGAACGCGAAGCGCCGAAACACCTGCCGCGCAGCGAGCGCGCCGTCTGGGAGGCGCTGACGGCGGAGCCGCGGCCGCTGTCCGCGCTGGTGCGCAATGCGAGCGGGCGTGAGGCGCTGCGCCGCCTGGCCGACACGGGCTTGGCGACGATCGCCGGATTCACGCCGTCGGACGCGATGCATGTGCTCGGCCGGCAGACCGGCTGGAACCGCGAAGCGGCCGAATGCGGTGCGCGCATACTCGCGATACAGGAGCGCAACGCGCGCGCGGCGCGCGCCGCCGACAGTGCGCAGCGCATGTGCGAGCGCACGCTCGAGCATGTCGTGCGCGCGAGCGGGCGCGTGATCCTCGCGAGCGCGCTCGCGCAGGACCCCGGCATCGAGGCGCCGGGCGGTCATTGGGGCGTGCTCGGCGAGCGGCTCGTCGAGGACATCGTCGCCGGCCGCCGCTTCTCGGAACTCGTCGACGCGTCGTTCGCGCTCACGCGGCCGATCGTCGCGATCGGCGCGCCGGTCGGCGCTTATTACCCGCAAGTCGCGGG
>DAIDVO010000157.1 GCA_027456085.1 Steroidobacteraceae bacterium | reverse complement strand
GCCTACCAGGTCGGCGTGCTGCGGGCGATCGCCGATATGCTGCCGGGCGCCGCGAATCCATTTCCGGTCATCGTCGGCACGTCGGCCGGCGCGGTGGCGGCCGCCGTGCTCGCCACCGAAGCGTTCCGCTGGCATGAGGCGGTCGATGCGCTCGAACGGGTATGGGCGAACTTTCACGTCGACCAGGTATTCCACGCCGACACGCTGCGCATGATGCGTTCGGGCCTGCACTGGGGAATGTCGCTGCTATCCGGCGGGCTCCTGCTGCCGCCGCCGCGCGCGCTGTTCGACAACACGCCGCTGCGGCGATTGCTGGGGCGGCAAATACATTGGCATCATCTCGGCACCAGCGTGCGGCGCGGATCTCTGCAGGCGCTCGCGCTGTGCGCGACGAGCTACGATTGCGCGGCCTCGGTGGCCTTCTTCGACGGCCGCGCCGACCTGCCGCCGTGGCAACGGCACCAGCGGGTCGGGAGGCGCGACACCCTGGGGCTCGATCATCTGATGGCCAGCATGGCCGTGCCGATGCTATTCCCGCCGGTGCTGCTGGAGGGCGAATATTACGGCGACGGCGCGCAGCGCCAGCTCTGGCCGCTGAGTCCTGCGATCCATCTCGGCGCGGACCGGTTGCTGATCGTCGGTGTGCGCTCCGAGGAAGGCGCCGGCGTGAGCACGAGACCGCGCCCGCAGCGCGAAGCGCCGACGCCGGGACAGATCTTCGGCTACCTGCTCGACACGCTGTTCATGGATCAAATTTTCGCGAATGTGGAGCACGTCGCGCGCCTCAATCAGGTCGCGGAAAAGGCGCCCCAGGCCGTGCCCGACGTGCACAAGGTCGCCACGCTGATGATCGCTCCCAGCGAGGATCTGCGGCTCATCGCGATGCGCCACGTGCGCAGCCTGCCGCGCGCGCTGCGGGCGCTGCTGCGGGTCATGGGAGCGCGCGGCGCGGCGGGCGCGCAGCTCGCGAGCTATCTGATGTTCGAGGCGAGCTTCACGCGCGAATTGATCGCGCTCGGCGTGAAGGACGCGATGGCGCAGCGCGAGGAACTCCTGCAGTTCCTGTGCGACGGCGATTTGTCGTGCACGATCAAGCTGCCGACGCTGGCGCACGCAGCGTATGGCCCGCGCGCCGCCGAACACTAGGGGCCCGGCGATAAGAGCGATGAACGCCGCTCGGCCATATGGGCTTGCGGGTATGCTGTGTATTACGATGGCAGGCATGGCGTTTGCGGCCCCGCGGGAGGACGACGCAAGCGCACCGAGGCCGGCGCGGAGGTGACGGGTATGAGTGACGAGGATCTCGAGACGCTGAAGCTCGCGCTGCGTGAATTCGCGCAGCAGCGCGACTGGGATCAGTTCCATACGCCGAAGAATCTCGCGAGTGCGCTGATCGTCGAGGCGGGCGAACTGCTGGAACATTTTCAGTGGATGGATCGCGGCGATCGCGAGTCCTTGTCTTCGCGTCAGCGCGAACAGGTGGCGCTGGAGATGGCGGACGTACTACTTTATCTGATCCGGCTCGGCGACAAGCTGAACGTGGATCTGATCGCCGCGGCGCGCCGCAAGCTCGAGTTGAATGCGTTGAAATATCCGGCCTCGCTCGCGCGCGGCTCGAGCAAGAAGTACACGGAACTATGAACTCGCACACAAGCGGAAATCATGGCGACTGATCCCGCGTTGCGCTTTCGCATCGACTTCGGCAGCCGCTGTTCGGTCGGTATCGGCAAGATAGAGCTTCTCGAGGGCATCGCGAGCACGGGTTCGCTGTCGCAGGCGGCGCGCGCGATGCGCATGAGCTATCGGCGCGCGTGGCTGCTGCTCGAGGACATGAACGCGAGCTTCGACCGGCGCGTCGCGACGACGACGACCGGCGGCCGCGGCGGCGGCGGCGCCGAGCTGACGGAGTTCGGCGAGCGCCTGGTGGCGGGCTACCGCGGCCTCGAGGCGGGCCTGCGCCCGCTCGCGCAGCGTCATTTGCGCGGGATCGGCGGGCACGCCAAGGCGCGCCGCGCGAAAGCGGCCATTCGTCCGGCCCCGATCAGCCGGCCGGCGCCGCGCCGATCGGCCGGCAAAAGCCGCTAGAACTTCCTGTAGTAGCCGATCGACAGGCCGCGCGGCAGCAATTCCACCGTGATCGGCGTGTGCCGCGTCGTGCTCCAGTAGCCGACGGCCGTGCCGAGCGCCCAGCCCGCGATCACGTCGGTCTGCCAGTGCGCCTGGCTCTTCATGCGCGCGATCGCATCGTAGACCGGCAGGGCTTCGAGCGACCAAACCCAGGGGTTCTGCTTCGCGTAATTGACGATGAACGGCGTCACGAAGCTTGCCTGCAGCGTCACTTCGCCGCTCGGGAAGCTCTGGCAGCAACTACCCTGGAACCAGCGATTGGGATTGCCGCCCTGGTAGGGGCGTGCGCGGCTGAACGTGTATTTCAGCGCGAGCGCGCCGAACCCGGAAATGATCGAAGAGTCCGCGCTCTGCCAGAACGTATGGCCGATCTTGTTGTCGTTGCCGTACCAGAGACTGCCGGCAGCCTCGACCGCGACGACGCCGAATTCCAGCGCCGTTTGGTAATTGCGCGCCCAAATCCCGCTCTGGTCGAGCCCCCATTCGTGATCGATGCCGATCGGACCGCCGCCGGCATGAGCGCAGCCGGACGCCGCGGTCAGCAGCAGCAAGAAGGCGCCCAGGCGCCGCGTGCAGAAAACCGAGCCGAGTGCAGCCACGATCTCCCCCTTGCGCCGGATGCCGGCGCCGTTCAATTTCAGGACCGGCCGCGAAGCGGTTTCGTGCCCGCAGCCTTCGCTGCGCCCGCGGCATCCAATATGACTTGCTCCAAGACGCTCAAGTACTCGAAATAGCGCCGGCGGCCGACGGCCGAGATGCGGCACAGGGTTTGCGGCCGTTTGCGCTCGACACCCTTGACGATAACGACGAGCTTCGCGGACTCGAGAACCTGCAGGTGGCGGTTGAGATTGCCGTCCGTGAGGCCGCACATGCGCTTCAAGTCGGCGAACGGCAGTCCCTTCGGATGCGTGACCAGCGAGGTCAGCACCGACAGGCGCGCATGTTCATGGATCACGCGGTTGATCCCGTCATAGGCGAAGCGGTGACCGGCGGCCGTGCCGCGCTGACGTTCAGACATCGATTTTACGATAGCCGAACTGCAGGACCGCGGCGACGAGCAGCTGGCCGACGCCGAATGGAACACCCATCGCCCAAGGCGACAGGGCGCGGGCGCCGGCGGCCAGGCAGGCGAGGCCGGTCGACAGATACCAGAGACCGACGATGAACATCTGCCGCGGCAGAAACCGGCAGGAGGCGAAAACCCCGAGGCTGAACACGATTTGCCACAAACCGGGGAGCATCCACATGTTGCGCGGCGCGACCCGCAGCAGCACGACCGTGAGCAGCATGCCCGCCATTAGCGCCGGCATGAATTGCTCCGCCGCAGCCTGAATCATCTCGCGCGCGAAGCCGGAATGGACGCGCCGCGCCCGCCCGATCGTCTCGATGCCGGTGAAAACGACCGACACCGATGCGGTCGCGATCCAGGTTGCCAGGAACGTCCAGACGCCATGAACCCGGTTTTCCAGCCAGCGCGCTTCCATCGCCGCGACGCCGAGCGCGAGAATTCCGGAGGCGGCGATCGATGCGGGGCCATAGCCACGGAATTCCGTGCGACGCGCGATTTGATCGCGGATCGCATGGATGTCGGACAAGGCGTCGTAATACTTGCTCAAGCGCTTGGCCCCGGTCCATGTCGGCACATGAATTAGCTTTGCCGTACAAAGTACATGCAATCCCCGATACAGCGCAAGTGCGCAGGTCGCGAAAAGAAAATGGGGCGTGGGCACGGAACTTTTCGCACCGCACGCCATCAATTGATCCCAACCCACGCCGCCCGGCGATACCCGCAGAAGGTCAAGAAGTGTCAAGTGCGCAATCGCGATTCATGCCGGCGCTCGCGTGTCTCGCGCTGTTCGCGGCGCCGTCGTTCGCCGCCGCGCCGCTCAATCTCGATGCATACCGCGGCCACGTCGTCTATCTGGATTTCTGGGCTTCCTGGTGCGGGCCATGCAAGCAATCCTTCCCGTGGATGCAATCGATGGCGGATGCGTATGCGCACCGCGGCCTTTGCATAGTCGCCGTCGATCTCGACCGCGATAAGAGCGACGCCGACCGCTTCCTCAGTCAATTTCACCCCGGCTTCGACATCGTCTTCGATCCGCACGGATCATTGGCGGAGCGCTACAGGCTGCGCGGCATGCCGACGAGCATGCTGATCGACCGGCGCGGAAAAGTGCGCTTCACGCACATCGGCTTTCGGCCGACCGACGCCCAAGCCTACGAAGATCAGGTCAAAGAACTGCTGGCGGAAAAATAACGCACGCGCCCGCCGCATCCACATGGAGATAACAATGAGAAACAAGCTGAGAGCCATCCTATTGCTCGCGGCCGGCGCCGCTCTGATGGGGGGCTGCAGCTCCCTGGGCGTGAAGCCCTGGCAGCGCGACGTGCTCGCGCGGCAGGACATGCAATTGAACTCGGAGCCGCTCGACCAGGCGATCGACGATCACATGTATTTCAGCAAGGAGGCATCGTCCGGCGGGCGCGGCTTCGCCGGCGGGGGTTGCGGGTGCAATTGAATGCCACGCGCGGCCGCCTGATCGCGGCGAGTTGCGCGCTGCTCGGCGCCACGGCGGCGCGCAGCCAGGATGCGGCGGGCGCTGCCGCGGATTCTCCATCGACCGATTGGAGCGTAGATTCGGCGCTCGCTTACTACAACGAGAGCGGCCGCATCAAGGCGATCGAGCCGATCGTGAACATCTCCAAGGACTACGGCGACGGCAACACGTTCAGCGCGCAGCTGACCTTCGACAGCCTATCCGGCAGTACGCCGAACGGCGCCCTGCCGAGCCGGCAGCCGCAGACCTTCGCATCGCCGTCGGGAAAATCCCTGAGCGCGGCGCCGACGACCTATACGACCTCGTCCGGAACTCTCGTCAGCGAGAGCGCGCCGGTCTACACGATCAACCCGGGTCAATTGCCGATGGACCCGCACTACCACGATCAGCGGCTCGCGCTCTCCGGAAGTTGGGGGCATGCGTTCACGCGGCTGCTGACCGGCACCGCCGGCGGCAAGTTCTCGTACGAGCGCGACTTCTTTTCGCTGTCCGCGAATGCGGGATTGTCGCGCGACTTCAACGACAAGAACACGACCTTGTCGTTCCAGGTCAACAACGAGTTCGATTCTTTGAGCCCGATCGGCGGCGCGCCCGTCGCGGCGAGCGACTATGCGCTGTTCGAAAAGGGCGGCGGCAAGACCAAGGACGGCGTCGGCGCCATGCTCGGGCTCACGCAGGTCATGACGCGCCGCTGGCTCACCGAGTTCAATCTGTCGGTGGACCGGTTCAAAGGCTATTTGAACGATCCGTACAAGATCATTTCGGTCATCGATGCCGGCGGCAATACGACCGGATATCTTTATGAAAAGCGCCCCGGCACGCGCACGCGCGAGAGCGCGTATTGGGACAACCGCGCCGCATGGGGCAGGGTTTCGGGGGACTTGTCGCTGCGCTACATGGTCGACGACTGGCATGTGCATTCGGACACCGCGCAGCTGCATCTGCGCTGGTGGAACTTCGACCGCGACCGCTACCTCGAGCCTACGTTGCGTTGGTATCGGCAATCGGCCGCCGATTTCTATACGCCTTGGCTGGATAGCACCGCCGGCTATATCGGCTATGCGTCATCCGACCAGCGGCTGGCGGCGTTTCATGCGCTGACATACGGCTTGAAATACGGCGTGAAGCTCGAGGATTCCGAGGATCAAAGCTCCTCGGAGCTCAGCGTCAGGCTAGAATACTATCGGCAGACGCCCGACAGCGCGCGCGCGGCTCCGGGTTCTCTGCAGGGGCTCGATTTGTACCCAGGTCTCAAGGCGATCCTGCTGCAGGTCGGGTGGCGGTTCTAGCGGATGATACGCGGCGTGAGTTCGTGCCGAAAACTGCTGCAGCGCCGAATGAGGCGCTGAATATCGAGGCGAGAGGACCTGATCTACTAGCCGTGTGCTTCAGCGCGATGGCGAGCCCTTGCGAGCTGTTGCTGCCGGCCCGGGATCGGACCTGCGCCGCCACGCTCGGGCAGGTCGTCGCCGGCGAAGCGCGCCGCATCGAAGCGAAATTCAGCCGCTATCGCGAGGACAGCATCGTCGCCGCGATTCATCGCAGCCGCGGTGCCGCGGCCGGCATCGAGGTCGACGAGGAGAGCGCGTCGCTGCTGGATTTCGCGCGCGAGTGCTTCGACTTGAGCGGCGGTCTGTTCGACATCACGAGCGGGGTGCTGCGGCGCGCCTGGAAATTCGACGGCTCGGGCCGCGTCCCGGCGGCCGCGGCGGTCGAGCGCCTCCTGCCGTTCGTCGGCTTCGAGAAAGTGCGCTGGGAGCCGCCGCGCTTGTGGCTGCCGGCGGGCATGGAGCTCGATTTCGGCGGCATCGGCAAGGAATACGCCGTCGACCGTGCCTACCAATTGATCGCCGCCGGCCGCGGCGAGCCATTCTTGGTGAATTTCGGCGGCGATTTGCGCGCGAATCGACCAACCACGCGCGGCCCGTGGCAGGTC
>DAIDVO010000156.1 GCA_027456085.1 Steroidobacteraceae bacterium | reverse complement strand
GTTCGGCTCATTCGCGCCGTCCGACGTCGCCCAGCTGCAATTTCGCAGCTCCGCGCCGATCATGGTTCTGCTGCTGACCTTGATCGCGTTGCCGCTCAGCCGTTTGCAGCCGCGCCAGGGCCGCTACATGCGCGTCGGCTTTGCGATCATCGTGTTCTTCGTTTATTCGAACTTGTTGTCATTCGCCAAGGTCTGGCTGGAGAAGGGCCAGCTATCGCCGCTGATCGGCGTCTGGTGGGTTCATTTGATCGCGCTCGCGCTCGGGCTCGCGCTGTTGTTGCGCGAATCGCCGCCCGCTTTTTGGCGCGGCACGCGCGCAAGGCCAACGTGAATACCCTCGATCGCTATTTTTACCGCACCGTCATGCTGTACACCCTTCTCGCGATGGCGGTGCTCCTGACGCTGGGCGGGCTGTTCCTGTTCATCAGCGAGCAGGGCGACATAGGCGTCGGCAGCTACAGCGCCTCGGACGCTTTTCTGTTCACTTTGCTGAATATGCCGCAACAAGCGTTCGAACTCCTGCCGATCGGCGCGCTGATCGGTGCGCTGATGGGATTGGGCAATCTCGCGGCGGCGAGTGAGCTCGTCGTCACGCGCGCATCCGGCGTGTCGATCTGGCGCGTCGCATGGCCCGTCGGGCTCGCCGGAGCCACGCTCGCGCTCGCGATGTACCTCATCGGTGAATATGCCGCGCCGCCGCTCGCGCAATTCGCGCAAACCGAAAAGACGACGAGCCGCCTGGCCGACGTGAGCTTCGCGGGGCGCAGCAGCGCCTGGATCAAGGAGGGCAATTTGATTCTGCGCCTACGCACCGGCGAAGTCGGCCAGGTGTTTGGCGGCGCGGCCTTATTCGTGCTCGACGGCCCGACGCGGCTCCGGTCGATTCAGACCGCGGAGCGGATCTCGGTCGCGGACCCGGGACGCTGGATCCTGCAGCATGTGGCGACGACGCGTTTCGAGTCCGGCCACGTCGATGCGACGCGTGCCGATCATACGACGATACGCTCGACGATAAATTCCGACTTCCTAGGGCTTGCGGCAACCGATCCCGGCCTCCTCACGCTGCGCGGCCTCTCCGGCTACATCGAACACCTGCGGCGCAACCACCTGGAGACGAGCCTCTACGAGATCGACTTTTGGTCGCGCATCGCGCGAATAGTCGCGGTCGTCATCGTCACGCTGCTGTCGCTGCCGTTCGTATTCGGCCCCTTGCGCACGACCGGCGCAGGCACGCGCACGGTGATCGGCGTATTGCTGGGAGTGGTGTTCTTCCTCATCACGCGCACCGTCGAGAACGGCGGCGTGCTCTTCGGACTCAACCCCCTGCTCGTCGGCTGGCTGCCGACGGTGGTCATAGGCCTCGGCACATGCGTCGCGATTTCACGCACCCGGTAGGTGCACGACGCGCGTGTTCGACAGCCGGTCGTGCAGCGCGAGCCGGTCGGCGTCGGCGTACAGCCACAGCACGCCGAGCGCCGCCGGCGCCCACGCGAGCAGCGCGCAGACGAATCTCATGGACGCCGCCTTCAGCGTGAGCCGCTTGCCGTTCGCATCGACCGCGTGCAGGCGCCATGCGCGCATGCCGACCGTCTGTCCGCTGTGTACCCAATTGAGGATGAAATAAGCGGCGATGATCGCGGCGAGGCCCGCGTGATACAGATACGCCCATTTGCCGACGGTGTCCGGCAGCATCGCCTTGCCGTGGGCGACGAGCACCGCCGCCCAGGTGAAGAAAATCAGCGGCGCGCTGAGTACGATGCAATCGTAACTCAAGGCCGCGACCCTGCGGCCGAAACCGGCGCTGGCGCCGCTGCGCGCGCCACGCGCTCGAGCTGCGCCGCCGCCGTTCAATCGCGCCCGGCCTTCGTCCCGGCGTCGAGTCTGCTCTCTTTCAATATACGGCGTACTTCGGGGAGCGACGGCCTGTCCGCCATGCGTGCGATCAGTTCGGGTAGTTCGTACCATTTGCGGCCCCATTGCATGAGCCTTCGTGCGTCGGCGAGCACTTGAGTGCGCGCGACGTCGGTCGCCGCCGGGTGCGCAGGCGGCGTGGGCGCGGCCTTCGCCGGCGCCTTGCCGCGGGATCTCGCGTGGGTCGCGGCCTTGCGCTCGGCGCGCGCGACGTGCGGCGTACCGGCCGGCGGCGCGCTGCGCGGCTTCGCGGCCAGGTATTTCGGCATCTCGCGCGTGGCGGTCGCATTGGTCGAGTCCGCGGCGATCTTCTCGATGCGCGGGCGGGTCGCAGTCGCGCCGGGCGGCTGCGCGGCGGGAGCGGCAGCCGCGGTCGGCGGCCACTGCGGTTCCGCGTGCATTTCGGCGAGCGGTATGAAGCGTTCGATGTGTTCGGAACCGACCAGATTCGCGAGGAAGATCATCAGTTCGAGCGCATCCGAGAATGTCGCGTCGCCCGTGCCGATGCGCTGCTCTATTTGCGCCTTGAGCGTGAGCGTCTTTTGCCGCGCGAGATCGATGATCCAGCGCTTCGGCCGTTCATGCGCGGGCCACGGCTGAGTCTTCCAGTAAGCGGCATCATCGAGGGACGAGTATTTCAGATGCAATTCGAGGCTGCCGAGCCATTTATCCAATAACTCGAGCAGTCGTTGATCGGCGGATGTTGCCATGGGTTTTCGCAGCTCCAGTGCGCACCCTAAACGAACGGCCGACGGTTCGCCAGGGGGCCCGGGGTCGCCGATTTCTGACACCTGCCGGGCGCTGCGCCGCGTTAGACTGCGCGCCATGTGTGGAATCGTCGGCATTGTCGGCCCGCAAGCAAGCCCTGACACGGCTGCAAAGATGGCGCAGCGTCTGCGCCACCGCGGGCCGGACGGCGAGGGCGTTTGGAGCGACGCGGGCGTCGCGCTCGGCCACCGCCGCCTGTCGATCCAGGATCTGACCGAGAGCGGCCGCCAGCCGATGCTGTACGGCGAGCGCGTGCTGACCTACAACGGGGAACTCTACAACCACCGGGCGCTGCGCGCCGACCTGCCGGGACCCTGGCGCTCGAGCGGCGATACCGAAGTCCTGCTGCACCTGCTCGCGCGCGACGGCGCGGCCGCGCTCGAGCAGCTCGTCGGCATGTTCGCATTCGGGTTTTGGGATGCCCGGGACCGGAGCCTGCTGCTCGCGCGCGACCGCCTCGGCATCAAACCCTTGTATTACCGGCTGCTGCCCGGGGGCATCGCGTTCGCCTCCGAACTCAAGGCTCTGTTGGTATTGGGCCGGCCGGAAATCGACCGCAGCGCGGTGCGCGATTTCTTGCTGCATTCTTATATTCCCGCGCCGAAGACGATCTACCGGGGTATCGCGAAGCTGCCCGCGGGTCACCGTCTTCACTGGAAGGACGGGCGCGTACGCATCGAACGTTGGTGGGACCCGTCGCCCGAGATCCGCGCGCGCTCGCCCGACGAGACGCTGGATCTCCTGGATGGATTGCTGCGCGAGGTCGTGCCCGCGCATACCCTCGCGGATGTGCCCGTGGGGGTATTTCTGAGCGGCGGCATCGACTCGGCGCTGACGGCCTATTATCTCGACCGTCCGCACACATTCACGCTTGATATAGACCGCCGCGGCCGCTCCGAAGCCGAGGCTGCGCGCCGCGTCGCCCGGCACTTGAACACGAAGCATACCGAGAGAAGCGCACCGGCCGCCGATTTTGCGCAGGCGCTCGACATGATGCCGCAGCTGTTCGACGAACCGTTCGGCGATAGCGCCGCGTGGTCGAATTACCTCGTTGCCCAATTCGCACGCCGCGAAGTCACGGTCGCTTTGAGCGGCGAGGGCGGCGACGAGATATTTTGCGGCTACCCGCGCTACTGGTCCCGCGTCGGCGCGCGCTCCAACGCGATCAACCAGACGCTCGCGCGCTGGCTGCCGCCGCTGTCGCGCCTCGGACATTCGATGCAGCGCCGCGCGTACACCGGGCTTCCGGCATACGCCGCCGCGCTCGGCGGCCTGACCGCGGCGCAGGTCGATTCCCTGCTGTGCGCCGAGTGGCGCGAGCCGGACTACGATCATCTGTGGTTCTACCGCCAATTCTGGCGCGAGGATCTTCGGCCGCTCGCGCGGCTGCGTTGGCTCGACTTGCATACGGATCTCGCCGAGGGGCTGCTGACCAAGGTCGATCGGACGAGCATGGCGCATTCGCTCGAAGTGCGCCCGCCGCTATTGGACCATCGCCTGGTGGAGTTCATGCTGAGCGTCGACCCGCAACTGCTGGTCGATCGCGGCGCGCGCCGCGGCAAGCTCCTCGTGCGCCGCTTGATGGAGCCGCGCCTGCCGCAGGGGCACTTGAACCACCCGAAGTCCGGGTTCGGCCTGCCGGTGCGCGCCTGGATAAAATCCCAACCCCGGCTGCTCGAAGAGGCCGTCGCTCGGCTGATGGCGCGCGGCGTATTGCGGCGTCCGGTGACGAGCGAGTTTCGGCGCGCATGGCAGATTCTCGTGTTGGACCGCTGGTTCAGCGCCTTTGCCTGAACCGATGCCGCCGCGGCTTCTGTTCGTGCCGGTCTCCGGAGCCTATGGGATGGGCGAGTACGCGCGCGCGCTCGCGCTTGCGCGCGCCGCGTCCGCGCGCTGGCCCGATGCCGCGATTCACTTCGTGCTGAGCCGCGAAGCGCCGTATGCGGCGGACACCCCGTTTGCGGCCACGCTGCTGCCGTCCTCGCCGACGTTTCATACCGACGCGGTGCGCTCGCTGATCGCCGACTTTCGGCCGGACGTCGTGATTTTCGACAACGCCGGACGCACCGCGCAGCTGCGCGCCGCGCGTGCCGCCGGCGCCGCGGTCGTCTACATCAGCGCGCGCCGCCGCCAATGGAAAAAGGCGCTGAGGCTTCGCTGGATGCGCTTGATCGACGAGCACTGGGTCGCCTACCCGCAGGCTTTGTCGCCGCGTCCGAGTCTTTGGGAGAGCGCCAAGAGGCGCTTGTCGTGTGCACCGACGCTGCGCCATCTGGATGTCGTGCTGCCGGCGCCGGATGCGGCGCGCCGCCGCGCCTTGCTCGCGCGGATCGGCGCCGGCGAGGGCGCCCTGGTCCTCGTCGTGCCGGGCGGCGGCACGGGACACCCGGGAGCGGCCGATGCGACCGAGCGGTTTCTCGCGGCCGCCGCGCAGATCGCCGCCGGCGGTCTGCCTACCGTGTTCGTCGGCCCCGCAGCGGCGGATGCGCCCGCAGC
>DAIDVO010000155.1 GCA_027456085.1 Steroidobacteraceae bacterium | reverse complement strand
GGCGGAGCTCGCCGCGAGCGCGCTGGCGCACCTGAGGTTAGCGCGCGTGCGACGTCGTGGGCGCTGCGCGGTGCGCGTGTTCAACCCGACCGTGCGCGAGCACGGCTACCTCTCGCCCCACACGATCGTTGAGATGGTCGGCGACGACATGCCGTTCCTGGTCGATTCGATCGGCCTTTCGTTCCAGCGGCGCGGGCTCACGCTGCACTTCCTCGCGCATCCGGTGTTCGCGGTCGCGCGCGACGCCAAGGGCGCGCTGCGCTCGCTGCGGCCGCGCGGCGAAACCGCCGGCGCTCGCCCCGAGCGGCTCGAATCCTTTCAACACGCCGAGATCGACCGCATCGTCGACGCGGCGGCGCTCACGGCGCTCGCGCAGGAAATCGAGCGGAGTCTGCACGACGTTCGCGCCGCCTGCGCGGACTGGCAGAAAATGCAGACCGCGGCGCGCAAGGCTGCGGACGATCTGCTCATCGAGCATGCCCGCTCGGATCCGCGCGACGCGAGCGAAACGCGCGAACTGCTCGAATGGATGGTAAACCGGCATTTCACGTTTCTCGGCTATCGCGAATACCGGCTGCGCGGCGCCGCCGGCAAGGAGTCCCTCGAGCCCATCGAGGCGCGCGGGCTCGGCATCCTGCGCCGCGGCCCCCGGCGGCCCGAGCGCAGCGCTGCGGCGCTGCCGAGCGACATACGCCGCCAGGTCCGCGCGCGCGAACTGGCCTTGGTCACCAAGTCGAACACCCAGTCCACGGTGCATCGCTCCGGATTTCTCGACTATGTCGGCATCAAACAGTTCGATCAAACCGGCCGGCTGATCGGTGAGCGTCGATTTCTCGGCCTGTGGACGTCCGCCGCGTACAACACCAATCCCCGCGAAATCCCCTTGCTGCGCCACAAGGTGGAGCGCGTCGTCAAGCATTTCGCGCTCGCGCCCGACAGCCATGACGGCAAGGCGCTGCAGCACATCCTCGAGTCCTTTCCGCGCGAGGAGTTGTTTCAGGCCAACGTCGCCGAACTGGTACGCATCGTCGCCGGGATATTCGGCCTGCAGGAGCGCCCGCGCGTACGTCTCCTGCTGCGCCGGGATCCGTTTCGAAGGTTTTATTCCTGCCTGATTTTCGTGCCGCGCGAAAAATACAATACGCAGGTTCGCCAGCGCATCGAGGCCGTGGTGCGCGACGCATTCGGCGCGTTCAATCTGGAGTCCCAGGTACAGATCGCGCAATCGAACCTGGCGCGCATTCACATCGTCGCGCGCACCCTGCCGCTCGACGCCAAGCGCATGCAGCCCGACGACCTCGAGCGGCGCGTCGAGGCCGCGGTGCGGTCCTGGTCGGACGGATTCAAGACGGCGCTACTCGCGCGCTTCGACGAGGCGTACGCGCTGCGGCTCTACGAAAGATACGCGCCGGCATTCCCGGCGGCCTACACCGAGGATTTCGGCGGCGACGCGGCGGCGCTCGACGTATCGTTTCTCGAAGCCCTGGAGAGGGATCCGGCGCGCCTGGAATTGGAGATCTACCGCGCCGACCCGAAGCGCAGGGAGCGCGTATACCTGAAAATTTACCGGCATCGCGACGCGATTCCGGTCTCGGACCTCGTGCCGATGCTCGAGAACATGGGTCTGCGCGTCATTGCCGAACGTCCCTACGAACTCGAATATTCAAAGGACCAGCGCGGCTGGATACAAGATCTGGAATTGGAGATTCCGGCCGCCGTCCAATCCAAATTCGAGACCCTCGCGGGAAACATCAAGAGCGCGTTCGTCGCGGTCTGGTCCGGCAAGATGGATAGCGACGGCCTGAACCGGCTGACGCTGCATGCCGGCGTGCCTTGGCGCATCGTCAACGTGATCCGCGCCTATTGCCGCTTCCTGCTGCAAACCGGACTGCCGTACAGCCAGGGCTACATCGCGCAGGTCCTGGTCGAGAACGCGCGCGCAGCGCGCCTGCTCGCCGATTTATTCGTCGCGCGCTTCGAGCCGCGGCTGTCGGCGGGGTCGCGGCGCGCGCAGCTTGCGCGTCTGACCGCCGCGCTCGGCGTGGCGCTCGATGAAGTCCGACGCTCCGACGAGGACCGCATACTGCGCTCGCTGTGGAGCGCGCTCGCGGCGACGGTGCGCACCAACGCCTATCAGGTCCTGGCGTCGGGGCGGGAGAAGGAATACCTGTCGTTCAAGATCGAAAGCCAGAGGCTGCGCGAATTGCCGCTGCCGAAGCCGCTGTGCGAGATTTTCGTGTTTTCTCCGCGCATGGAGGGCGTGCACCTGCGAATGGGGCGGGTCGCGCGCGGCGGCATCCGCTGGTCGGACCGGTTCGAGGACTTCCGCGTCGAGGTGCTCGGGCTGATGAAGGCGCAGAACGTGAAGAACACCGTGATCGTGCCGGTCGGCGCGAAAGGCGGCTTCGTCTGCCGGCGGCTGCCGGCTGCCGGTCGCGAAGCCCAGCAAGCCGAGGTCATCACCTGCTATCGGACCCTGATCCGGGGACTGCTCGACTTGACCGACAACATCGTGGGCGAGCAGATCGTGCCGCCGGCGCTGACGGTCCGCCACGACGGCGACGACCCGTACCTCGTCGTCGCGGCCGACAAGGGCACGGCCACTTTTTCGGATATCGCCAATGAGATTTCGGAGGAATACGGATTCTGGCTCGGCGACGCGTTCGCCTCGGGCGGCTCGGTCGGCTATGACCACAAGAAAATGGCGATCACCGCGCGCGGCGCCTGGGAGTGCGTCAAGCGCCATTTCCGCGAGCTGTCGATCAACATCCAACGCCAGGATTTCACCGTCGTCGGTATCGGCGACATGGCCGGCGACGTATTCGGCAACGGCATGCTGCAATCCCCGCACATCCGGCTCGTCGCGGCGTTCAACCACCAGCACATCTTCATCGATCCAAGCCCGGATGCGGCGAGTTCCCTGCGCGAACGCACCCGCCTGTTCAAATTGCCGCGCTCGAGCTGGGAGGATTATTCGCGCGAGCTTCTCTCCAAAGGCGGCGCAGTCCATGCGCGCGCGGCGAAGAGCTTGAGCCTGTCGCGCGAAGCGCAAGCGCTGCTCGGGCTGCCCGCGCAGGCGACACCGAACGAGACGATCAAGGCGGTCCTCAAATTGGACGTCGATCTTCTTTGGAACGGCGGCATAGGCACGTACGTCAAGGCGAGCGCCGAGAGCCACGTCGCCGTCGGCGACCGCGCCAACGACGCGGTGCGCGTCGATGCCTGCGAGCTGCGCTGCAAGGTCGCCGGCGAAGGCGGAAATCTCGGATTCTCGCAGCTCGGACGTGTGGAATACGCGCGCCGCGGCGGTCGCCTGAATACGGACTTCATCGACAACTCCGCCGGGGTCAACTGCTCGGACGTCGAGGTGAACTTGAAGATCGTCCTGAACGGCGCCGTGCGCGCCCGCGAGATCACGCGCGCCGCGCGCAACCACCTGCTCGTGCGGATGACGGACGACGTCGCCGGGCTCGTTCTGCGCAACAATTACCTGCAGAGCCAGGCGATCAGCGTGCTCGAATGGCAGTCGAAGATCCGCCTCAGCGAGAGCGCGTACCTGCTGCGCGAACTGCAGCGCTCCGGCGACCTGAACCGCACGCTCGAATTCCTGCCGAGCGATGAGGAGATCGCCGAACGACGCAAGGCCGGCGAAGGCCTGGCACGCCCCGAGCTCGCGATCGCGTTGAGCTACGGAAAAATATGGCTGAGCAGGGCTCTGATCAACTCGGACGTGCCGGAGGACGATTATTTGTCGGCCGAGCTGCAGAATTATTTCCCGGCGCCGGTGCGCCGGCGCTTTGCGGCCCGAATCCGGAAGCACCGCCTGCGGCGCGAGATCATCGCCACCGCGGTCACGAACAGCCTGATCAACCGGATGGGCCCGGTCTTCCCGGTGCGCGCGCTCGAGGATACCGGCGCCGATCCGGCCGCGATCGCACGCGCCTACACGATCGCGCGCGAGGTGTTCCGGGTGCGCGAGATCTGGACCCAGATCGAGTCCCTCGACAACCGGGTAGCGGCGTCCGTGCAATGCGCCGCGATCGAGCAGACGACGCGCCTGTTGCGGCACATGAGCTATTGGCTGCTGACGCACAAGCGCGGCGACCTCGACATCGAGCGTGCGGTGCGCCGCTATGCCGCGGGCACGTCGCGCTTTATAAGCGAACTCGGCGCCGTGCTCGGCGCCGGCGAGCGCGCGCGCTACGACGCGGCCTGCACACGCCTGATCGGCGACCGCGTGCCGGAGGATCTCGCCGCACGGATCGCCGCGCTCGAGGCGCTGCACGGCGCCCTCGATCTGGTCGACGTATCGGTGGAGAGCCGGATACCGATAGATTTCGCCGCCCGCGCGTATTTCGATGTCGGCGAACGCATCGGCATCGCGTGGGTCAAGGAACAGATCGAGTCCCTCGCCGCCGACGGACGCTGGCATGCGGTCGCGCGCAGCACGCTGCGGGACAATCTATACGCTCTGCAGAGCAAGATCACGACCGCGGCGCTCGCGTGCGCCGGGGCCGCCCCGGCGGCGCGCGTCGACGCCTGGATGTCCGGCCACCGCGTGGAGATCGATTACCTGAAGGGCCTGATCGTCGATTTGCGCACCAGCGCCGCGGCCGATTTCGCGACCCTGTCGGTCGCGCTGCAATCGGTCAGACGGCTCGCCGAAGACTGAACTCGGAGCGTGCCGCGTACTTCATTTTCTCGAGAGGAATCCATCGTGCCCGGAAAATTGATTCTGGTCCGCCACGGACAAAGCATCTGGAACGTCGAAAATCTGTTCACCGGGTGGGTCGACGTCGATTTGAGCGAAAAGGGCCGTGACGAAGCCGCACAGGCCGGCCGCGAACTGCTCGCGGAGAAGATCGAACCGCACATCGCCTTTACCTCGGTGCTCAAGCGCGCGATCCGTACGCTGTGGATAATTCTCGACACGACCGACCGCATGTGGATCCCGGTCGAGCGCAGTTGGCGCCTGAACGAGCGCCACTACGGAGCGCTGCAGGGACTCGACAAGGCGCAAACCGCCGCCATGCACGGCGCAGCGCAAGTCAAGATCTGGCGGCGGAGTTACGACGTGCCGCCGCCTCCGCTCGCGCAAGACGATCCACGGCATCCGCGCTTCGATCCGAGGTACGCGGACGTCGACCCCGGATCGCTGCCGGCCTCGGAGTCGCTGAAGGACACACTTGCGCGCGTGCTGCCGGATTGGCAATCGCGCATCGCTCCAGAGCTCGAAACCGGCAAGAACGTTCTCGTCGTCGCGCATGGCAACTCGCTGCGCGCCCTCGTGAAGATGCTCGACAAGATGTCGGAGAAGGACATCGTCGAATTCAACATCCCGACCGGCGTGCCGATGCTGTACGAATTCACGCGCGGCATGGAATCGGCCGGCCGCCGCTTTCTCGGCGATCCCGCGGCGATCGCCGCGGCGCAGGAAGCCGTGCGCAAACAGGGCGAAAAGGAAGCGAGCCGCGCCTAGCGCCCCTCAGGTATCCGGGGCGATCGCGATTTTCAAGCCGTCCAGCGCCTCGGTGAAATCCACCTGGCATGACAAGCGCGAGGTCGCGGGCCGGTAGTCGGACAATTCCGTGAGCAAATCCTGTTCGTCGCTCTGCTTCTTCGGCAGACGCGCGGCCCAGGCCTCGTCGACGAACACGTGACACGTCGCGCAGGAACAAAGCCCGCCGCAAATCGCGGCCACGCCGTAGTCGAGTTCCCGCAGGATCTCCATCAATTTCAAACCCGGCTTCGCCTCGACCACGTGTTCCTTGCCGTCACGGTCGACAACCGTTATCCGCGCCATTCTCTAATCTCCGTTGCAATGATCCGATTTGCGGGCTCGCCGCAACCCGCGCTAGTCTGCCGGAACTTGCACCGAGGAACCACCCAATTCCGCTTGCAAGCGCGACGCCAGGAGGTGCGCGCGGGCGAACTCGGCGGCGCCGTCCGCGTCCGCATGCCGGCTGAGGTAAACCTCGCTCCAGATCAGGCAGATGTAATCGTACAGCCACTTGAGGAGCCCGAAGCGCGCCCGCTCGGAAGGCAGCGGCGGCCTGCCGAGATACGCCCGCAGAAGATCGCCGCTGAGATCCGCGTCGAAATCGTTGACGCAGGTCCATCCCGCCAAATCCCAGAACGCATCGGTGACGTGCGCGTATTCCCAGTCGAGAACGACGAGCGCCGACGGGGTCTCGACGACGTTCAGCGGATGAAGATCGCTATGGCAGAGGACCGCCGCGGCGCCGGGCAGGCGCGCGAACTCCTCGAGCCGGCGCATCGCCGCACTGCGCAGTGCGTTGAAGTCGGCCGCCACGCGGCGCGCGCCGCGATGCAAGTCCTCATAGCGCGCGATCCATTCGGCCGGACCGACTTTGCGCTCGGGCCGCGGCGGCGGCAGCGCGTGAATGCGCCGGAGCAATTGCGCGAGCCGCGCGACGCGGACCGGCTCGCGCGCTTCAGCCGCCGTCCACGGCCGGCCCTCGACCCAGCGCGCGATCATGACGCCCTGCGCCGGATCCGCGTACAGGACATCGGGGGCGAGGCCGGCGGCGCCCGCGAGTTCGCGCACCCGGCGTTCCCAGTGTGCGTCGAACGCGCAATGGGCGGATTCGCGCGACGCGATGCGCATGGAAAACGCCTGACCGTCGCGCTCGACGTGATAAGTCTCGCTGCCGAGACCGGCGCCGCCCCGGCGGACGCGCGGCCGCCCGCGCCCCGGCACGCGCCGTAGCGCGAGGCTCTCAGGCTCGAGCATCCGCATGCGCCGCGGCGGGCAGACTTCGCCGCCATTCCCGGATTCCGAACCCGATCATGACCAGATACAGCGCGAACAGCAGCATCGTCGGATACAGGCCGCGCCGGTAATAGACGAACAGCGCCACCGAATCGATGACGAGCCACCAATGCCAATTCTCGTAGACTTTGAGCGCGACCAGGTAGGTCGCGAACGCGCTCGACCAGGTCACCGTCGAATCGACGAACGGCCACGCGGCCGGCGTATAGCGGCGCAAGAAAAACGAGCTGCACGCGGACAGCGCGAACACGGCGGCTAGGCCCAGCGCATGCCGCTTGAGCGGCCAGCGGTGCACGCCTCGCCCCGCTTCCGACGACTTTCGCGACCATTGCCAGTATCCATATGCCGCGATGGCTGCGTAGAAGCCGTTGAGCACCGACTCCATGTACAGGCGCGCCCGGAACATCACCGCGATGTATAAACAGGAGCTGATGAAAGCCGCGACCCAGCAGCTGCGGCGTTGTGCGATCGCGAGCAGCAGGTACAGCACGGCGAGCAGCGCGGCGGCGATCTCGATCCAACTCGAGGAGCGCCACCCGCCGGCGATCTCGCCGGCGAGCGCATCGATCACGTCGCGGCGGCGCCGGAGGGCGCGCTGATTCCGGGCAATACCTTCATGACATAGACGACCTGCGGCGAATCGAGTGATGACCTCGCCATCTCTTCGGCGAGCACGCTCATGATCCGCCCGAGGTCCCCCCAGATCTGCGTACTCAGGTCGTTGGTCGAGACGGTGAACTCGCCGCGGCGGTTCAGGCGCTCGATGAACGCGAGAATGCGCGGAATGTAATCCCCGGCGAGCGGGTACATGCTGATTTCAACTGCGGCACGCATAAGTTAGATACCTACTCCCTACGCCGGCATTAACCGGATCAGGTTCAACGGGTTCGCAAGATCGGTCGACGAATCGCCGTCCTGCGTCTCAGGCGTTGCAAACGCCACCCCAAGGCAAGCGACAGTGTAGCGGCTGGACCGATTGCATGCAAAACTTAGGATATGCGCATTTTTCAGGTCGACACTTTCACGCGCCGCCGCTTCACCGGAAACCCGGCGACCGTCGTCCTCGACGCGGAGCGCCTCGAGGACGACGTGCTGCAGGGCATCGCGCGCGAATTCTCGCAGGCGGAAGTCGCTTTCGTTCTACCGCCGACCGGAGCCGATCATGATTTCGCGGTCCGCTTCTTCAACGCGCGCAAGGAAGCGCCGTTCGTAGGCCACGCAACCATAGCCGTGCATGCGGTGCTGCTCGCGTGCGGGATGCGCGGCCTAGGCGCCTGCCGCCAGCGCTCGGGAACCGGAATCCTCGGGGTGACCGCGATGCGCGAGACCCAGGCCGCGGATTCAGGCGCGCCGGCCGCCGACTCGCTCTCGTTCATCGAGTTTCTGCAATCGCCGCCGGAACTCGATCGTCCGCTGCCGCTCAAGACGACGCTGCGCGTCGCCGAGGCGCTCGGCCTGGCGGGGGCGAAACTGCACGAAACCTTGCCGGCGCGCATCGCGCGCAAAGGCGGCGCGCGCCTGTTGATACCGGTTGACGCCCGCCACGCGCTCGAGGACTTGACGCCGCATGCGGACACGCTGCTGGCGCTCGGCAAGGAATTGGGCGCGGAGGGCTTTTTCGTGTTCGCGTTCGCGCGCGACGCGCGCGGCGCGTAGACCATGTCGCGCATGTTCTGTCCCGCGCTCGGCATACCGGAGGACCCGGTCAGCGGCAACGCCCATGCGATGCTCGCCGCCTACTTGTTCGATGCCGGCTTGATCGGCGCGCCGACGCCCGGCTTCATCGGGCGCCAGGGCGTACAGATGCGCCGTCCCGGACGAGTCAGCGTCGCGCGGGATCTCGACGCGGGCGGGCTGGCCGCGGTACGCATCGGCGGCAATGCGGTGATCGTCAGCGAGGGGCGCCTGGCTTCATAGGCGCTCGAAGGTCCGAGGGCCGATGAGCCAGGGCGCCGATCACGCCGTCAATCGGCCGCGGCGGGGGCGGCCTCGGGTAATTTCATCTTGAGCGTCTCGGCAACGCCGTCGACCTTGGACTTCACGTCCTTGGCCGCGCCGACCGCTTCCTCGAGATTGCCGGCCGCAAATGCGGCTTGCGCCTTCGACCACAGCGAGGTCGCGTCGGCGAGTCCCGCCTTCGCCGCCGCAAGATCGATGCCGCGCGCCATGCGGCGGTTCTTGCCGAGCATGGTGATGCGCTCTTGAATCTTCTGCACGCCGGCCGGCAGCGAGCCGGACAGGTTCGACCAGTCGCCGTTCAGCGCCTGCGTGATTTCGTCCTTCTTCGCGGCAGCCGCCGCGGCGAGCCCTTGGGCCGAGGCCAGCACGGCCGGCGCGCCCGTGATCACGGTCACATAGTCTTTTTTGTCGAAGGAGGTCTTCAGATCGGCCAATTTTCCCTGCACGTCCTTCAATTGATCGGGAACGTATTTCGCGGCATCCGCGGAGGCCGCGGTCACGGTCGAGTCGATTTGGGCGATCGCGTTCCGGGCGGGTTCCATCTTGTTCGCGCAGGCCGCGAGCACGACGGCCGCGGCGGCAACCCACGCGTAGCGGGCGGCGCGGTGTAAATCGGTCATGGCTTATCTCCTATGCGGTTGGGATACGGCTGGGAACGCCGAGATTAGCGTGCAAAGCCGGCTTGCGCTAGCCCAGTTCCCGGCGCGCGCGCTCGAGCCACTCGGCTTGTGCGCGGCGATAATGCGATGGAGCCAGCCGCGCGCTCTCGGCCATCTCCCTGAACACCCGGTTAGCCTCGTCGAGCTTGCCGACGCGCTTCAACAGAAGTCCGTAGCGCAGCCGCGCCTCGGCGCCCGGGTATACCGGCGCGATCGACGCGGATTCGCGCTCGGCCCGGTCGAGTGCGGCGTCCGCCTCCAACGTGCGCGCGTACAGCAGCCTGCCCTCTGTCGATTTGAATTCCGGATTATGCCGCGCGAGGTCCTCGAGGCTCGCGCGCGCGGCCGAAAAATCCTGTTTCGCGAACAGGGCGCGCGCGAGTTCGAGGAGCAGAGTCGGATCATGCTCGAATACTCCCGCGAGCCCGCCGCGGCACACCTCGATCGCGCGCTCGTATTGGCCGCGCCGGATCAACTCCTCCGCGAGACGCCGGCGGGCGTCGACATTGCCGGAAACCTCGACTTCGGTGCGCGCGCGGCGCAAGTCGCGGTCGGGATCGAGGAGGCGCCGAAGACCCGCGTTGGCGCGCCTGCCGGCGCCGCCCCGAAAATATTCCGGCAGTATTTCCACCGCGACATAGGCGAGCGAGCCGGCCACCGGCAACAAGGCGATCGCGACGACCCAGAGCGCGTTGCGCCCGGTCTTGAACACGTGCGCGATCAACGCGACCTGGACCAGAATCGATAGAACGATGAATTGCACTCGAGGATCTCCGCGAACCGCCCGCGCCGTCGTGCCGCGCAAGGATTGTACGTGAGCCGCCGCCCGCACCGCACGCGCGGCGCAAGCGCGCGCCCGACTCAACTCCGAAACCGCGCGGCCAGCACCTCGGCGCGCCGATTCGTCAAGCGCAAGACGTGCGTGATCCCGCTCGGCAGATCCTCGAGATGATGTGCGGCGACGACCAGCGTGACCGCCGCGGCCATCAAGTGTTCGAGGCGGCGCTTGATCGCCGCGCGCTGTGTGGGATCGAGTCCCGTGAGCGGCTCGTCGAGCAGCAGTATCCGTGGATTCGCGGCCAGGGCTCGCGCGATCAGCGCTCGGCGCAGCTGGCCATACGACAATTCCCGCGGGCGGCGCCGCGCCGCGGACGAGAGCCCGAAGCGCTCGAGCAGGCGGCGCGCCGCGCTGCGGTCCTGTCGCGTCGGCGGGTCCGACAGGCCGATGCTCGCGTACATGCCGCTTGCGACCAAATCCGCCACGCTGACGTCGGCATCATAGTCCGCCTGCAGCTCGGGCGACACGTAGCCGATGCCGCGCTTCCACTGGTCGATTCCGGCGCCTGGGGCGAGACCGTTGCGCATAATGAGTCCGCCGAGCGCCGGCGACAGATCGCCGTACAGGAGCTTGAGGAAGCTCGATTTCCCCGCGCCGTTCGCGCCAACCACGGCCCAGTGTTCGCCTTGCCGCAGCTCCCAATTCACATCGCGCAGCACGCGCCGGTAATCGACGTAGAGATCGACGCCGCGCAGCCGCACCAGGATCGCGGCGTCGCCGGCAGGGGCCGCGCCGCGCGCGGCACGCGCGCCGGGCATTGCAGGCGCGGTGTGCGCCGCGGGCGCGCCGCCGCTCCACGCACCCGCCGCGATCAGCCTGCCGCGGCGGAGCTTCAGTATTTGATTCGTGCCCCGCGGCACGTCGAGCGCCCGGTGGGCGGCGGCGATCCACGATTGGCCGCGCCGGCGCGCGGCGTCGAGTATGCGGTCGAGCCGTTTGCGCAGACGCGCGTCCAAACCGTTATAGAACTCGTCGAGCAACAACCAGTCCGGCTCCGCCGCCAATGCGCGCGCGAGCAGCGCAAGGCGCTTCTGGCCGTAGGACAAGGATGCGAACGGACGGGCGGCCAAACGCGCAAGACCGCATGCGCGCAGCGTCCGTTGCACGCGTTCGCGCTCGTCCGGCGACGCCTCGCCGAGCAGCAGGTCGGTATGGTGCAACCCGGTGGTCACGAGGTCGCGTACGCTCAAGTTCCAGCCGTAGCGCGCGTACTTGTCCTGCCGCTCGGCGCCGATGTACGCGATGCGCCGCTTTGCCTCGGCGATTTCGACGGCGATGCCGCCGACATCGTAGACGCGCACGCCGCGTTCGGTCGGCGTCGGCCAAACGTCCGCCGCCAGGAGCTTCAAAAGCTGCGTCTTGCCGGCGCCGTTGTCGCCGACAAGTGCATAGCGCCGGCCGCATTCAAGCCGCAGCGACAGGCCGCTGAGCACCCAGCGCCCGCCGCGCCGCAGGCTCACGTTGCACAAGCCGATGTTGAGCCGCGGCGCACTCGCCGCGGCCCGGCCTTGCGCCGGGCCATTTTGTCGCTGTTTCGCCACGATGGATCGTACTTAAGGGGCGGGTAGCCGGGCAAGCATCCGTTTTATGTCCCGTCGGCGGTTGCGTGATGCGGCGGACCGGCTACACTTTAGCGCATGTCCAGACCGCCCAACGCACCACGCTTTGGCGAGCCCTTGCCTTGGGGTCAATTGGCGCATCCCGACGCGGAACAATCGCGGCTCTTGCTGGCCGAGTCCCTGTCGCAGTTGCTCGCCGACTTGCTGAGTGCCGTGCGCGAGGATGGAAGCCCCGCGATGGCGGCGGACGAGTCCTCGGTCGAGCGCTATCTCGATCTCACGGACACGCTCGCCGAGGCCCAGGCGGGCCGGCGCGCGGGCTTGGGCGTTTCGCGCGCAGGACTCGCGAAGCGCTGCGTGACCTGGCTCACGCTGCTGCTGACGGCGCCGCCCGGCGCGGCCGCCTCGGCGGCAGGCATGCACCAATTCGTCGAAGCGCTGGCGCTGTTCCCCGCACTCTTCGACAGCGAGCCTTCCGCGCGGGCGCGCCGAGCGGCGCTCTCGCGGATGTTGACGCGCGACCTGCGCTCCGGCGGCGGCACGCGCGAAGCGGCCGCCGCCCTGATCGACGCCTGCGATAATCTCGGCGCCTTACTTTGGCCGGAGCCGGAGTTCGGCAGCAGGCCGCATCAATGCGAGGGCCGCGGCCGGTAGCTGAGAGTCAACAGGTAATTGCGCCCATCCTGCGGGTAATAGAGCGCGGTCTGGTAGCGCTTACCGGCGAGATTCGCGAGCTTCCCTTCCAGATACAGGCCCCGGCGCAGCTGCCACGCCGCGAGCAGGTCGAGCGTCGCATAGCCGCCGAGCCTTTGGGTGTTCGGCAAATCGTCCCAGGCCGGGCCGGAAACATTCACTTGCGCGGCAACGCGCAGTCCCGTGAATTGGCGCGCGAGCCGTGCGCGGCCGCTCGCGCGCGCACGCCGCTGCAGCAATTTTCCGCGATTGGGGTCGTTCGACTCGTTGCGCGGATCGAGCCAGTCGGCGGTGACGTCCCAGCTCCACTGCCGCATTCCGCCGGCCACTTCCGCCTCCAGGCCGCGAATACGTGCGCGCTCGATGTTGTCGGCCGTGAAATTCGCGTTCGTGGCGATGAGATCGGCGATCTGCGTTTCATACGCGTGCAGCGACCAACGATCGCCTGCGTCGCCGTGATCCAGTCCGATTTCGGCGGTGCGCGAGCTTTCCGGCTTCAATCCGGGGTTGCCGTAGTACGGGTAGTACAGTTCGTTGAAGCTCGGCGCCTTGAACGCGGTTCCGAACGAAGCGCTGAAGCGAACCGCGTTCGCAAAGCGGTAACCCCACGCGGCGCCGCCGGTGGTCTTTGCGCCGAATTGCTGGTTCTGGTCGCGGCGTGCGCTCACCACGACGTGCTCCGCGCCGTGTTCACCGTCGTACTGTCCGAACAGCGCGGTATTGCGCCGCGACCTCACCGGATATTGCGTATCGCTGTCGATTTGATCCCGCAGATAGTCGCCGCCCGCCGTCAAGGTGTCGTGCGCGCCGATCTTCCAATCCGCTTGGGCGGTCCCGGTATTGCGCGTCGTCCGGTAGGTGCTGGGGCCGACGGGATATTGCGGATTTAGCGCGAGGCCGACGGCCTCGTCGAGCGCGTTGTCGCGCGCCTGGCCCAAGCGCATCGTCAAGCGCAATCCTGCGGCGGGCGAGAAATGGCCGTCCACTCCGGCGCTCTGTTGAACGAATTCCTCGCGGTTCTGGTAATCGCTGTGAAAATCCGACATGCCCTGCGCACGAAGAATGTGCGCGTCCAGTTCCGAATCTTCCGACGGGCGGTACGCCAACCGAGCCGCGTAGGAGGCGTTGCGATAGCGGTCGTCGTAGGGCACGACCGTGTAACAGCCGCCGCCCGGAGAGGCCGCTGAGATATACGGCGCGCCTACGCACGAATCGTAGCCGTTCGTCGTTTGGTAGCTGCCGGAGGCGCTGTAGGACAACCGGCCCGTGGCGCCGCCGCCGCCGGCCGAAACCTGGGCGAGACCGTGGCTGCCGGCGGACAGACTGACGTCGGGCTCGAACGGGCCTGAACCTCGCCGCGTGAATATTTGGATCACGCCGGCGAGTGCATCGGACCCGTAAAGGCTCGACCGCGGCCCGCGCACGATCTCGATGTGATCGATCTCCTCGACGGGAAGATATTGAATCGCCGTGGTGCCGACCGTCGCCGAACTCAATGGCACGCCGTCGACGAGCACGAGAACGTGGCCGGACTCCATGCCGCGCATGAAGATCGAACTCACCTTGCCCAAACCGCCGTTGTTGGCGATTTCAACGCCCGCGATCCCGCGCAGCAATTCCGGGAGCGAACTCGCCTGGCGCGCTTCGATCCGGGTCCGATCGAGCACCGTGACCGAAGCCAGCACGTCAGCCTCGACCTCGGGCGTGCGCGTGGCGGTGACCACGACTTGGTCCAGGGAATCGCCGCCGTTCGCGAAGGCCGAAGCCGAAAAGGTAAGAATCAGGAGCGCGGCGCAGCGCCGCAATGAAGTCTTCACGCAGATCCCCTCTACGCACCCGCCGTGCGCGATGTATTTTTAAAAAGGGGTTGGGGGATCACAGACGATACGGATCGACGATCCGTACCGATGCTGCCCGCCGCAACACCTACCGCTGCGATGGGGCCGGTCTACGGGCTCATGAGTGGGCGCAACGCCCGGGCGAGTCGCCTTCCCATGCACATCGCACAGTGGCTTTCAACTCGCCTTGACTCAAATACCGTTGCGGGGGCAGCGTCGGCTTAGGCTTTTGGCCATTCCGGCTTCCCGTTTAACTCGATGCGGCAAGAACGATCACCGCAGCGAGCACCTCAAAGCGTGCGCAGTGTGCCGCGGAACCGTGCGGCGGTCAATACATCGTCGCTACGCCGGGGGCGTCAGTAGAGCACGACGCTGCGGATGGACTCGCCCGAGTGCATCAAATCGAACGCTCGGTTGATGTCGGAGAGCGGCATCGTATGGGTGATCAGATCGTCGATGTTGATTTTCTTGTCCATGTACCAATCGACGATGCTCGGCACCTGCGTACGGCCGCGCACGCCGCCGAACGCGGTGCCTTTCCACACGCGTCCCGTGACGAGCTGGAACGGACGCGTGCTGATCTCCTTGCCCGCGCCCGCGACGCCGATGATGACCGAGACTCCCCAACCGCGGTGGCAGCATTCGAGCGCCTGGCGCATCAAGTCCACGTTGCCGACGCATTCAAAGCTGTAATCCGCCCCGCCGTCGGTCAGCGCGACCAGATGTGGGACGAGATCCTTGCCGACCTCCTTCGGATTGACGAAATGCGTCATGCCGAATTTCTCGGCGAGCACCTTGCGGCCCGGATTCAGGTCCACGCCGATGATCTTGTTCGCGCCGGCCATGCGCGCCCCTTGAATCACGTTGAGGCCGATGCCGCCCAAACCGAACACGGCGACATTGGCGCCGGGCCAGACCTTGGCGGTCCAGATCACCGCCCCGACGCCGGTGGTGACGCCGCAGCCGATGTAGCAGATGGTCTCGAATGGCGCGTCGGGCCTGACCTTGGCGAGAGCGATTTCCGGCAGCACGGTGTGATTGGCGAAGGTCGAGCAGCCCATGTAG
>DAIDVO010000154.1 GCA_027456085.1 Steroidobacteraceae bacterium | reverse complement strand
GGGTTCTTCTTTGGCCATCGCGCAGCGGGCACTATTTTTTTGGCGGAGAGGGTGGGACTCTCTGACATGTAAACGAACTGCCTATAACGCCTACGGCTTTATCCTTGATGAGTTTTCCCGGCTTTGCAAAGCTACAGGCATGCCGGCCCCTCGGAACACTGTGCGCCTCGCCCCAACACCTGCTCTGCCCACTTATGCGAGCGGCTGCCTGCGTCCATTCGGAGGTGTGGGCCTCGAGCAGCTACAAACCCGCCTGCCCTGGGCGCCTTGCTTAAAACCATATAGATACTTATATTGCCCTTTAACTGCGATAAAGGGTACAATATTTCCCATTATGGCACGAACGACCTCACCGCTGCTCCCGGCTACTGATCGCCGCCTGGTTCAACTGGGCGAACGGCTGCGCCTCGCCCGCCTGCGGCGACGGTTGTCTGCACAACATGTCGCCGAAAGGGCCGGCATGGCGCGAAAGACGCTCGCCGCGGTCGAACGCGGTGCGTCGGGTGTGACGATTGGCGCCTATGCTGCCGTGCTCCAGGTGCTGCAGCTCGAAGGTGGTCTCGATCTGCTGGCCGCGGACGATGCCTTGGGCCGCGCGCTCCAGGACAAGACCGCGACTCGGACCCGCGCGCGCCGGCGCGCGCCCGTGGACGCGCCCGCGCAGCCGGACGCCACCGCGCCCGAACCGCCGCCTGCGACGACAACCGGCATCAGCACCGACGCGCTACTCGACGTTCTGCGCGCCAACGATCCGGCGAAGTGACCCATGGCCGGAGCCAACAAAGAGATCGCCGTCTATGCTGACTGGGCGGGCCTTGATGGGCCGCTCAAGCTCGGCTGGCTGCGCGCCTACGGGGGCGGCGGCCGCGAGTTGTTCGAGTTCTCCTTTGAGGACGCAGTGCTCGGGCACCCCCAGCTGCGAGAACTGCAGTTCGACCCGCACCTCGGTGTCTACGCCGGGCGGCAGTACCCGACCGACGGCGTGCAGAACTTCGGGCTGTTCCTGGATTCATCGCCCGATCGCTGGGGCCGACTCCTGATGGACCGGCGACTCGAGCGCAAACGGCGTGCCGGTCTGGTGGGCAAGTCCGTGAAGCTTCGCGAGTCGGACTACCTGCTGGGCGTCCATGACACCCACCGGGTGGGCGCCTTGCGGTTTCGTCTCGACGACGAAGGCCCCTTTCTCGATACCACCACGGAACACGGCGCGCCGCCGCTCGTTCGACTGCGCGAACTGGAGCACGCGAGCCGTGCTCTCGAAGCGGACGGGGACGACGCTCGGGTGGACGAATGGCTGCGGCTGCTGGTCGCACCCGGCGGCTCGCTCGGCGGGGCACGTCCCAAGGCAAGCGTCGTCGACCAGGCCGGCGCACTCTGGATCGCGAAGTTCCCGAGCATGCGCGACACCTATGACGTGGCCGCCTGGGAAGTCGTTGTCGCCACACTGGCGGCTGCGTGCGGCATCGACGTCCCGCCGGCGCGCATCGAGCACTTCGGCTCCGATCACCACACCTTCCTCGTTCGTCGGTTTGACCGTACGCCCTCCGGCGGTCGTATTCACTTCGCGTCCGCGATGACGATGACAGGTCGCGCCGATGGCGCGGATGCTGCCGCGGGCGCAAGCTACCTCGAGATCGCCGAAGTGCTGATCCGCCACGGTGCGCGGACGGACCTGGACCTGCCGCAGCTCTGGCGCCGCATCGTCTTCAACATGTGCGTCTCCAACAGCGACGATAACCTTCGCAACCACGGGTTCCTCCTCGAGCCCGGCGCCGGATGGCGGCTCGCGCCAGCCTTCGATGTAAATCCCGTGTCCCACAGCGACAGCCTGACGCTCAACGTTAGCGAGAAGGACAACGCGAAGGATCTTGCGTTGGCGATCGAAGTGGCGCCGCTCTTTCGGGTGGGCGCGAACGAGGCCCGTTCCATTGCTGACTAGATACGCGCGACGGTTCGTCGCTGGCCCGAACTCGCCACCCGAGTAGGCCTGTCGCCGAGCGCCCAGCGCTCGATGGCCCCTGCCTTCGATCTGGCTTGAGGCCCAGCGGGTCGGACACTCGCGGTCCAGGTCTCCTCGACCTTTTGCGCACGTGCAAATCAACGCGCTCCGTCAGCGGGAGCCTCGAACCACTGAGGACTTTTATTCGGTCAGCCCTGAGGTCGTGGCTGTTCCGCTTGAGCGGCGACGAATCGCCGGCCTTCCTTGCGCGAAATACGCACGCTGATCCAGCGCCGCCGGTGATTATGAGATGTCGGAAATCCTTACACTGGAGACCCGCCGCCAGGACTCGCAGCAGCCAACTGATTGATTTACGGAACCTCTTGTGATTCGGTATGAATGATGCATTTCGGTTCACACGTGCGATATTTGGGTCGTGCGCCACAATTACAATTATCTGAGGGGAGGATGCCATGCAAGCAAGGACCGCCGCTGTGCTGATTGCGACGCTGATCGCCACAGTGCACGTAGCGCAAGCGGGCACGTTCTCGTGCACGGAGACCGGCAGTTACGTCAATGGGTACGCCTACAACTACTACAGGCCGCCGATTGTGACGGATTCCGGGCACTCGCAGTCGTCGAGTGCGACTGGATGTACGCTGACCGACACCCAGACAGCGACTTTGAATGTCGGCCTCGGACCGAACAGCGATGGCTCGTACAATTATAATTTCCAGGGCGGGTCAAGTTTCACGGTTGCGGCGAGCGCAACCGGAGGTTCGCTCCATGCCACGGCGACTGCTTTGGCAAGCGACAGCCCGGCACAGTACCTCACAACGAACAGCCAAGCGATTATCAATCCCATCTATAACATGGAGGGGTCGGGCGTAGTCCATGTGTCATGGCAGGACGCCTTGACCATTCGCGATCCAGGTGCTGCGGCTAACGCCGCCGTGCAGATTCAATTGGGCGGTTCGGTTAGCGGGTCTCTGTCGACCTCGTGGGGGTGTGCGCCGGCGGGCTTAACGTCGAATGCCTCCTATCAAGCGATTTTCAATCTCGAGGGCTCCGGCATCGGACCGGTTCTCACGGGAGACACGCTTTCGCAGTGCGATGGGGGGCCGCCACCTGTTACCTCCGGAAGCAACCAATTGACCACGACACTGTATAACGGTCGGACATATGCCGTAAGTGCGCAGTTGGTAATTGAAACGGACTCCAAGGCGGGGTACTGCAACTTTACCAGTGTGCCCTGCGGCTATAGCGATCCGAATTTCTTGCAGGATTTTGTGTCTAACACGATGTCCGTGGCCAACTTCGCCGACACTGCGAACTTCTACGCACAGATTCTGACACCTGGGGCTTACTACACGGACTCCGCCGGCAACATCAATCCATTTCTCCCATCCAACAATCCGGGCGGTTCGACGTCGGTGCCGGAACCCGCCACGCTTGGTCTCCTCGGTCTCGGCCTCGCCGGCGTGGTCTTCATGAGGAAGCGCAAGGCGAGTTGAGCCGTCGGCACTATTTTCAGTCCGGAACCCGGCGATGCGCCGGGTTGTCGAATTCGCCGTTTTTGGCGGAGAGGGTGAGATTCGAACTCACGATCGGATCGCTCCGATGCCGGTTTTCAAGACCGGTGCATTCAACCGCTCTGCCACCTCTCCAATTCGAATGATTTTACCCGAAGCCGCCCTGGCCCGCGACGCTTCCACGGCGCTCCCGCATCAGGTCATCGAGGCGCTGCATGACTTCCTGCGGTTGAATCAATTCCATGACGCCCGGGCGCTCGACCTTCGTCCACCATGGAACCTCCTCGGGCTCCTTGCCGAGGAACTTGCGTACCGCGTCGGGGTAGCGGTCGATGCACCACCGGCCGCTCAAGTAAGGGCCGCTGCGCTTCGGGTTGGTCGCGGCGTACAGCCCGATGACCGGCGTGCCGGCGGCGGTCGCCATGTGTACAGGTCCCGCATCGGGCCCGACCAGCAGCGCCGCCCGCGCAAGCAGAGCGAGCATCTGCGGCAAGGTGTCGCGGCCTATTTGATCGACGACCGGGTGGCGCACGGCGCGGCCGATCGAATCGCCGATCTCGCGCTCGATCCGCGACGGTCCGCCGCAAAGTATCACGCGCATGCCCCAACGCTCGGCCGCGTGGTCGGCGAGCACGGCATAGAACGCCGGCCGCCAGTTGCGCAAACTATGGCTTGAACAAGGGCTGATCAGCAGCGTCGGCTGCGCGTCCGGAATCAATCGGCGCGCATAGTCGGCGGCCCCGTCGGGCAGCGGCAGGTTCCACTCGATCACGCGCGGCGACGCGCCCAGGCACTCGGCAAACCCCAAAAAGCTGTCGAGCACATGCTCGCGGGTTCGCGCCGACACTCGCCGGTTCGTAAACAGCCACTGCAGTTCACGCGCCCGCGCACGATCGAACCCCAGCTTTACGGGCGCGCGCACCAGCGTGCTCAGCAAACTCGCGCGAAGCGAGACTTGAATGTGCAATAGCGCGTCGAAGCGCCGTGCGGCGAGCACGCGGCGCAAGCGCAAGAACTCTGACCGGAACTTGCTCTTGTCGACCGTCAGGAACTCGATTTCCGGCATCAGCGCGACAAGCTTCGCTTCCACGCGTCCGACGATCCAGGTGATGCGGCATTCGGGCCAGGCGCGTTGAATCGTCCGAATCAGCGGCACGACATGGCAGGTATCGCCGATCGCCGACAACCTCAAGATGCACAGGCTTTTCGGAGCCGTGGTGAAGATCGCTGGAATGGCCGTAATCCTTAGCTGAATGAGCGAACTTTTGCGGCGTCCGCCGCTCTAATTCCGCAGTCGCAATTATGTCACGGCCGCAGGCCCTAATGAGCAGGCGGACCGCGGCGTGTTAACATGTCCGGGTAATCAGCCCCGGAATCAGGAGCGTTTGATCATGAACAATTTCCCGGCAAACAATGCGGCGTTCCCCGGAGCGGCTGCGGACAGCCGCAGCGTCTTCATTTCGCGCACCTACGCCCACGTGGTCGGCGGAATACTCGGTTTCGTTCTGATCGAGCTTGCGCTGTTCGAATCCGGCCTCGCGGGCCAGATCGCGCGCTTCATGTTCGGCTTCAACTGGTTCCTGATTCTCGGCGCGTTCATGCTGACCGGCTGGCTCGCGACGCGGACCGCGCAGTCCAGTGCCTCGCTCGGCATGCAATACTTCTCTTACGCGGTCTACGTCGTCGCCGAAGCGTTGATTTTCGTCCCGCTCCTGTACATCGCCAATGCGAAAGCGCCGGGCACGATCGACAGTGCGACCTTGGTGACCTTGCTCGGCGCCGGCGGGCTGATGGTCGTCGCGCACCGTACGCGCAAGGATTTCTCCTTCCTGCGCGCGCTCCTGATGTGGGGCGGCATACTCGCGTTGGTCGCGATGATCGGCGGCGCGATCTTCGGCTTTCAGCTCGGCACGTGGTTTTCAGTCGCGATGATCGGCTTTGCGGGCGCCGCGGTGCTGTACGACACCTCGAACGTGATTCATCGATATCCGGAAGACCGTTACGTATCGGCCGCGATGCAGCTGTTCGCGTCGATCGCACTGATGTTCTGGTACGTGTTGCGCCTGCTGATGGGAAGCCGCAGCTAGATCTTCGCGAGCCCGCCCATATATGGCCGCAGAGCCTGCGGTATCGTGACGCCGCCGTCCGCTTCCTGGAAATTCTCGAGGATCGCGACGAGCGCGCGTCCCACGGCGACGCCGGATCCGTTCAAGGTGTGAACCAGCTCCGGCTTGCCGGTCGCGGGATTGCGCCAGCGCGCCTGCATGCGCCGCGATTGAAATGCCTCGCAATTGCTGCACGAGGATATTTCCCGATAGCGCGACTGGCTCGGTAGCCAGACCTCGAGATCGTAGGTCTTCGCGCTGCTGAAGCTGACGTCCCCGGCGCATAGCGCCACGACGCGGTACGGCAATTCCAGCGCTTTGAGCACGGCTTCGGCGTGGCTCGTCAGCTCCTCGAGCGCATCGCCCGAACGCTCCGGCTGTACGATATGCACGAGTTCCACCTTTTCGAACTGGTGCTGGCGGATCATGCCCCGGGTATCCTTGCCCGCGGCGCCCGCCTCCGAGCGAAAGCACGGCGTGTGCGCCGCGAACTTCAGCGGCAGCGACTCTGGGTTCAGAATCTGGTCGCGGACCAGGTTCGTGACCGGCACCTCCGCGGTGGCGATCAGGAAAAATCCCGGGTCGCCGCGCACCGAGAACAGATCCTGCTCGAACTTCGGCAATTGTCCCGTCCCTATGAGCGCCTCGGCGCGCACGAGGTAAGGCACATAGGCTTCGCGGTAGCCGTGCTCACCGGTATGCAGATCGAGCATGAAATGCACGAGCGCGCGGTGCAGCCGGGCGAGCGCGCCCGTCATGACGACGAAGCGGGCGCCGGACATGCGTCCGGCGGCTTCGAAATCCATGCCGCGGCGCTCGCCGAGCGCGACGTGATCCAACGGGGGGAAAGCAAATTGTCGCGGATCGCCCCAGCGGCGCAGCTCGACGTTCGCGCTCTCGTCGCGGCCGTCGGGCACGCTTGCGTGCAGAATATTCGGCAAGCCGAGCTGTATGTCCGACATCATGGCCTGCAGCTTCTCGAGCTCGACGTCGACGGCCTTCAATCGCGCGCCCAATGCCTCGCCGTGCACGAGCAGCGCCGCGCTGTCGGCGCCCTTCGCCCGCGCCGCCCCGACCGCCTTGGCGTTCGCGTTGCGCTCGGCACGCAGCCGGTCGGCTTCGATCTGCGCGGCCTTTCTCTTCTCCTCGATCGCCGCGATGCCGGCGATGTCGAGTACGAAACCGCGGCGCGCCAATTGGGCCGCCACGCCGGGCAAATCGCTGCGCAATAGCTTGGGGTCCAACACGAGCGCTTCCTTTAATGCCTAGGTCCTGGCCGCCATTGTAGGCGATGGACGCGCGCCGTCACGCCCCGCTCTCGTCCGATCGCTGCCGGTCGCGGGCCCGGCGGGCCTTTAGCGCCTCGCCGATCTTGATCTCGAGGCCGCGCGGCGCCGGAACGTAATACTGGCGCTGCGGCAGCGCGTCGGGCAGATAGCGTTCGCCGGCGGCATACGCCTCGGGTTCATCATGCGCGTACCGGTACCCTTTGCCGTAGCCGAACTCCTTCATGAGCCGGGTCGGCGCATTGCGCAGATGCAGCGGCACTTCCAGGGATCCGAAGCTCTGCGCATCTTCGGTCGCCGCCTGATACGCGGTGTAGACCGCATTGCTCTTCGCCGCGCACGCCATGAATACGATCGCCTGCGCAATCGCGAGCTCCCCCTCGGGGCTTCCCAGGCGTTCGTATACGGCGCACGCCTCGAGCGCCAGCGTCAACGCGCGCGGATCCGCATTGCCGATGTCCTC
Source organism: Steroidobacteraceae bacterium (assembly GCA_027456085.1). GTDB lineage: Bacteria > Pseudomonadota > Gammaproteobacteria > Steroidobacterales > Steroidobacteraceae > Bog-1198. The sequence goes on along the minus strand of DAIDVO010000154.1, from coordinate 950 downwards.
GCTCGCCATGCGCAGCGCGCGGCGCGCGACATATAGCGGATCGCAGCCGCCCGCGAGCATGCGGCACAGCCAATACAAGGCCGCGTCCGGATCGCTACCGCGCACCGATTTATGCAACGCGGAGATCTGATCGTAGAAATTCTCTCCGCCCTTGTCGAAGCGCAGCGTAGTTGAGCCGATCACGGACCGCATCGTCTCCACGCCCATATGCCTGGCGCCGTCCCGCACCTGTGCGAGATCGCCCGCCGTCTCGAGCAGGTTGAGCATCCGGCGGGCATCGCCGTCGGCCGCGGCCAGCAGCAGCTCGCGCGCCGCGGGCTCCATCTGCAGATTCAGCCGGCCGAGGCCGCGCTCCGCATCGCCGAGCGCCCGTTCGAGAAGGGACCCCAAGTCGCTCGAATCCAGCGATTTCAGCAGGTACACGCGTGCGCGCGACAGGAGCGCGTTGTTGACCTCGAAGGACGGATTCTCGGTCGTCGCGCCGATGAAAATCAGCGTGCCGTCCTCGACATACGGCAAGAAAGTGTCCTGCTGGGCCTTGTTGAATCGATGCACCTCATCGAGGAATAGAACCGTGTCGCGTGTTCCGCGCAGGCCGCGCGCAAGTTCGACCGCCGCGCGAATGTCCTTGATGCCGGCGAGCACCGCCGAAAGCGCGATGAATTCCGCGCGTGCGGCGCTCGCGACGAGGCGCGCGAGCGTCGTTTTGCCGGTTCCGGGCGGGCCCCACAGAATCATCGAATGCGGACGGCCGGCCTCCAGCGCACGGCGCAGCGGCGCGCCGGCGCCGACCAGGTGGGTCTGCCCCACGTATTCGCCGACCGGCTGCGCCCGCGCTCGCTCGACGAATACGTGGGGCAGACCCACCTGGTCGGCGCCGGCGCGCCGCTGCGCCGTGCGCTGGAGGCCGGCCGTCCGCATTCGATGATTCTGTGGGGCCCGCCCGGAAC
>DAIDVO010000153.1 GCA_027456085.1 Steroidobacteraceae bacterium | reverse complement strand
GCCGCGCGCAGATGCCGCTCGAGCGCGGCGAGGTAGCGTTCGATGTCGGCGCCGGTCTTGGTCTCGGTTGCACAGACGAGCAGGGCATCGCCGAGTTCAGGGTAGTGCCCGGCAAGGTCGAAGCCGCCGAGGATGCCTTGGCCTGCGAGCGCCGCGAGCACGGGTGCGACGGGCCGGTCGAGGATGAGCACGGCCTCGTGGAAGTAAGGACCGCGAAACGCCTGGCGCACGCCGGCGAGCCTAGCAAGGCCCTCGACCAGTTGTACCGTGCGCGCGTGGGAGGCGATCGCGGTGCGCTCCAGGCCTTCCGCGCCCATCAGCGATATATAGATCGTCGCCGCGGTCACGAGGAGTCCTTGGTTCGTACAGATGTTCGAGGTCGCCTTCGCACGCCGGATGTGCTGTTCGCGCGCCTGCAGCGTGAGCGTATACCCTTCCAGGCCGTTGAGATCTTGCGTGCGGCCGACGATTCGGCCGGGCATCTGCCGCACGTACTCCTTGCGCGTCGTCATGAAGCCGAAGTACGGTCCGCCCGAGGAGAGCGGCACGCCGAGCGGCTGGCCTTCGCCGACGGCGATGTCCGCGCCGCGAGTTCCCCATTCGCCCGGCGGCTTGATGAGCCCGAGCGACGTCGGATTCACGACCGCGATTACGAGCATGCCGCGTGCGTGCGCCCAGTCCGTGAGCGCGTCCACATCCTCCAGCCGGCCGAAGAAATTCGGCTGTTGAATGATGAGTGCGGCGACATCGTCCGTCGCGTACGGCGAGAGCGCGTCCGCCGCAACGGCGCCGGTGTCCAAGGCGTACGGCAATACCTCGAATCGGAGCCCCTGGTTGCCCGTGATCGTGGCGGCGACGTCGCGATAGTGCGGATGCACGGCCGCGGGCACGAGCATGCGCTTCGAACTCGACTTGCGGTTCGCGCGCACCGCCATAAGAGCCGCCTCCGCCATCGCGGACGCACCGTCGTAGAGCGAGGCGTTGGAGACCTCCATCCCCGTGAGCCTCGCGATCATCGTCTGGTATTCGTAGATCAATTGCAGCGTGCCCTGGCTCGCTTCCGCCTGATAGGGCGTGTACGAGGTGTAGAACTCGCCGCGCGTCGCGATCGCCCAGACCGCCGCCGGAATGTGGTGTTCATAGGCGCCCGCGCCGATGAAACAGAGCGGTACGCCGTCCGCATGCGCGCGCTCGCGCATGAGGCGTCCGATCTGCATTTCGTTGAGCGCCTGCGGTGCGCTGTCGAGCGCAGCGGCGCGCAAGCTTGCGGGAATCTCATCGAACAAATCTTCGATATGGGACACGCCGATCGCGGCGAGCATCTCTTGGGTTTCGGCCGGGGTATGGGGAATGAAAGCCATCACTCGCCCTCCGTCTCCAGGAATTTCTCGTAATCGGCAGCGGACATAAGATCGGCCGGGGCGCCTGCGCGGGGATCGAGCCGCACGCGCATCAGCCAGCCGGCGCCATATGCGTCCTGGTTGACGGTCTCCGGGGCGTCCAGCAGCGCGCCGTTGCACTCCACGACCTCACCGCTGATCGGCGAATACACATCGGAGGCCGATTTGACCGACTCAACGACCGCGCAAGCGCCGCCCGCCTCGAGCTTGCGGCCCACCTCCGGAAGTTCGATGAACACGAGGTCGCCGAGCGCATGTTGCGCGTGGTCGGTGATGCCGAACTCGACTATTCCGTGCGCAAGTGTCCGCAGCCATTCGTGCGCCCGGGTGTAATTGAGATCCGTGGGAATCTTGCTCATGGCCGGTTCCTTGTGAGTGATATTCATTGTACGAGCGGCTTGCCGAGCCGCACGAACGGCGGTTTCACGACGCGGGCGCCGAGGAGCTTGCCGCGGATTTCAACCTGCACCGTGTCGCCGGTCAAAGCCGGCACGCGCGCCAAAGCGATCGAGCGCTCGAGCGTCGGGGCGAAACTTCCGCTCGTTATGGCGCCTTCGCCGATACCGGGTACGATGACCCGCTGGTGGCTGCGCAGGACGCCGCGCTCCTCGAGCACGAGCCCGACGAGCCGCCGCGGCGGGTGCAGGGCGCCGCCCGACTCGAGCGCATCGCGGCCGATGAAGCGCCGCCCCGCGGGCTGCATGGCGACCGTCCAGCCGAGGCCCGATTCGAACGGATGCGTGGTTTCATCCATGTCGCTGCCGTAGAGGTTCATGCCTGCTTCGAGGCGCAGCGTATCGCGCGCGCCGAGGCCGCACGGCAGGACGCCGAGCGCGCTCACTTCACGCCAGATGCGCTCCGCGTCGACCGCGGGCACGATCACTTCGAAGCCGTCTTCGCCCGTATAGCCGGTGCGCGAGACGAACCAGCCGCCGATCTCGGATCCATGGAACGGGCGCAGCGCGAGCGCCGCGTCCGCATCGGCGCCGGACAGCAGCGCCGCGGTCTTGGCGCGCGCCTCCGGGCCTTGAATCGCGAGTATCGCAAGGTCGGTGCGCTCGATGACCGCGACGCCAAAGCCTCGCGCATGGCGGCGGATCCAGCCGAGGTCCTTGTCGCGGGTGCCCGCATTCACGACGATGCGAAAGCGGGAGTCGGCGATGAAGCCGACGACGAGATCGTCGATGATGCCGGCCGACTCGTTCAGCATGCAGCCATAGAGCATCTGGCCGGGCGCCTTAAGCTTGCCGACGTCGTTCGCGAGGATTCGTTCGAGGAGTTCGCGCGCGCGCCCGCCCGTAAGATCGATGACGCACATATGAGAGACATCGAAAACGCCGGCCGCGCGCCGCACCGCATGGTGCTCGACGATTTGCGAACCATACTGCAGCGGCATGTCCCAGCCGCCGAAGTCCACGATGCGCGCGCCGAGCGCGCGGTGCAGGTCGAAAAGAACGGTTCTACGTCCCACGGGCCCTCCAAAACAAAAAGGGCGGCGGATGCTTCTTCACTTTGGTAAAGAAACATCCGCCGCCCCTCTGTCCTGTGACCTGAGAGATCAGGCGCTCCAAAATGCGCCGCACCCCTTCGGTGGGTGGACCGGATCTAATCGTCCACCGCTCTCCAGAGCTCGTATGGAAACCCTCGCGTCTCCGCAGTCCGCCGTTAGTGTGCCTGAGCGTTTCCGGGCGGTACTTGCGCCTTCGGCGTTCCGGCGCAAGCCGGACTCTCTCCGAGCAGACTGACTCCACGAGCGCACCGATCATAACAGGTCGGCCGGCGCCAACCAAACGGTGCGTTCAGCCCTGGCGGGCGGCGAGCGCGAAGCGCGTTTGTACGAGATAAATGACCGTAGCCAGCGCGATGAGCGCAGCGAGACCGGTGATCTCGGCGCGCGATGCGAGCGCGATGAGGGCGAGCATGCTGATGATGCCGATCGCCGCCGCCGCCGTGAGTCCGCGGAAATTGAGCGGCGTGCCCGCGAGCGCGACGCCGCGGCGCGCGAGCCTCCAGGAGCCCGCGCAGCCGGCGATGTAATACGCGGCGCTCGCCAGCGTCGACAGTACGGCGAGTTCGACAAACGTTCCGCTCAAGGCGAGAACGGCGGCGATCCCGGCGTAGCAAAGAATTGCAATGTGCGGTGCGCGACTCTGCGCATGGACGCGACCGAGGAGGCGCGGCAGCAAGCCGTCGCGCGCGAACGCAAACATCATGCGCGGACTGCCGAGGATGTCGCTGCTGAGCCAACCGAACATCGACAGCGCCGCGCGGGCGAGCATCAGGATGCGCAGGGCAGGATTGATCCTGGCCATCGCATCCGCGAGCGGCACGGTCGATGAGGCGAGCGCCTTCCCTAAAATTCCCTGCGCGATGATCTGAATCGCGAAGTACAGCAGCGTGACCGAGCCGAGCGCGAGCACGAGCGCGCGCGGAATCGTCCGCGCCGGGTCCTTGACCTCGCCGCTCGCGCACAACGACGCTTCCATGCCCATGAATGCGAACACCGCGAGGATCGCCGCACGCCCGAGGCCGGCGGCGCCAAAGGCCGCCGGCGGCGCGAAATTCGCACGCCGCATGAAAGCGGCTCCCGCGATCACGAAGACCACGAGCGGCAGCAATTTCGCGGCCGTGGTGACGCCGACCAGCCGGGCGCCGCGCGCGACCCCGTGGATATTGACGAATGCGATGATGCCGAGGATGCCGAGGATGACGGCCGCGTGCGCCGTTGCGGCGACCGACGTCGGCATCACGCTGGCGACGACATCGGCGAGCGCCGCGGCAACCCCGCCGCAGGCGAGCACATTGCCGAACCACAAGAGCGTGCCCGCGACGTACCCCGCGAGCGGACCGAATGCCGCTTCGATATAGCCGTAGGGGCCGCCGCTCGTCGGCATGCGGCTGCCGCCCTCGGCGAAACAGACGGCGACCGACCCGACCGCGCCGGCGCAGACGAGAAACACGATGGGGGCATAGGGCCCGGCGGCGGCGGCGAGCGCGCCGGGCACCGCGAATATGCCGGCGCCGACGACCATGCTGACGATGTTCGCGGCCAAGCCCCAGGCTCCCAGCGCCCGCAAAAGGCCCGCATCCCGTTGTGTCGCGCCCATGCCGGGTACCCTACCACAGGCCCGCACGCCGAGCGGCGCGAGGCGCGGCCGGCCGGCGTATCGGCTCGGCTTTCCGCCGATCTAGGGTCATAATGCGGCTCATGTACCGCGCTCCATTGAAAGAGATACGCTTCGCGCTGCACGAGTTGACGCACGACGATTGCCTGTACGGCCTTGCGGGCTTCGGGGATTATTCGGCGGATTATGCCGATGCCGTGCTGGAGCAAGCGGCGCACTTCGCCGAAACGGTGCTCGCGCCGATAAACGAACTGGGCGATCGCGAGGGCGCCAAGTGGTCGCCCGGCGGCGTCGCCATGCCCGCGGCGTTCAAGGACGCTTACCGCGGGTTCGTCGATGCCGGTTGGGCGCGGCTGCGCGCATCGGCCGATCAGGGCGGGCTCGCAGCGCCCGCGGCTTTAAGCCTCGCGGTCGACGAGTTGTGGGCGTCTTCGAACCTCGCGTTCAAGCTCTGTCCGATGTTGACGCGCGGCGCCGTCGAGGCGATCGAACGCTGCGGTTCTGCGGTCCTCAAGGCAAAGTATTTGCCGAAGATGATCAGCGGCGAATTGACCGGCACGATGAACCTCACGGAGCCGCAGGCAGGCAGCGACCTCGGTGCGATCCGCACGCGCGCGGTCCGGGACGGCAAGGACTACAAGCTCTTCGGCCAGAAGATCTTCATCACCTACGGCGAGCACGATTACACGCCGAACATCATCCACCTCGTGCTTGCGCGCATCGACGGCGCGCCGCCGGGGACGAAGGGGATTTCGCTGTTCATCGTGCCCAAAATCCTGGTCGCCGAGGACGGCAGCCTGGGCGAGCGCAACGACATGCGCTGCGTGTCGATCGAGCGCAAGCTCGGCATTAACGCGAGCCCGACCTGCGTGCTCGCGTACGGCGACCACGGCGGGGCGACGGGCTACCTCGTCGGCGAAGCGAACCGCGGCCTCGAGTACATGTTCATCATGATGAACGCGGCACGCTTGTCGGTCGGCCTCGAAGGCTATGCGCTCGGGGAGATGGCGTTCCAACGCGCGCTCGATTGGGCGCGCAGTCGCGTCCAGGGGCGCCCCAAGGCCAAGGCGCCGAACGCGGACGGCAAGCCCGCGCCGATCGTCGAGCATGCCGACGTCAAGCGCATGTTGATGACCATGAAGGCCTGTACCGACGCGTCGCGCGCGATCGCGCTCTACGGCGCCTTGCAGCTCGATCTCGCCGAACGTGCGGCGGATCCGGCCGAGCGCGCCCGGGCTCAGGCGCGCGGCGATCTTCTGATTCCGATCATCAAGGCGTGGTCGACCGAGCGGGGCCTGGCGAGCGCGTCGCTTGGCATTCAGATTCACGGCGGCATGGGCTTCATCGAAGATACCGGCGCCGCCCAATACTTGCGCGACGCGCGCATCACGACGATCTACGAAGGGACGACGGGCATTCAAGCCGGCGACCTGCTCGGCCGCAAGATCATCCGCGACGGCGGCGCCGGGATGTTCGTGTTCATCGAGCTCATGAGCGCGGAATTGCAAGCGCTTGGCGCTGCGGACGCCGGCGCTCGCGACAGCAAGGCGTCGGCTCTGGCGGCGCTCGACCTCTTGCGGCGTTCTACGGTCTCGCTGCTCGAATCGGCGGCGCGCGGGTTGGAGCATGCGCAGGCGGTGGCGGTGCACTATTTGAACTTGTGCGGAATCGTCGTCGGCGCGTGGACGATGGCGAAGGCGCACGACATCGCCGTGCGCAAATTTGCCGAGGACTCGGAGTTCTACGGCGGCAAGCGGCAAATCGCGCGCTTTTACATGCAGCAGATCCTGCCCGAGGCGCAAGGCCTGTCGCATATCGTTGCAGGCGGATGGGCGAGCGTCAGCGAGGCGGACTCGCTTCTATTGTGAACGGGCGCGTGCGATGCGGCTGATCGATGCGCTCGGCGAGCGGCTCGCGGCGGAGAAGAGCTTCTTTCGTGCGCAGCTCTTGCGCGAAGACATCGCGCGGCTCGAGAAGCGCGCGGCGCTCGCGGGCTCGACGCCGGATGTCGATGAGTATCGGCGTGCCGGGCGCCGTCTCGGCTGGACGCCGATGGATGCGCGCACGAGCGAACTCGGCGCTGCACTCGAGCGCCTGCTCGACGCGATGCGTGCAGGCGACGATGCGCGCGCGCTCGAGGCCTGGGTCGAGATCACGCGCATTCGCCTGGAGAGAATGGTCGGTTGTCTGTCGACGCCTGCACCCAAGCCCACCGAGTAGTCGACGGCCGATCACGGCGCGGCCTCGTTCCAATAATCGGGAGACGATATCCACGCGCGCCGCAGCGCCGCGGCGCTTGCTACGCCGCTCGCGCAGCGGCCGAGCAGTGCGCGGCGGCGGCGCAGCGCACGCCCGTAGGCCGCGTCGTAGAGCGTCGAGAGCTCCTCCTCGTAGTCCTCAAGGGCGCCCTCGCGGCCGGCGAGCAAGTGTGCGGCCGCGGTTCCCGCGAGCTCGCCGGAGCGAACCGCCGCTTCGATGCCGGCGCCGGTCACGGGGTTCGTCAATCCAGCCGCATCGCCCGCGAGCAGCACGCGCGTCTCCTCGAGCCTGCCGATCGCACGCAGCCTGCCGCCGACCGGTATGAGGCCTCCGGTCAGATACGGGCCTTCGCCGGACGAAACCCGGCCGGCCACCGCGAGTTCCGCATGCAGTTCGCGGAGCAGGGCTTTCAGCCGGTCGCGATAGACGTAGTCGATGCCGATGCCGAGGTTCGCTGATCGTCCCTTCGGGAACAGCCAGCCGTAGCCGCCGCGGTACGCCGCGCGCAGGAAAATGTCGGTCGCATCGTGGGCGTGCGTCATCGGCACGGTGATTTGTCGGGTGGCGACGAACTCGGCGTTCGCGCGGCCGATCGCCGCGCCGACTTTGGATCGCGGCCCGTCGGCGCCGACGAGCACGCGCGGCTCGACCTCGAGGCCGTTCGACAGTTGAACGCCGCCATTCGGCAGTACGCGCGTAAGCGCCGTTCCCGCCAGGCAGCGGGCGCCGTGCGCGATCGCGTCGCGCGCAAGGGCCTGATCGAATTGCAGCCGCGAGATCATGCGGCCGCGAAAGTCCGCGCGCACGTCCGGCGCCTCGGCCTCGACGATCGTCAGCATGCGCACGATCGATTGCATGGTCACCGCGTCCCAGGACACCGCGCGCAGACTGAGAACCGCGGACACGAACTCGGCGCATTGCACGGGGGCGCCGATCACACCGCGCCGCTCTACCGCGAGAACGTGAAGGCCCGCGGCTGCTGCTGCTGCTGCTGCGCTTGCGCCCGCGGGCCCGAATCCAACGACGAGTACATCGGGGCGCATGGGGTGCGCCCGGCGTCAGCGCCGTCGCCCGCAGAACTGATCGTGCAGCGTCTTGATGATCGCGGCGGTCTCGCCGCTCGTGAGTGCATAGTGCACCGATTGGCCGCGGCGCCGCGTCGATACGAGCTTATGCTCCCGCAGCAGCGCCAAGTGTTGCGAGACCGCGGACTGGCTCAAGCCCACGTGCGCCTGAAGCTGCCCGACGGATTTTTCACCCTCGGCGAGCTGGCATACGAGCATCAGCCGCACCTCGTTCGCGAGCGCCTTGAGTACGATGCATGCGCGCGATGCGCGTGAATGCAGTGCGGCAAGCTCGCTCGGCCGCAGCGTCGTCGTTACCGGCGCGCAGCGCGCCGCATTCGCCGGGGTGCGCGTCATGCATTGCAGCCCGCGAAGCCGTCCGCCGCCATCTTCGCTTCGTACGGAGCCGCGACCTGGGTGCCCGGCACGAGCGCAGGCTTCACCGATGCCCAGTCCTCCGGCTTCAGGATCAGGAGCCAGCCGCGTCCGTAGGGGTCCTCGTTCGCGAGGCTCGGGGTCGCGACCAGCGCTTCGTTGACCTCGACGACCGTGCCGGCGGCGGCGACCTTCGCCGGGCCGACCCACTTGCCGGACTCGACGGTCGCGCAGGACTTGCCGGCCTTGACGTCCTTGCCGACTGCCTTCGGCGTGAACGCGACCAGGCGGCCCGCCATCGCGGTCGCGACCGCCGTCATTCCAACCTTGACGTTGCCGTCGCCCTGTTCCTGAAACCAAATGTGACTCTGCACGTCGTACAGTAATTCATCCGGCAGATTGCAGCCGCGCACTGTGGCCATGGACAAACCCCTCTTCGATAAGCGTTCAACCGGCATCGGCCCGCAGCGGGCGCGACGCGCAGCAGAACTCCCCTAGCTGCTCGGCCTGAAGCTTGCCGATCACGAACAGGCACAAATGATTGGCAAGCAATGCCATCATTCGCGCCCGCGCCGCAGTATCCGGGTGTTCCGCCTGCAATGTTAGCAGGTTGTAGTGATAGGCGAGTTCGCGGCAGGATTCCCGGCAGGCGTTGAAGCTCGGAAGCTGCCGCGCGCCCTGGCGATGCAGCGCGAGAAGCCGAAAGTCCTCGTATAGATCCGTCGTCGGCACTTC
>DAIDVO010000152.1 GCA_027456085.1 Steroidobacteraceae bacterium | reverse complement strand
GCGATCAGGGAATAATTCGGCAGCGTCAGAAACGCGTACTTGCATTTGCGCAGCACGGCGGCGGTTTCCACGAGAATCTCCGTTGGTCTGTGCGAGCGATCGGCCGTTGATTGTCCCATTTCGGCATGGTTTTGTCGCTTTTCAAACAGGCTTTGGGGACTCTCTGCGATGGCAATGGCCGTTTCCTGACGCATTTCCAACAGCCTTTGTCGCAATTGGCCTCACCTTTGCCCGGCCGCTCGTTACACTTCCGCTCTAGTTCACGCCGGAGATCCACACAGATGAAAAGTCATGCCCGCGTCGTCGTCATCGGAGGCGGCGTGGTAGGCGTCAGCACGCTCTATCACCTGGCGCTGAAGGGATGGTCCGATGTGGTCCTCGTGGAACGCTCGGAGTTGACCGCCGGCTCCACGTGGCATGCGGCGGGTCTCCTGCCGCTGTTCAACATGAGCTATACGGTCGGCCAGCTCCACAAGTACTCCGTCGACCTGTACAAGCGCCTGCCGGCCGAGACCGGCCAGGACGTCAGCTTTCACGTGACCGGCAATCTGCGCCTGGCGACCTGCCGCGACCGCATGGACGAATATCAAAAGTACTGCGGCACCGCGAACACGATCGGCGTGCCGTTCCAAATCGTCGGTCCGAACGAGGTTCGCGACCTGTGGCCATTGATCGATCTCGGCGACGGCATGGAGACGCCGAAAATCGTCGGTGCGCTGTATCACCCGGACGACGGTCATATCGCGCCGGCTGACTTGACGATGGCGCTCAGAAAGGGCGCGCGCAGCCGCGGCGCCGAGATCTACGAGCACACGGAAGTCGTCGGCGTCAAACAGACGCCGTCCGGCGAATGGCAGGTGACGACGAACAAGGGTGAAATCGTCGCCGAACACGTCGTTTGCGCTACCGGCAACTATGCGCGGCAGACCGGGCGCCTGTTCGGCATCAACGTGCCGTCGATTCCGGTCGAGCACCAATACATCGTTTACGATGAATCGCCCGACCTCAAGGCCTACCGCGAACGCGGCGGCCGCGAGCTCGCCGTGCTGCGTGAATCCGACAAATCGTATTACCTGCGCGAAGAGCGTATGGGCTGGATCTTGGGCCCTTACGAAGCGGGCGCCCCTGCCCGATTCGCGGACGGCGTCCCGGAATGGTTCGGCAAGAGCTTGTTCGAGGGCGACTTGGACCGCCTCCTGCCGCATGTCGAGGCGGCGATGCGGCGCGTTCCGGCACTCGCCACTTGCGGCATCAAGGACATCGTCAACGGTCCGATCGCATATACGCCCGACGGCAGTCCGCTCGTCGGCCCCGCGTGGGGCGTGCGCAACTTGTGGCTCAACGAGGGCCATAGCTTCGGCATCACCGCGGCCGGCGGCTCGGGCTGGCAGCTGGCCGAATGGATCGTCGAGAGCGAGCCCGGGATCGACATGGCGGCGGTCGATCCGCGCCGCTATGGACCTTACACCGGCAAGCGCTACGTCGTACAAAAGAACGAGGAGACTTACCGCAACGTCTTCGTGATCCACTACCCGGACGAGGAGCGCAGCGACGCGCGACCGGCGAAGACGAGCCCCATCTACGACAAGCTCGCGCGCATGGGCGCGGTGTTCGGCCAGCGCTATGGATGGGAGCGGCCGAACTGGTTCGCGCCTCCCGGCGTGGCGCCTACCGACCGCTGGAGCTTCCGGCGCTCGAATTATTTCGAGCACGTCGGCGTCGAAGCGCGGCGCATGCGGCGCGAGGTCGGCATCATCGATCTGTCGCCGTTCACGAAGCACGAAGTGTCGGGCTCCGGCGCGGAGAGCTGGCTCGACGGGCTGGTCGCGAACAAGGTGCCGACGAAGATCGGCCGCATCGCGCTCTGTCATGCGTTGACGAAGCGCGGCGGCATCCGCTCGGAATTCACCATCACGAAAATGGCGGAAAACCGCTTCTACGTCGTCAGCGCGGGCGCCGCCGAGCGCTATGACGGCGATTACCTTCAGAAAATGCTGCCGCCGGACTCGAGGTCGACGATCGGCTTGCGCAACATCACGACGAGCCGTGGCTGTTTCGTCGTCGCCGGCCCGCGCGCGCGCGAGGTGCTCGCGGCGCTCACCGACACGCCGCTCGACAACTTGGCCTTCCCCTGGCTCACGGGCCAGGTGGCCGATGTCGGCCTCGCGACCGACGTCTATCTGCTGCGCGTCAACTTCGTCGGCTCCCTGGGATGGGAGCTGCACTTCCCGATCGAATACGCGCACCACTTGTTCGATGCGCTGCTCGCGGCGGGCGCCGCGCATCACATCGGCATGGTCGGCATGCGCGCGATGGAGTCGCTGCGCATGGAGAAGTCCTACCGCATGTGGGGAACCGATTTGACGCCGGATTACACGCCGTTCGAGGCCGGACTCGACCGATTCGTGCGCATGAACAAGGGAGCGTTCATCGGCAAGGAGGCGCTGCAGAAGCAGCTCGCGGCGGGCGTACCGCACCGCTTCATCACGCTCGAAGTGCACGGCGTCACCGAGGCGGACGCGCTCGGCAACGAGCCGCTGTACGACCGCGCCGGGCGCCTCGTCGGCCGTGCGACTTCCGGATATTTCGGCCATACGCTCGGCAAGAGCCTCGCGATCGGCTATGTCACCCCGGAATTCGCGGCACTCGGCACCGAGCTTGCGATCGAGATCCTCGGCGAGCGCAACAAGGCGACGGTGCTCGTCGATTCGCCCTATGATCCGGAAAACAAGGACCTCAAGGCTTGAGGGCCGTCGGGCGGCATTCATGAGCAGACAAAGATTCTCGGCCCTCTCGCTCGCGTGGCGCAGCTTGGCGCGCCACCGCGGCTGGCAGCCGCAATGGCGCAAGTGCGAACCGAAGAGCTGTTACGACGCGGTGATCGTCGGCGGCGGCGGGCATGGGCTCGGCGCCGCCTACTACCTGGCCAAGGAGCACGGCCTCACCAACGTCGCGGTCGTCGAGAAGGGCTGGATCGGCGGCGGCAACACCGGCCGGAACACCACGATCATCCGCTCGAATTACCTGTTCGACGAGAGCGCCGCGCTCTACGATCATTCGCTGAAGCTCTGGGAAGGGCTTTCTCAGGAATTGAACTACAACGTGATGTTCTCGCCGCGCGGCGTCATGATGCTCGCGCACACGGTGCACGACATCCAGGTATTCAAGCGCCATGTGCATGCGAACCGCTGCAACGGCGTCGACAACGAGTGGTTGGAACCCGAACAGGCAAAGGCATTCTGTCCGCCGCTCAACATCGAAGGCAACATCCGCTATCCGGTGCTCGGAGCGGCGCTCCAGCGCCGCGGCGGAACGGCTCGCCATGACGCGGTCGCATGGGGGTATGCGCGCGCGGCCGACGCATTGGGCGTCGACATCATCGAGAACTGCGAGGTCACCGGCATCCGCCGCGACGCCGCCGGCCGGGTCGAGGCGCTGGAGACGACGCGCGGCGCGATCCGTACGCGCAAGGTCGGCGTATCCGCGGCCGGCAACACGAGCGTCGTCCTCGCGCTGGCGGGCGTACGCCTGCCGCTCGAGAGCTATCCCCTGCAGGCCCTGGTCTCCGAGCCGGTCAAACCGATTTTCCCCTGCGTCGTGATGTCGAACACGATTCACGCGTACATCAGCCAGTCCGACAAGGGTGATCTCGTCATCGGCGCCGGCACCGACGCGTACACCTCGTACACGCAGCGCGGCGCGCTGCACATCAACACGCATACGCTGGACGCGATATGCGAGCTGTTCCCGGCGTTTAGACGCTTGCGCATGATGCGCAATTGGGGCGGCATCGTCGATGTGACGCCGGACCGCTCGCCGATCATCGCCAAGACGCCGGTGCCGGGCCTCTACGTCAATTGCGGCTGTGGAACCGGCGGCTTCAAGGCGACGCCCGGCTCCGCACACGTGTTCGCATGGACGATCGCGCACGACGAACCGCACCCGATCAATGCGCCTTTCACGATCGAGCGTTTCCGCGACGGGCACCTGATCGACGAGGCCGCGGCGGCGGCCGTGGCCCACTGAACGAGACCATCGATGCTGCTCATTGACTGTCCCTACTGCGGTAAGCGTCCGGAAATCGAATTCACGTACGGCGGGCAGGCGCACGTCGCGCGGCCGTCCGACCCTGGGCTGCTCGACGATCAAAGCTGGGCCGAGTATCTCTACATGCGCGCGAATACCAAGGGCGTCCATGCGGAACGCTGGCGCCATGCGCACGGCTGCGCAAGATTCTTCAACGCGCTGCGCGATACGACGAGCGACCGGATCCTGGCGACATACAAGACCGGCGAGCCGCGGCCGCAGCTCGCAGCGGACGCCGGGAGCGGACGATGAGCGCGTGGCGCACGCCGAGCGGCGGCCGGATCGATCGATCGCACGGCTTGAAATTCCGCTTCGACGGCCGCCTTCTCGAGTGCGTCGCGGGCGATACCCTGGCGTCGGCATTGCTCGCGAACGGCGTGCATCTCGTCGGGCGCTCGTTCAAGTATCACCGCCCGCGGGGCATCCTCGCGGCAGGCAGCGAGGAGCCGAATGCACTCGTGACCGTGAGGCGCGATGCCGCGCGCGTCACGCCGAATCTGCGCGCGACGCAGGTCGAACTCTACGACGGGCTCGAGGCGATGAGCCAAAATCGCTGGCCGAGCCTGAGTCGCGATGTCGGCAGAATCAACGATTGGCTGTCGCCGTTCTTTCCCGCCGGCTTCTACTACAAGACCTTCATGTGGCCGCGACGCGCCTGGAAGGCGCTGTACGAACCGGTGATCCGGCGCGCCGCGGGACTCGGGGTCGCGCCGTCGGAAGCGGACCCGGATCGGTACGCGCAAGTCTATGCGCATTGCGACGTACTCGTCGTCGGAGCGGGCCCCGCGGGCCTCGCCGCCGCGCTCGCCGCCGCGGACGCCGGGCTTTCGGTGGTCCATGTCGAGGCCGGGATGCGGTCGTTCGACCGCAGCCAGCCAGAGGAGCGAAACCGCGTCCTGACCTACCAGCTCTCGCCGCTGCTGTGCTGCTCCACGCAGG
>DAIDVO010000151.1 GCA_027456085.1 Steroidobacteraceae bacterium | reverse complement strand
CCCATGCGGCCGACGGCTCGTCGAGGTGATTACGACGCAATTGCATCTTGATATGCAGTGTAGTGCAGGCCGGCCGGATCGCATGTCATACGAACGCCCGACTGACCAGGCGCGGGCGATCGCCGGAGTCTGTGACGTTTTGACCGGCGTTCGCTACACTCGGAGCAACCTGCCTGCATCCGGGAACAAAGAATGAAAAACAAGCTGCTGATACTCGGCGCATCCCTCGTCACCTCCCTGTTCGTCTGCCGGCCGAGCTTCCCGGCGGATGCCGGGATCGACCTTGCGAAGGCCGAGGCGGCGGTGCGCAAGGCCGACGCGGCTTGGGCCGCGACGGCCGGAACCGCCAACATCGACGCGTGGATGGCGTTCTATGCCGCCGATGCCATCGTCCTTCTGCCGGATGAACCGCTTGCGAGCGGCAAGAAGCTCGTTCGCGCTGCCGTGACCCGCCTCCTGGCGCAGCCCGACCTCTCGGTCGCATGGCGTCCGATCAAAGTGCAGATGGCTCCGGCGGGCGACCTGGCTTATCTGGCCGGGAGCTACGAACGGCGCTACGCCGACTCGCGCGGGGCGCCGGTGTCGGATCGAGGCAGAGTCCTCGAGATCTGGAGGAAACAAACCGACGGCACTTGGAAATGCATCGTCGATACGTGGAATCCGGACGAATCTGCCGCGCCGCCGCCGCAGGCGGCGCCCGAGCCGCTGCCGGCCGCGCAAGCGCCGGTCGGGAAATACGGCATCCGGCCGATACATTACCAGGAGACGATCCGGCAGTACTTTCAAGACAGGCTGAAGGATCCGAACTCCGTGCAGTATCGGCAGATCACCCAGCCGAAGACGGGATACACCAAGGCGGTCACCGGCGCGCTGTTGATGCGCGAGACGCGCCATTTCGGTTGGATCGTCACGGCGGCGATCAACGCCAAGAATTCCCGCGGTAGCTACGTCGGATTCAAGACCTACACGTTCTTGTTCCGCGGCGAAAAGATCGTCGATGTACGTTCACCCTTGCCCGAGGATGAGATCGATTGAGCCCGCGCACGCGAGATATCCCGGGGGGCCGTCGCGGGATCGCCGCAGCCGTCACTGCCCGCACCATACCGGGCTGCGCTTCTCGATGAATGCCTCAATGCCTTCCTGCGCGTCCCGCTTGGCAAGGTTGGCCACCATCACGGCGGCGGCATAGGCGTACGCGTCGGCGAGCGGAAGTTCAGCCTGGCGATAGAATGCTTGCTTGCCGATTGCGAGCGTCAGCGGCGACTTGGCCGCGATTTTCGCCGCAAGCGCCGCGGTGCGGTCCGCCAACTCGGCCGCCGGCGCCGCTTCATTGATCAGCCCGTAGCGGATAGCCGCTTCCGCGTCGATCAAATCACCCGTCAACAGCATGCGCATGGCGGCCTTGCGCCCCACGTTGCGCGACAAGGCCACCATGGGCGTGGAGCAGAACAGCCCAATGTTGACGCCCGGCGTCGCAAAGCGAGCATCGTCGGCGGCCACGGCGAGATCGCAACTCGCCACCAGTTGGCAGCCGGCCGCGGTCGCAACGCCATGCACCTGTGCGATGACGGGCTTCGGCAGGGTGACGATGGCCAGCATCACCCGCGTGCATTCGGCAAACAACGACTCGGTATAGGCGCCGGCGAAGTTCTCGGCGCGAATTTCCTTGAGGTCATGGCCGGCGCAGAACGCTGGCCCGGCCCCGGCCAGCACCACGACGCGCACCGACGGGTCCGTAGCGGCGCGCCGCAGCTCCGCCGACAAGGCGAGCAGCATGCCGATTGAAAGAGCGTTTCGCGCCTGTGGACGGTTCAACGTCAAAGTCGTCACGCCGCCGGTGTCGGATCGCAGAATGAACGGAGTGTCTGTCATCGCCATACCTCATCGAGTAGAAGCCCCGGGGCGGCACATTTCGAGACTCTATCAACATCGGCATGGAATGCGTTAGGATTTCCCGAGCGGCAAGGCGTCCTGCCTCGCAAATCGGTAGAGCGAGGCCATTCGAACAATAATTGACGCGCGACGGGGATCCCATGGGACGATCGACGCATGGAAGATCGGCGCGCCGGATTTCGGCAACCGAAGCGGCAGGTCTCGTAAAGTCGGGCGACTGGGTCGACTACGGCGCCGTGCTGTCTCAACCCGATGCATTTGACAGAGCCCTGGCCGCCCGCAAGACGGAACTTCGGGACGTGAAGATTCGATCGTGCATCAGCACGCGGCCGCGGGCCGTCCTCGAGGCGGACGCGCAGCGCGAGCACTTCCATTGGTACAGCTGGCACTTCGGTGGCTACGACCGAAAAATGCACGACGCGAGGCTCTGCCACTACATTCCGTGCAACCTCGGCGAGATTCCGGATTACTACCGCCGGTTCATCGATCCCCCGGACCTGTTCGTGCTCAAAACCCGCGATGTCGACGCGAACGGATATTTCAATCTGAGCGCGAGCAACCTATGGCACCGGGCCATTGCCGAGCGCGCGAAGATCGTCGTCGTGGAAGTGAGCGATGGTCTGCCGTATTTGCACGGCGTAGAAAATGGACTTCACAGCAGCGAGGTCGACTATGTCATCGAAAGCGATTCCGGATTGCCGCCGGAACTGCCCAACCCGCTTCCCTGCGGAACCGATCGCGCCGTCGCGAGGCTGATCACCGCCGAGGTTGAAGACGGCGCCTGTCTGCAGGTCGGCATCGGCGGCATGCCGAACGCCGTTTGTTCGCTGTTGCTCGAGAGCGGCGTCCGCAATCTCGGCGTCCATACCGAAATGCTGACCGATGGCATCATCGATCTTTATAAAGCGGGATTCATCAGCGGCGCGCACAAAGCGTTGGACCCCGGCAAGATCGTCTGCAGTTTTGCATTCGGCTCCCAAGAGCTCTACCGCACAATCGACCGCAACGTGGATTTCCTCGCTTGTCCCGTCGAGTACACGAATCTGCCGCACATGATCATGCAGAACGAACGCGTTGTATCGATCAACAACACGACCCAAATGGACTTGCAGGGTCAAGCCTCCTCGGAGTCCTCGGGCCACCGCCACATCAGCGGAACCGGGGGTCAGCTTCAATTCGTTCGCGGCGCGTATGCATCGCGGGGCGGCAAGTCGTTCATCTGTCTATCCTCGACCTATGAACGCCACGGTGTTCGCAAGAGCCGAATCGTGCTCGACCTCACGCCCGGCAACGTGGTGACGACGCCGCGGTCGGACGTGATGTACGGCGTCACGGAGTTCGGTATGGTCAATTTGAAAGGCAAGTCGGTTCCCGAACGGGCGAAAGCCATGATTTCGCTCGCTCACGCAGATTTTCGCGACGGCCTGGACAGAGAGGCGCGCGAGCACGGGCTGATCCCGAGGAGCTTCGCGTGATTCTCCGCGCCTCTGCCGGGAGCGCCCAGCTCGCCCGCCGCACCGTCAGTGCGGCGGGAACTGCGCGAGTACGGCGTCGACGGCTCGGCCTATCGGCCCCTCGGGACGATCGAGGTCCGACTCGCTCAAATCCTTCTTCGCCCACCCATGCCACACGGGCTGGTGCGTGCGGCCGTCGAACACGTCGATAGCCAAGGTGCCGGCGCGATATTGCCGCACGCTGAGCTGCTCGCCCCAGTACGGGTAGCCCCAGCGCCATGGTCCGCGAAATCCGACCGGATAGGACTGCGCGTCGATGCGCTCGCGCGAGCCTATCGTATAGTCGATGAAGAAGTCGGCCGTGGATGCATCCTCGGCGAGCCGGTAGCCTCGCTGTGCGAGATTGCTTTCGATCGCTGCGCGCACGCGCTGCGGCACGAGCGGATTGCTCACGCGCTGCCGGCGATGGCCGAGCGACAGCCAGGCGAACGTGTGGTATGCGCCGAAGTCGGTCCGATGGTCGAAATCGCTGCCGACGCGCAGCGTCGAACAGGCGCTGAGCGCGAGCAGCACCGTCACAGCCACGGGCGTGCGTAGCGGCGATGAAAAGATCCTGGCAAACATGGCGATTCTCCTTGCGCGGCGCAATCCTTCATGCGCCGTCCACTCTTCGACGCCTAGGCTGCGCCATCGTCGCCGCCGGCGACATACGCAAAACTACGCAGCGGCGCGCGAATCCCGATTGGTGCGCCGCAAAGGCGCTGCACCGGGTGCTACGGATAATCGCGTATTTACCGCGCGTGCGTGCGCGGCGCAAAGTCGCAGCGAATCAAACAGGAGGCATGGATCATGCGTGTCGAAAATCTAATGGCGAAGCAAGTTCATTCGTGCAGGCCCGAGGATACGCTCGAGCAAGCCGCGCGACTCATGTGGAGCTTTGACTGCGGCAGTCTGCCGGTCTGCGGCGGCGCCGGCGCCGATCGTCCGGCCGGCATGATCACCGATCGGGACATCAGCATGTGCGCCCTGTTCCAGCACAAGCCTTTGTCGGATCTGCGCGTCAGCGAGGCGATGTCGAAACAAGTGCTGACCTGTCGCGCCGATGACCCGGTGGAGCACGCCGAACAGGTCATGCGCGACGGACAAGTTCGCCGGCTCCCGGTGCTCAACGATGAAGGCGCGTTGGTCGGCGTGATTTCTCTTGCGGATATTGCGCGCGAAGCGGCTCGCGAGCGCGCACAACCCAGCAAGGACGTCACCGAGTTGGAGGTCGGCGATACGCTCGCGGCGATTTGCGTGCCGCCACCGCGCGCGCTGGCGGCTTGAAGGCGGCGGGGCGGGTCATCGGTGTTTGCGCTCTACGGTATCTGCGCCGCACTCCACGTCAGATCGAGCCGCTTCGCCGCGCGCACATCGTCCAAGCGCCGCACCGGCGTCGAGTGCGGCGCGGTCTTCACGCGTTCGGGGTCCTCCTCGGCCTCGCGTAGAATCTGCGCCATCGCGGTGACGAACGCGTCGAGCGTTCCTTTGCTCTCCGTTTCGGTCGGTTCGATCAGTAGGCACTCCGGCACGAGCAGCGGAAAGTACGTCGTCGGCGCATGAAACCCGTGATCGAGGAGGCGCTTCGCGACGTCCATTGCGCTGATCCCCATCTCCCGCGCCTGGCGCTTCAAGGTGATGATGAACTCGTGGCTCGCGCGGCGCGACGGGTAGGCCGCGTCGAACCCGAGAACCTGAAGCCGCGCGAACAGATAGTTCGCGTTGAGCGTCGCGTACTCGGCGACTTGGCGCATGCCTTCCCCGCCCAGCATCCGCATATAGATGTACGCACGCAACAGCACGCCGGCATTGCCCATGAAGGCCGACAATCGGCCGATGGTATCGGGCAGATCCTTCTCGGTGAGCCAACGGTATCCGCCCGCGTCGCTCCCAACGAGCGGAATCGGTAGGAACGGCGCGAGCCGCGCACCGACGCCGACGGCGCCCGCGCCCGGACCGCCGCCGCCGTGCGGCGTGGAGAACGTCTTGTGCAGGTTCATGTGCATCACGTCGAAGCCCATGTCGCCGGGGCGCACCTTGCCCAAAATCGCGTTCAAGTTCGCGCCGTCGTAATACAGGAGCCCGCCCTCCTTGTGCACGATGCGCTCGACCTCCTCGATGCGGCGCTCGAACGCGCCGAGCGTCGACGGATTGGTCAGCATGATGCCGGCGGTCTTCGGCCCGGCCGCGGCCTTCAGTGCATGAAGATCGATATCGCCCTCGGCGTCCACGGGAATTTCGCGCACCTCATAGCCGCACATCGTCGCGGTCGCGGGGTTGGTGCCGTGCGCCGCCTCGGGCACGATGATCTCGGTGCGCGCGTGATCGCCGCGCGAACGGTGGTATGCGCGGATCATCGAAACGCCGGCGAATTCTCCCTGGGCTCCGGCCATCGGACTCAGGGCGACGCCTTGCATTCCGGTGACGCTTTTCAAGAGCTCCTGCAAGTCGTAAAGACAGGCGAGGAAGCCTTGCGCCTGG
>DAIDVO010000150.1 GCA_027456085.1 Steroidobacteraceae bacterium | reverse complement strand
GGCCGAACTCGGCGACGCGGCCGTGTTCGTCGAAACGCATCTGCCCGACGCGCACGCCCGCGTAATCGATCAGGTAGCGTGCGAGCTGAACGCGCCGCCACTGATCACGCGGCGTCGCCGGCAGATGGTCCATCAAAGAGCCTTTCTCCGGAAAGAAACAGAACATGTGGCTGTGCCCGCCGAGATCGACGAGGCGCTGCACGAGCTCGAGTGCTTCGAATTCCGTCTCCCCCATGCCGACGATGATATGCGCGCCGAATTTCCGCGGCCCGAAGATATCGCGCGCGGCAAGCAGGATTTCCCAGTACTTCTCCCACTTATGCGGCGATTGCACGCCCTTGCCGCGCGTACGGTCGAAAATCTCCGGCGTCGCCGCATCCATCGCAACGGTGAAGATGTCGGCGCCGAGCTCTTTGAGCCGCGCGACGTCCGCGCGGCTCATCGTCGTCGGATTCGACAGAATCGAGACCGGGATTGCCGCCGGGTCGATGCGCTGCGTCCAGGCGCGCAGCACCGAAACCGCATCGTCGTCGGAGCGCGGATGCGTGATCATCGAAATGCACATGCGGTGAAACGGACTCATCGGGCCGTCGTGCGCGACGATGTCGACGATTTGTTCGATCGGCACGGCCGGCCAGTCGACGCGAATGAAGTTGCGGTCGGCGTAATCGCGCTCCGCTTCGCGATGGCGCGCGAGCCCGCAATAGGCGCAGTTCGCGCGGCAGCCCTCCGGATAGGTGAGCAGGAGATTGAGGCAGCGCGTGCAGTCGCAGCGATGCATGCGTCCCGGCATGATGCCGAGCGTCATCGCCGCGGCCGTGGACAGCTGCACGTACTCCGGCGAGCGCATGTGCGGCGCGAGGAGATTGTTGTTCGGTAGGTACACGCCTTCCGGTCGCTGGTCGGCCGCCTTGACGCGTGCGCCATTGCGCCGATCCGGCGGCGTCGGCGCGGGCGCGCGCGGCTGCATCGCGGCGAACGCGTTGAAGTCGCCGCTCGCGGCGCTCGCCGCGGTCCGGCCGTCATCCTTTGGCTTCACGCAGCGCATGCCAGGACTCCTTCGGTGGTGAACTCGCCGGCCGACGCGCGTCCGCCCGCGCAGCCGCCCAAGTTCGCGCGGCGCGCGCCCGTGCCGAGCTTCACCGAACAGCAGGCGTGCTGCTGCTCGAACGGCCGTCCAATCGCGCGGGCGACGGCGACCGCGCCGTCGGCGGGAAACGCGATGCCGTCCAAGCCCGCGAGGACCGCGTAGGTGTCGGTCACGCGCTTGTGCATGCCGGGCGGCCGCGCGCAGCCGAGCAGCACGCTGCGATCGCGCAGCCGCGCACGCGCCGCGGCGAAAATGCGGCCGACCTCGGCCGTGTCCGGCACGACGAAGCTGCCCGGCTTCGCGTAGAACGGCATCACGACGACGAGCACGAGGCTCGCCACCGGATGGCGGCCGACTACTTCCAGCGCCGCCGCCTCGCCGAGCATCCGGCCGTAGTGCAGGCCGATGACGATATGCGGTGTGACTTCCATCGACGTCTCGCACAGTGCCGCAAGCGTCGCCTCGAAGTCCGCGACCGGCCGATCCAAGTGATAGACCTCGCGGATCGTCGCGTCGGCGCCGATCACGTCCATCATCGCCGTATCGACGCCCGCGGCTTGCATCGCGCGCGCGCCCGCGCGCGTCGTCAGCGCGGTGTGAATCGCGATTTTGAGTGCGGGATGGTCGCGCTTCAGCCGCTCGACGACCGGATAGAAGCGTTCGTAGCGGATTTCGTTGCGCCGATTCGAGCCGCCGGAGAGCAGGAACCCCTCCAGGCCCTGCGTCGCGATGAGCTCGCGCACCTTGCGATCGAGCATCTCGGGCGAGGTCGCCGGCAGCATCGGCGCGAGGATTTTCGCGCGGCAGTGGTCGCAGTCGAGGCCGCAGGCCGCGGCGGTGACCGAGAACGCCGGGAAGCTGTTCTTCGAACAGCCCGTCAATTCCGTGCTCGCATAGTCCTTGAACGTCGGCGTCGAGAATCGGATCGGGCGCGCGAGGGCCGCAGGCGCCGCGCGCTCGAACTCGGCGATCAAGCCTTGATCGAGCGGCGCGTCCTCGAGATCTTCGATCGTCTTCAGCGTGTCGAACCAGCTCATCAGAGATCACCTGCGGCAACGCCGGATTCTCGGCCAAATCCCCGATTTTCGACGAGATCGCGGATTTCCCCGCGCAGTTCACCCGCGCGCGGCGGGTCCGCCAACGTCGTCCACCATGCCGGATCGCTCCGGCTATCGTCAATGAGGTCGCACGACAGTGCCGCGAGTATGCGCTGCGCATGCTCCGGCAGCATCGGCGGAATGTCGCGGCCGCTGAGCTTCGCCCAAAGGCCCGTCCAGCAGCGTGCCACCGTCCATGGATTGTAGCCGCCGCCGCCCAAGACCACCGCAGCGGGTGCGCTGTCGACGAGGGCCTCGACCGCGCTCCAGAGCGCGCCGTTGCTGAGCGCGAGCCGGGAGAGGGGATCCTCGGCGAGCGCATCGGTGCCGCAGACGACGACGACGGCCTGAGGCTCGAGCTCGGAGGCAAGGGGCAGCACGGCACGGCGCATCAGGAACTCGAATTCCGTGTCGTTGAACCCGGCCGGGACCGGAAAATTGCTCGATCGTCCGCCGCCGCGGTCGCTCGCTGCGCCGGTGAACGGCCAGCGGCCCCTTTCGTGGATCGAGATCGTGTGGATGCGAGAATCGTCGCGGACCGCATCCTGAACGCCGTCGCCGTGGTGCGCATCGAGATCGACGTACAGAATGCGCGTCAGGCCTGCGTCCGCGAGCCGGCGCAATGCGAACACCGGATCATTGAAATAACAGAAGCCGTGCGCGCGGTCGGCGCGCCCGTGGTGGGTGCCGCCGGCCGGATGGAAACAGAGGTGGCCATCGAGCGCGAGCTCGGCCGCGAGCACCGAGCCGCCGACCGCGGTCGCCGCGCGCGCGAACACGCCGGGAAACAGGGGATTCTCGCGCGTGCCGAACGCAAATCGCGCGCGCACCCCGCTGCTCGCGACGCCCGCAGCATCCGCCGTTTGCAGCGCCTCGATGTATTCGGGGTCGTGGAAACGCGCGAGCTCGGCGACCGAGGCCTGCGGGCTGTCGCGCAATTCGCCCGGGCTCAGCCACTCGAGTGCGGCGCACAAACGCATGACGCTCGCGACGCGCGGGATCGACAGCGGATGATCGCCGCCGAATCCGGATGCGCGCCATTGATCGCTGCCGATGAATACCGCTTTACGCCGCATGCCCCTTGCCGCCGTCCGCTGTCCTGCAGCGAATCGCCGCCCGCACAGACCGTCCCATGACTATTGGTGCGCTCCTTAGAACTATTTGCGCGAAATACCTTATCACCCTTTGCTAATGAATTTAAACCTGATAGATTCGGGAAAAACCGGATGTCGGGTCGAGCGGAGGGGAAGGCGATGGCGTCCAAGAGCATGTCGATCATCGTGACGAAAGGATCGCTCGACTGGGCGTATCCACCGTTCATTCTGTCGACGACCGCGGCGGCGATGGGTCTCGACGTCACGATGTTCTTCACGTTCTACGGGCTGCCGCTGCTTCTCAAAAATCTCGATCTCAAGCTCTCGCCGCTCGGCAATCCGGCGATGAAGATGCCGATGGCCGGCATGCACATGGGTATGCCGAACATTGCCTCGATGATTCCGGGCGTCGATGCCGCCGCATCGAAAATGATGTCCAATCTCATGAAGAAGAAGGGTGTCGCGTCGATCGAGGAGCTGCGTACGGCCGCCGTCGACTCCGGCGTACGCATGATCGCGTGTCAGATGACGATGGACCTGTTCGAATACACGCTGAAGGACATGATCGAGGGACCCGAACTCGGCGGGGCGGCGACCTACATCGAGGTCGCGACGAAGTCCGACATCAATTTGTTCATTTAACCAGACCTTTAAAATTCGGCGGGGAATCCATGGCTGATCAGACATTAGACGCGAAAGGGCTCAACTGTCCGCTGCCGATTCTGCGGGCGAAGAAGGCGCTCGCCGGCCTCAAGCCGGGCAACACGCTCGAGATACTCGCCACGGATCCCGGGTCCGTCAAGGATTTCCAGGCGTTCTGCCGCACCACCGGCAATGAACTGGTCGAATCGACGACCGAAGGCAACGTATTTCGCTTCATTTTGCGCCGCGCGCAGTGACACTCGGGCGGCGAAATATCGTCGGATTGCTCGATTCACGGTGCGAATGAATGGGGGAGGCGATGGCTATGAGAATCGTCACATTGCTTGGGTTGGCCGTGCCGCCGCTACTCCTCGCGAGTACCGCGCAGGCGACCAACGGATACTTCACCGACGGCACCGGCACGAAGAGCTTGGGACTCGCCGGCGCGGGCAGCGCCGATCCGCAGGAAGTCATGATCATCGCGACGAATCCGGCGGGCCTCGCGTTCGTGGATCAGCGCATCGAGGCGGGGCTCGGCCTGTTCAGCCCGGACCGCAGCTATTCCACGTCGCCGAGCCTCGCGAACGGCAACGGCGGCGCATTCACGATCGGGCCGAACGACATCAACAGCAGCGACAAGCTGTTTCCGATGCCCTACGTCGCGCAGAACCGGCGGCTCGATGCGCAGGACAGCCTCGGCGCCGCGTTCTACGCGCGCGGCGGCATGAACACCGTCTGGCACGGCGGCACCGCGACCTTCGCCGCGGGGCCGGAAGCGCCGGTGAGCACGTATTCCGGAACCTACGGCGCCGGCACCACCGGTGTCGACCTGATGCAGGCATTCATCAATCTCTCGATCGCGCACGCGTCGATTGACAAGCAATTATCGGTCGGGGCGTCGGCGATCTTCGCCGCACAGCGCTTCGTGTTGCGCGGCGTCGCCAATTTCGCGCCGTACACGAAGACCTTCGCCGCGAGCGGCGGCACGGTGATGCCGACGGCGCTGTCGAACGCCGGTGCCGACATGTCCTACGGCGCCGGCGCTTCGGTCGGCGTCGAATGGCGGCCGGCTCCGGAGTGGAGCGCGGCGCTTGCGTACACCTCCGAAATCTACATGTCGAAATTCAAGAAATACAGCGACCTGTTCGCCGGCAACGGCGGATTCAACATTCCGGCCAATGCGACCGTCGGGCTCACGTTCAAGCCGGCGCCGCCGATCGCCTTGAGTTTCGACGTGCAGCGGATTTGGTACAGCAAGATTCCATCCATCGGCAACCCGATCGGCAATTTGTTCTCCTGTCCGACCGCGGGCGCGGGCGGCACCGACCTCGAGAGCTGTCTGGGGGGCATGCACGGGCCGGGCTTCGGTTGGCGCGACATGACGGTCTATAAGCTCGGCTTGAGCTGGCAGGTCGACGATGACTGGATCGGACGCGTCGGCGTCAGCCACGGCACGCAGCCTATTCCGAACTCGCAGATGACGTTCAATATCCTCGCTCCGGGCGTGATCGAGAACCACATCGCGTTCGGATTCACGCACCACCGGGCTGGGCATGGAGAATTCAACTTCGCGTTCACGTATGCGCCGCAGAAGAGCATCAGCGGGCCGAACACGTTCGATCCGACGCAGACGATCAACCTGAAGATGCATCAGTTCGACATGGAGTTCGGCTATGCCTGGACGCACTAGCTAGACGGCGGGCTTCGTTTCCTCGACCAAATGGTCGGCGACGAGTTCGACGAGGCTCGCGAGCCCGCCTTCCCATTTCCAATGCGCCTTGCTCTCGTCCATCGTCAGGCGGCAATTGGAGCACGACGACACCATCGTCTGCGCGCCGGTCTGCTCGACCTGATCCATCTTGATCTTGAACACCTTGTAGCGTAGGTCCGCGGCGCGCGCGATCGCTTGGACGCCGCCGCCGCCGCCGCAGCACCAGTTCAAGTTGCCGGTGGGCGTCATCTCGCGGAAGTCCTCGGCGAAGTCCTCGAGCAGGTAGCGCGCATCCCGCGCCGCGCCGCCGCGCCGCGAAATCTGGCAGGGATCGTGATAAGTGATCGACTCCTTGAGCGGAGTCAGCTCGAGCTTGCCCGCGCGCTTCAGCTGCGCGAGGAATTCAGAGATGTGCAGAACCGCGAACGGCAGCGGCCGCCCGAGCATGTTGGCCGCCGTCCAGCGCAGCACGCCGAACGCATGGCCGCATTCCGGAACGACGACCGTCCTCGCGCCGACGCTCTGCGCCGCGTCGACGATGCGCTCGACCATCAGCTTGGCGATGTCGCTCTTGCCGGAGAGATAGCCGAAATTCGTCGCTTCGTAACCCTTGGAGCTGAAGGTCCAGTCGACGCCGGCATGATTGAGCAGCTTCGCCATCGCGACGACCGACTCCGGATACTTCATCATCTCGACCGATGAGACGGTGAGGAGAACATCGGCCTTCGCCTTGTCGAGTGCGATCGGCACGCCATGCTCGTCGGCGAGCCATTCGATGCGCTCGCGCAGCTTCTGCGCGGTGAGGCCCAAAGGGCTGCCGTGTTCGCGCGAGCTGTCCGCGGCCGCGAGCAGATCGGCGGGCCCCAAGCCCGCCGCGACGAACGCCCGGCGCGCGCCGGTGACGATCGAGGCGATGTCGATTCCCATCGGACAGGCCGTCGTGCAGCGTCCGCAAAGCGTGCAGGTGTCGAACAGCAGCGTCTCCCAGTGCTTCAAGTCGTCCGCGTCGATGCGCGGCGCCAACCCCAGCCACGCGAGCGGGAATTTCTGGCGCCGGTAGGCCTGCGCGATCGGGAACAGCTTGTAGGCCGGCGTGTGCTCGGGGTTGCCGGACGCTTGGTAGAAATGGCAAGCCTCGGCGCACAGCCCGCAATGCACGCAGGCTTCGAGGTAGCTCACGAGATGCGCTTCGGTGTGCGCGAGAAACGTCTGCGCGGCTGCATGGACGTCGATGGTGCTCGTCATGGTCATGGCCTCTAGCGAACCTCGAGCTGCATCAGCTCTTCGCCGGCGCCGTTCACGACGTGGACCGCGCAGGCGATGCAGGGGTCGAAGCTGTGAATCGTGCGCTGGATCTCGAGCGGCTGTTTGGGATCGAAGACCGTGTGGCGGTCCATCAGTGCCGCTTCGTAGGGCCCCGGCTGGCCACGCTCATCGCGCGGGCCCGCGTTCCAGGTCGACGGCACGACCGCCTGGTAATTGTCGATCTGCCCGTCCTTGATGACGACCCAGTGGGCAAGCGCGCCGCGCGGCGCTTCGGTGAAGCCGACGCCGCGCGCCTCCTTGGGCCAGGATCCCGGATCCCATTTCGCCGGATTGTGCACCGCGAGATCGCCGGCCTTGATGTTGGCTACCAGATTCGCGTGCCAACCGTCCATCTGATCGACGATGATCTTGCTTTCGAGCGTGCGCGCGGCCGTGCGGCCCATCGTGGAGAACATTGCGGACAGCGGCAGATCGAGCTTCTTCAGCGCATAGTTTGCGAGATCACGCGTGGGTTCGTGGCCCTTCGCGTACAGCATCAACACGCGCGCAAGCGGACCCACCTCCATCACCCGGCCCTTCCACCGCGGCGCCTTCAACCAGGAATAGCTCTGATCGACGTCAAGG
This sequence comes from Steroidobacteraceae bacterium, assembly GCA_027456085.1. GTDB lineage: Bacteria > Pseudomonadota > Gammaproteobacteria > Steroidobacterales > Steroidobacteraceae > Bog-1198. The sequence continues at coordinate 8,480 of DAIDVO010000150.1, read as the reverse complement.
TGCTCGAACGGAGGTTTCGGGCCGGTGTAATTCAGATTGGTCTGGCCCTCGTAGGGATGCAGGCCTTCGTTCTTGCCGCGCGAATAGTCGTACCAAGAATGCGAAATGAACTCCTGGACTTCATTCGGGTCGGTCAAATCGATCGGATGGATCTTAGTGAGGTCGCGGCCGAGGATCGCGCCCGACGGGATCAGCCAGGTCGAGGGATCATCGCTCCCCTTCTCGGGGAAATCGCCATAGGTCAGAAAGTTGCCGACGCCTTCGCCGCGCGCGAACCAATCCTTGTAAAACGAGGCGATCGCAAGGGTGTCCGGAACATAGACCTGGTCGACGAACTCCTTCATGCGTCCGATCACGCTCTTGACCTGGCTGAGGCCCGCCATGTCGAGCGCGGTCGCCGAGGTTCCGCCCGAGCCCGTCGTGTCGACGCTGATCGGAGACGGCGCGCCGCCGACGAGGAAGTTCGGGTGCGGGTTCTTGCCGCCGAAGATCGTGTGGATCTGCACGACCTCGCGCTGCCAGGCGAGCGCCTCGAGATAATGGGCGACGGCCAAGAGGTTCGCTTCGGGCGGCAGCTTGAAGCCCGGATTTCCCCAGAAGCCGTTAGCGAAAATTCCGAGTTGCCCCGATTCGACGAAATTCTTCAGCTTTTTCTGCGTATCCGCGAAGTACCCGGGGCTCGATTTCGGATATCCGGAAATCGATTGCGCGAGCTGCGATGTCGCGCCCGCGTCGGCCTTGAGCGCCGAGACGACGTCGACCCAATCGAGCGCGTGCAGGTGATAGAAGTGCATGACGTGGTCATGCACGAACTGAGCGGCAATCATGAGATTGCGGATCAATTGCGCATTCGGCGGGATCTTGTAATCCAGCGCGTTCTCGACGGCGCGCACGGACGCAATGCCGTGTACGAGCGTGCAAACACCGCAAATGCGCTGCGCGAACGCCCAAGCGTCGCGCGGATCGCGGCCCTTCAGGATGAGTTCGATGCCGCGCACCATCGTGCCGGAGCTGTAGGCGCCGGTGATCGCGCCGGCGCCGTTGGTCTGCGCCTCGATGCGCAAGTGACCCTCGATGCGCGTGATGGGATCGACGACGATGCGCGCGCTCATATCTCGGCTCCCCGGCGGCTGTAGACGATCCCGGTTTCGGCTCGCGTCAGGAACACGAGGAACGCGTGCATGAGCTTGCCGAACGGTAACCAGACCAGCAGCAGCGAAACGCTGAGCATGTGGACTGCGAGCAGCGTCTCGTAGGGCGCCCACAGATGGCTCACGGCGATGAGTCCGGTGGCGACGGGCAGCATGGTCACGAACCAGCTGAAATAGTCATTGGAGGTGGAGATCAGCTTCAGGACCGGATTCGTCAGCCGGCGTCCGAGCGCCACGAACAGTGAGGCGAGCGTCACCACCGCGACGGCCGAGATTACGCCGCTCGGCAGATTGGGCCAATGCACGCCGAACAGCCCGCGCAGGAAGAGAATGTGCTGGGCGAGTCCGAACACGATCACGGCCAGGCCCAGATGGAACACATAGCCGTTCACCGTGACGATGAGCGCACCGCGCGCCAGCGGTCGCGGCGGCCATAGATGGCGCACGAAGCCTTTGACCGCACCGACGAGCGCCGGCGGCGCGGTGGCCCGCGCGACCGCGAGGTCGCGAGCCCAGGGAAGCAGCAGCAGCGACAGCAGCCGCCAGGCGACGCCGAAGACGAATACCGCGAGAGCGACGGTGAGCGCCGGTCCGCGCGCAAAAGCCAGCAGGTTCATGAATGAGGCTCCTTGGCCGCGTCGCTCTTGCGCCGCCGTACGAGCAGCGCGCTCGCCACACCGATGCCGACGCCCGCCGCCGCGGCGCCGCCGATGACGGCCGCGGGACTGCCGGTGCTGGTCGACAGCGGCCGGTAGAATCCGCCCTTGTCCCAGAAATTCGGCTCCGAGCACCCTAAGCAGCCATGTCCCGATTGGATCGGGAACGACACCCCGCCGTTCCATTTCAGCGTCGCGCAGGCGTTGTAGGTGACCGGCCCCTTGCAGCCGACCTCGTACAGGCACCAGCCCCTGCGCGCGCCCTCATCGTCGAAACTCTTGGCAAACAGGCCCTTGTCATAGAACGGGCGGCGGTAGCAGCGGTCATGGATGGTGTCGCCGAAGAAGGATTTCGGCCGGTTCAAGTGATCGAGGTCGGGCAATTTGCCGAACGTGACGAGGTAGGCGATCGTACCGGCCATGGCCTCCGGGATCGGCGGACAGCCGGAAATGTTGATCACGGGCTTGTCGGTGATGATCTCGGATACCGGCACCGCGCCCGTCGGATTCGGATGCGCATGCGGTATGCCGCCGAACGCCGCGCAGGTGCCGACCGAAATCAGCGCCAACGCGTGTTCCGCGGTTTCCCTCAGCACCTGCAGGTTGGTCTTGCCGGCATTCGTGGAATACACGCCGCCGTCCTTGGTCGAGACGGAACCGTCGACGACGAGGACATACTTGCCTTTGTTCTCGCGCATCGAGGTAAGGCGCGCCTCCTCGGCGGCGGCGCCCGACACCGCCTGCAAGGTCTCGTGATAATCCAGCGAGATGAGGTTGAAGATCATGTCCTCGATCGTCGGATTGAACGAGCGCGTCAGCGATTCGGTACAGCCGGTGCACTCCTGGAATGAGAGCCAGATGACCGACTGTCGCCGGGCCGCGGCGAGCGCATCCGCGATCGCTCGCGCCGCCGTCGGCGGCAGGGCCATCAGGGTCGCGAGATAGGCGCTGTATTTCAGCAGTGCCCGTCGCGAGATGCCGCGCTGCACCAATAGTTCGCCGATGGTTTCACGCCGAGACATGCGCTTCGACCTCCTCGCGTGCGCGCACTGCGGCGGCCGCGATATCCTCGTCATGCGCCACGAGAATCTCCGGTATCGCGGCGATTTCGATGCGCTCCACCGCGACACGGTCTGCGGCGCCCAGGTGCCGCACCCACCAGACTCCGCTGTAGCCGGTTTCCCAGAGTTCGCTCGTGCCGCCGACATCGAGCTTCACCGTGACCTCGCCGCGGCCGAGCCGCCGCTCGAGCTCGCCGCGATCCGCAGGCGTCATCGGCAGGCTGTGCAAATCGATCGCGGCCGTCTCGCCGCTCGCCGCGAGCAGCGCGAGCCGTTCCACGATCTCGCGCAGTACGCTCTCGGCGAGCCCGCGGCGCGATCCGGCAGGTTCAGTGACTACGGGCGGCACGGTCCCAATCCTCGAGCAGCGACAGCACCGTATCGCAGGCCGCGGGTATCGCGGCGCGCACCGCCGCAGTCGGATCCAAGCCCCATTGCATCGAGGCGGGCTGGACGGCGACGAGCGCACGCCGTTCGGGCGCGCGGCCTGCCAAGACGGCGGCCGTCATCAGATCGGCAAGCGCGACTTCGTGCGCCGTGCGGCATTTGCCGCCGAGTTGCTCGTCCATGTCCGCGCCGACGAATGCGCGCACCGTTCCCGGCGCGCGGCCGAGTTCCATCGCGTCGATGACGATCAGCGTGCCGACGCCGTCGAATTCCATCAGGAGGTTGAGGCCGAGCGTACCGCCGTCGCGCAGCGAGATCGCCGGGCTCAAGCGCCCTGTCCGCTGCGACGCATCCAGAGCGCGGATGACGTGGATGCCGATGCCGTCATCGCACAACAGGACGTTGCCCATCCCGAGGAGCAACGTGCGGATCGCTGCAGCTTCAGTCGACATTCCCCGAGTCTATGCGCTCCGCCGCCGTTCAATATACGTGGTGACACCTATACCCGTGGGCGCGGGGATGGAGTAGACAGGGCTATTCCAGTGCGGGAGATGCATCATGTGTCTGGGGGTGCCGATGCGGGTGGTGGAGCGCGATGGCTGGATGGCGCGCTGCGATGCCAAGGGCATCGAGCGCATGGTGAGCCTGTTCCTTCTCCAGCATGAGGAGGTCGGGCCTGGCGACCACGTCATGGTTCATGTCGGCTACGCGATTCAGAAGATTTCGGCCGCCGAGGCCGGGAGCGCATGGGAGCTCTACGACGAGATGCTCGCGGCGGAAGACGAATTGCGCGGCAATGCATGAGCTTTCCGTCTGCCAGAGCCTGCTGCGCGAAGTGGAGCGCGCGGCGGCGGCGAACGGCTCCCGCGATGTGACCCGGATCGTCGTGGCCATCGGCCCGTTGGCCGGTGTCGACGGAGCCTTGCTCGCGCGCGCGTTCGACGTGGCGCGCGGCGGTACGATCGCCGCGCATGCTGCGCTCGACATAGAGGCGTTGCCGGTCAGGGTCCGCTGTAGGATCTGTGCGGCCGAGACGCAAACGCCCGCCAATAGGCTGCTCTGCGGCCGGTGCGCAAGCTGGCAGGTCGATCTTCGGTCCGGGGCGGAGCTGCTGCTCAAACGGGTGGAAATGACCGTCGAGGCGGACGCCGCGGCCAGCGCGAGCTAACATCGGCCGAGGAGGTACGCAAATCATGTGCGATCAATGTGGATGCGCGGCGACGCCGGACGTCGTCCGCATAGCCGATCACCAGGGCGCCGTCTCGATGCGGCCCGTGAGCGCAAGATCGGTCGAGATTCTGACCGGGATTTTGGACGCGAACGACCGCGCGGCGGCGCACAATCGCGCTCACCTCGGGCGCCATGGAATTCTGGCGGTCAATTTGATGTCATCTCCAGGCTCCGGCAAGACCAGCCTGCTCGAACAAACGATCGATGCCGTCGATGGCCGGTTTCGCATTGCCGTCATCGAAGGCGACCTCGAGACCGAGAACGATGCGCGGCGCATCCGCGCGAAGGGCGTACCCGCCGTGCAGATCACGACCGGCCAGACCTGCCATCTCGACGCCCAAATGGTGCACGATGCGCTGCACGCGCTCAACCTCGACGCAATCGACGTGCTGTTGATCGAAAATGTCGGCAATCTCGTCTGCCCGGCGAGTTTCGATCGCGGCCAGCATGCGAACGTAGCGCTGCTCGCGGTCACCGAGGGAGACGACAAGCCGGCAAAGTATCCGACGATGTTCCGCGGCGCCGATCTCATCATGTTGTCGAAGATCGATCTTCTCGACGTGCTCGGTGATTTTTCGCCGGCGAAGGCCGAGGCTCATGTGCGCGCGCTCGCCAATCCGGCCGAGATCATGCGTACGTCCGCGCGCCGCCCCGAGACGCTCGCGCCTTGGATCGCGTGGCTCGAGACGCGGCTCGCCCACAGCCGCGCGGCCGTTTGACGCCGGTGTCCGACGCACACGCCGCTGCGAAGGGATGGCTGGCGCGGATCCGCGCTCTGCCTTTGAGCGGACGCGTGCGGGTGATGAACGTCTGCGGCGGACACGAGCGCTCGATATCCATGGCGGGCCTGCGCGGCGCGCTGCCGCAGGCGATCGAGCTCATTCCGGGTCCAGGATGCCCGGTATGCGTCTGCCCCGAGGAGGACATTCATGCCGCGATCCAACTCGCCTTGCGCAAGGATGTCATCGTCGTCGCGTTTGGCGACATGCTGCGTGTGCCCACGAACGGGCCGCGCAGAGAGCCGCGATCGCTGATGCAGGCGCATGCCGCCGGCGGCGACGTCCGGCCGATCGCGTCGCCGCGCGAAGCGGTAAAGATCGCGCGCGCCCATCCTGAGCGCGACGTCGTCTTCTTCGCGGCGGGTTTCGAGACGACGACGGCGCCCGTCGCCGGCGTCATCGCCGAGGGGCTGCCGTCCAACCTCACGATATTGCTGTCGGCGCGGCTCACCTGGCCGGCGGTCGCCATGTTGCTGGACAGCGAAGAGGCCGGCTTCGATGCCCTGATCGCGCCCGGCCATGTGGCGACGATCATGGGCACGGAACAATGGCGATTCGTCCCCGAGGATCACGGCATCCCGGCCGCCGTCGCGGGCTTCGAGACCGATAGTCTGCTCGCCGCGCTCTATTCGGTTTTGCGGCAGCATCTCGAGCGCCGGGCCTTTCTCGACAATTGCTACGGCGGGGTCGCGCAGGCGCAGGGAAATCCGACCGCACGGCGCCTGCTGCAAGCGGCGTTCGACGTGGTCGATGCGACCTGGCGCGGCATCGGCACCATCCCGCGGTCCGGCTTCGCGTTCAGAGCCGAGTTCGCGCAGCTGGACGCGGCGCGGCGATTCGAGCTCAGCGTCGATCCCACGCGCAAGCGCGCCGGGGAAATGCCCCCGGGATGCGACTGCGCGCGCGTCGTGCTCGGCAAGATCTATCCGAATCAGTGCGTTCTGTTTGGACGGGCCTGCACGCCGCGCGAGCCCATCGGACCTTGCATGGTTTCGGACGAAGGCGCCTGCCGCATCTGGTGGGCCTCGGGCGCGAGACAAACGGCGCATGATCCGGCTCCGGCACGATATTGACGGTCCGCCTAACCGATGCGCGCGACGCATCGTCGTCGGCGGACAGGTTCAAGGCGTAGGCTTCCGGCCATTCGCCTACCGCCTTGCGTGTGCGCTCGATCTGGCCGGCTGGGTGCGCAACGGCGCCGGCCAAGTCGTGATTCACGTCGAGGGCGCGGCGGCGGACGTCTGCCGCTTCGAGGCGAGGCTGATCAGCGACGCGCCGCCGCTCGCGCGGCCGCGCTTGGCGACTGCGGCGGCGGCCGATGTCGAAGGCGCCTGCGATTTTCTGATTCTCGCGAGCGAAGAAGCGCAAGACGCGGACGTGCATCTGCCGCCGGATCTATTCTGTTGCGATCGCTGCGCCGAAGAACTGCGCAATCCGTCCGAGCGCCGCTACCGCTATCCATTCACGAATTGCACGCAATGCGGGCCGCGCTACACGATCATCGAGGCGCTGCCCTACGATCGATCGAACACGTCGATGGCGGGCTTCGCGCTCTGCCCGCGGTGCCGGAGCGAATATGAGAATCCGCTCGACCGGCGCTTCCATGCCGAGCCGCTCGCGTGTCCTGATTGCGGTCCGAGCGTCGCGTTTCACCACGGAGGACTGGCTGCGCGCACCGGCGAAGCGGCGCTCGCCGCGACCGTTGCCTGCCTCAAGGACGGGGGCATCGTCGCCGTCAAGGGCGTCGGCGGCTATCACTTGATGTGCGACCCGGCGAACGAGGCCGCGATTCTGCGCCTGCGCGCGCGCAAGCACCGTCCGCACAAGCCGCTCGCCGTCATGTTTCCCCAGATTGGCGGCGACGGCCTCGATGCGGTACGCGCATGCGTGCAGCTCGACGCGGCGGCAGCTCGAGCCTGTGCGTCGTCTGCGCGCCCGATCGTGCTCGCGCGCCGGCGCGAGCCTTCGGCGTTGAGCGGCGCGCTTGCGCCGGGCCTTGCGGACCTCGGCGTGTTCCTGCCCTACAGCCCTTTGCACCATTTGCTGCTCGCGCAGTTCGGCGCGCCGCTCGTCGCGACTTCCGGCAACATGAGCGGCGAGCCCGTGATCACCGACGTGGCCGAAGCGGAGCACCGGCTCGGCGCAATCGCCGATGCGTTCTTGCATCATGACCGGCCGATCGTACGCCCCGCCGACGATTCCGTTTGCCGCGTGATCGGAGGCAAGGCTCGCACCATTCGCTGTGGCCGCGGGATCGCGCCGATCGAACTGGATTTGCCGTGGGAATTCGCGCAGCCGACCCTCGCCGTCGGCGGGCACATGAAGGCGGCGATCGCGCTCGGCTGGGGGCGGCGCGCCGTGGTTGCGCCGCATATCGGCGAGCTCGATGGCCCGCGCGGCGTTCGCGTCTTCGAACAGGTGATCGGCGATCTGCAAGCGCTGTATCGCATCGAAGCCGGCCGGATCGCTTGCGACGCCAACTTAGGCTACGCAAGCACGCGCTGGGCGCAAGCGCAGCATCTGCCGCTCGTGCGCGTGCAGCATCACGCCGCGCATGCCTCCGCGCTGGCCGGAGAACACCCGGAGGTCGGGCGCTGGCTTACGTTCGCCTGGGATGGCATGGGTCTCGGCAGCGACGGCGATCTCTGGGGTGGAGAGTCGCTCGTCGGGGCGCCGGGCGCCTGGCGGCGCGTCGGCAGCATGCGCCCATTACATGTCGGCGGCGGGGATCGGGTGGCGCGTGAGCCTTGGCGTTCGGCGGCCGGCCTGATGTGGGAAGCGGGCCATGCCTGGCTCCCCGCGGTCGATGGCGCCGCGCTCGCGGCGGCGGCTTGGAAGAAGCGCATCCGCACCGCCCGGACTTCCTCGGTTGGGCGACTGTTCGATGCGGCCGCCGCGCTCGTTCTCGGCGTCGATGCGGCGAGCTTCGAAGGTCAGGGCCCGATGATGCTCGAGAGCATCGCGGCGGCGCAAGTCGACGCCATTTCCCTGCCGCTCTACACCGACGACGCCGGCGTCCGGCGCACCGATTGGGCGCCGCTGCTGCCGGTCCTCGCCGATTCCGCTGTGCCCGCCGGCGTGCGCGCCGGACTCTTTCATGAAAGCCTGGCGCGTGCGCTCGTCGATCAGGCGCGCGCACTCGCACGCGTCGAAGCGTTCGATGCGGTCGGCCTCGCCGGCGGCGTATTCCAAAACCGCCTGCTCGCGGAGCGCGGG
>DAIDVO010000149.1 GCA_027456085.1 Steroidobacteraceae bacterium | reverse complement strand
CGCCCCCGACGCTCTAAGCTTCCGTTCAAGGCCCGACGAGGCGCGCGAGCGCCGGGACGATCTGGAACAGATCGCCGACCAGGCCGACGTCCGCCACTTCGAAGATCGGCGCTTCACTGTCCTTGTTGATCGCGACGATCGTGCGCGCATCCTTGATGCCGGTCAGGTGCTGAATCGCGCCCGAAATGCCGACCGCGATGTACATTTCCGGCGCGATGATCTTGCCCGTCTGGCCGACCTGCATTTCGTTGCGCGCGTAGCCGGCGTCGACCGCGGCGCGGGAGGCGCCGACGGCGGCCCCGATCTTGTCGGCGAGATCGAACAGCAATTTGAAATTATCCGCACTGCCGAGCGCACGGCCGCCCGATACTACGCGCGCCGCGGTCTGCAGATCCGGCCGGTCCGTCGAGCCGGAGCGCGATTCGACGAAGCGCGTGTGGGTCGGCAAGGCGACGTCCAGCGGGCGCGCCTCGATCGCCGCCGCGCCGCCCGTGGAAGCGGCTTCGAACGAGGCGATGCGCACCGTCGCGACCAGCACGCGCGACGCGTCCGCCTCGACGGTCACGATCGCGTTGCCGGCGTAAATCGGCCGGCGGAACCGATATGCGCCTTCCACCGCCATCAAATCGCTGACTTGCGCAACGCCGAGCAGCGCCGCGACCCGCGGCGTCAAGTCCTTGCCGAAGCTGGTCGACGGGCCGAAGACATGCGTGAAATTCGCCGCGAGCAGAGCGACTTGCGGCGCGAATGTCGCGGCGAGCGCGTGCGCGTTTTCAGGCCGGTCGACGCGCAGGACCCTGTGTACGCCGTGAATGGCTGCGGCTTGGGCGGCGACCGCGGCGGTGTCCGCCCCAAACAATGCAATCGTGATTTCCGCGCCGCTGATTCCCTTGGCGCAAGTGACGCACTTGTGCGTCGCCGGATTGACGGTCTTGCCGTCGTGTTCGCCGAGAATGAGTACCTTCGACATTAGATCAACCCCTTCTTCTTCAGGACGTCGACGAGTTCCGCGACGTCTTTGACGATGATTCCTTTCTGCCGTTGCGCGGGCGGTTCGGTCTTGACGGTCTTAAGCCATGCCTGCGCAAAGACGCCCAAGCTCTCGAGCGAAGTCACATCCAGCGGCTTCTTCTTCGCCTTCATGATGTCGGGCAGCTTCACGTAGCGGGGTTCGTTGAGCCGCAGGTCGACGGTCACGACGGCTGGCAAGTCGACCTCGATCGTCTCGAGTCCGGCGTCGACCTCGCGCGTGACGGTCGCCTTGCCGTCCGCGATCGCGAGCTTGGAGGCGTACGTCGCCTGGGGCCGCTCCCACAGCGCGGCCAGCATCTGGCCGGTCTGGTTCGCATCATCGTCGATCGCCTGCTTGCCGAGCAGAATCAGATCGGGATTTTCCTTCTTTGCGACGGCGAGGAACGTCTGCGCGGCCGTCAGCGGCTCCACGGCCGAGTCCGTTTGCACGAGTATCGCGCGGTCGGCGCCCATCGCAAGCGCGGTGCGCAGCTGTTGCTGGGTCTCGGCGACGCCTATGCTGACCGCGACGATTTCGACGTTCGTGCCGCGCTCCTTGATGCGCAAGGCTTCTTCGAGCGCGATCTCGTCGAATGGATTGACGCTCATTTTCACGCCATCCAGCATCATACCGCTGTTATCCGGTTTGACGCGTACGCGGACGTTGTAATCCACGACACGTTTGATGCACACCATGATCTTCTTCATTTCAACTCCTTAGGAAGCCGGTGCCGGCGAGTCCTTGCGCCGCGCCTCGACTTGTTTCTCCAAAAAATCGTCGCGAATGTCCCTTGCGCAGGCGCGCAATTTTGCCAGAAAGCGATCGGCCGCGGACACCGGCGACGCCGGTTGTGCGTCGAAGCGCAGGTTGAGGGCGGCCAAAGCGCGGCCGCCGACCGATATGGGGACGCTGATGTCGAGCGCATCGGCGGATTGGCGCGCGAATGGCGCGGCGGGCGCGGCGGCGTAGCCTTGCGCGCGCACCTCGTCGAGCAGGCGATCGAAGGCGGCCGGCGCGCGCTCGGCTGCGCGCGCGTGTCGCGTCAACGCCGCCGCGATCACGGCACGTTGCGCGGGAGGAAGGTGGGCGAGGTATGCCAAGCCCGCGGCGCTCGCCGCGAGCGGTACGCGGTGCGCGGCGCCGCGGCCGCCGGCCTCGCGCAGCAGCATGCGCGCTCCCGACGGCGTCGCGACCGCGGCCGGCCAGCCCAGGCTGGCGCTCAACTCGGCGAGATGGGGCTGTGCGGCTCGCGCAAGCCACGCGTCCTCGTCGAATCCGTCGCTCAAGCCGCGCACCAGTCCGGTCAAGCGGTAGCGCTCGTCGAGCGGGTCGCGGTAGACCAACCCTGCCTCGCCGAGCGTCTCGAGGACGCGGTACACGGTCGTGCGCGGCAGGTGGGTATCGTGGACGACGTCGGCGACGGTCGCACCGTCGCGCGCATTGAGCGCACAAAGGGCGTCGAGTCCGCGCATCAGCGCGCGAATGGGACGGGTCGTATCCATCGTGCCTTGGGGAACTCTCGGAGATCGGGAAGGTACGCAAATCGTTCGGCGCGACAGTGTAAGGATCGTCGCATGCCTTGTCCACCATGCGGTCAGTCGCTACACTGGGCGCGAACATGCACACGATCCGCTATTTCCTCGGCCGGCTGTGCGGTGCCGTCCCCACGTTGTTCGCGATCATCACGATCACCTTTTTCCTGGTTCGCGTGGCGCCGGGCGGGCCCTTCGATCAAGAGCAGACGCTTCCCCCGGAGGTGGTCGCCAATCTGAATGCCGCCTACGGCCTGGACCAGCCCGTATGGATTCAATATGCGCGCTACCTGCGGGGGCTCGCGCATTTCGATTTCGGCCCCTCGTTCCGCTACAAGGACTTCACGGTGACCGAACTGATCGCGCAAGGGCTGCCGGTCAGCTTCACGTTGGGCGCGCTCGCGATTTCGCTGGCGCTCGTCGGCGGGGTCGCGATCGGCACGTTCGCCGCGCTGCGCCACCGCCGCGCCGCCGATCACGTTTCGATGGTGATCGCTGCCGTGGGCATCGCGATACCGTCGTTCGTGCTGCTGCCGGCGCTCGGCCTCTTCTTCGGCATCTACCTACACTGGCTGCCGGTCGCGGGCTGGGACGAAGGATCGGTCGCGGACCTCGTGCTCCCGGTCATCGCGCTGTGCCTGCCGCCGCTCGCGTACATATCGAGGCTGACCCGCGGCAGCATGCTCGAGGTCCTCGGCAGCCCGTATATCCGCACGGCGATGGCGAAGGGTCTGCCTCTCGGCACGATCGTCTTCCGACATGCGCTGCGTCCGGCGCTCGTGCCGGTTGCGAGCTACCTGGCGCCGGCGGTGGCGATGGTGATGACCGGTTCCTTGGTCGTCGAGACGATCGCCGGCTTGCCGGGAATCGGCCGCTATCTGGTTCAGGGAGCGCTCAACCGGGATTACACCCTGGTTCTCGGCATGGTGATCGTCTATTCGAGTTTGCTGATATTCATGGGACTCGTCGCCGACATCCTGATCGCGATTCTTGATCCGCGCGTCAGGCTCGAGGCATGAGCGAGCATGGATTGTGGCGCACGGCCTTGCGCCGCTTGTGCGCGAATCCTGCGGCGCTGATCGCGCTCGCGGCAATCCTCGGACTGACCGCGCTCGCGATTCTAGGGCCAACGTTGAATCCGAACCGGTACGATACGCTTGACTGGGCGAACATCGCGATGCCGCCCGGACTGCGGCATGCGCATTGGCTCGGCACGGATCGCCTGGGGCGCGACCTGTTCGTGCGCACGATGCAGGGGACGCGCCTGTCGCTCGCGATCGGATTGATCGCGACCGCCGTGAGCCTTGCCGTCGGCATCGCTTATGGCGCGGCGGCCGGCTACCTGGGCGGGCGCGTCGATCATTTGATGATGCGCGTCATCGAGATCCTGAGCGGCCTGCCGCTGATTTTTTTCGTCATCTTCCTCACCGTCGTGTTCGGCCGGAACATTTATCTGCTGTTCCTGGCGATCGGCGCCATCAGCTGGCTCAACATGGCGCGCATCGTCCGCGGCCAAGCGATGGTCATCAGGGGCCGCGAGTTCATCGAAGCCGCGATAGCCTCGGGGGCGGGTTCGGCCCGGATCATCTTCCGCCACGTCGTGCCGAACGTCGTCGGTCCGGTGATCGACTACGCGACGCTCACGGTGCCGCAAATCATCCTGTTCGAGAGCTTTTTGAGCTTTCTCGGGCTGGGCGTGCAGGAGCCGCGTGCGAGTCTGGGGACGCTGATCGCGCAGGGGGCCGCGGAAATGGAATCGGCGCCGTGGATGCTGCTCGTGCCCGGCACGGTGCTCGCGGTGCTGCTGATATCGTTCAACCTGCTCGGCGACGCATTGCGCGACTCGCTCGACGTGAAGAAGAGCTGATACATGCATCCCGTTCTGTCGATCGAGAATTTGAGCGTCGCATTTCGCGGCGCCGACGCCGAGATCGCGGCGATCCGGCGGGTTTCGCTCGACGTGGCGGCGGGCGAGTGCGTGGCCGTCGTCGGCGAATCCGGCTGCGGTAAGACACAGCTCTGCCTCGCCGTCATGGGATTGCTGCCCGCGAACGCGGCAATCGGCGGCAGCATCCGCTTCGACGGCCGCGAGATACTCGCGGCGCCGCGCGCGCAAATGAATGCGCTGCGCGGTGCGCGGCTCGCGATGATATTTCAAGACCCGCAGTCTGCGCTGACGCCACACCTCACGATCGGCACGCAAATGGCCGAAGTGCTCGTGCTGCACCGGAAATTGCGATGGCGCGAGGCCGAAGCGGACGCGCTCGCGATGCTGCGGCGCGTTCGAGTGCCCGACGCGGCGCGCCGCATGCGGCAGTATCCGCACGAACTGTCGGGCGGCATGCGCCAGCGCGTGATGATCGGCATGAGCCTGCTGTGCGAGCCGGACCTGGTCCTCGCCGATGAGCCGACGACGGCGCTCGATGTGACCATTCAGGCGCAGGTGATCGCGGTTTTACGCGAAATGCGGCAAGAGTTTCGCACCGGCATCGTTCTAGTGAGCCACGATCTGTCCGTGGTCGCGGGGCTCGCCGACCGCGTCTACGTGATGTATGCCGGGTGCATCGTCGAATCCGCGGCCGCAGCCGACTTGTTCGGCCATGCGCGACATCCGTATACGTCCGCGTTGATGAGCTGCGTCCCGCGGATCTCGGGCCCTGTTCCGCCGCGGCTCGCGACCCTGCCCGGCCAGCCGCCGAATCCGGCCGAGCGCGTGGCCGGCTGCGCGTTCGCGCCGCGCTGCGCGTTCACCTCGGAGCGCTGCACGCGCGCGCCGCCGCCGCTGCGCCCGCTCGAGGGATCGACGATGGTTGCCTGCCATCATCCGCTGCCGCGATGAGTGAACCGCTGCTGGAAGCGAGGAATCTGCGCGTCGAGTTCGACGCGGGCCGCGGCCTCTTTCGGCGCAAACGCTTCGCCGCGGTCGAGGATCTGAGCTTCGAGCTGCGCGCGGGGGAGACCGTTGGCCTCGTCGGGGAGTCCGGTTCCGGCAAGTCGAGCCTCGCGCGCGCTCTGCTCAAGCTCCTCCCGGCGGCCCGCGGCCAAGTGCTGTGGAGCGGTGAGGATTTGACGGCGCTGTCCGGGGCGGCACTGCGCATGCGCCGCCGCGACATGCAGATCGTGTTCCAGGACGCCCCGTCGAGCCTCGACCCGCGCATGCAGATCGGCGACATTCTCGCCGAACCGCTGAAGATCTTCGAAGCCTCCGCCGGCGCGCGCGAACGCGCTGCAAGAGTCGCGCGCATGCTGGAGCGCGTCGGCCTGTCGCCGCGCATGACGAACCGCTATCCGCACGAATTCAGCGGCGGTCAATGCCAACGCATCGGCATCGCGCGCGCGATGATGTCGAATCCAAAATTGCTGATCTGCGACGAGGCGGTCAGTTCCCTCGACGTGTCGATCCAGGGCCAGATCGTGAATCTGCTCCAGGACCTACAGCGGGAAACCGGCATGGCGATGCTGTTCATCAGCCACAACCTCGCGGTCGTGCGCCAAATCAGCCGGCGCGTATTGGTCATGTATCGCGGCCGCCTCGTGGAGGCGGCGGCGCGTGATGCGCTGTTCGCGGCGCCGCTCCATCCTTATACGCGCGCGTTGATCGCTGCGGTGCTGAGCCCGGACGAGGCGCCGGCGCGCATCGCCGCGGAGCCGATCGACGATGAGCCGAGGTCCTCACGCGCGCTTGCGGGGTGCGCGTTCCGCAGCCGCTGCGCGTACGCGGCGCCGGTCTGCGGCGAGCGGCCGCCGCGCCTGGAGGCCGCGGCCGAGGAACACCTCGTTTCCTGTCACCGGCACGCCGAGCTTGCCGCCGTGAACACGCCGCCAACGTAGCGCGATTTTCGGCTATTCTTGGCGCCATGACCCAGAATAAGCACGTGCGCCCGAGCGACGGCCTGCTGACCGTACGCTACGAGATCCGCGGGAAGCTCGCCCGCCGCGCGCTCGAACTCGAGCGCCTGGGCCACGACATCATCAGCTTGAACATCGGCAATCCGTACGCGTTCGGCTTCCGCACGCCCGAGACGATGCGCCTCGCGATGATCGAAAACCTGCGCCACAGCGAGGGCTATGTTCACCAGAAGGGAATTTTTCCCGCGCGTGAAGCCGTCGTGATGCAACAGCAGGAGCGCGGCGTGACCGGCGTGACCGTCGACGAGGTGTTCATCGGCAACGGCGTCAGCGAACTGATCGACCTTTGCTTGCGCGCGCTGCTGAATGCGGGCGACGAGGTTCTCGTGCCGAGCCCGGATTATCCGCTGTGGACCGCGGCGGTGAATTTGAATTCGGGCCGCGCCGTGCATTATCGGTGCGCCGCGGACAATGGATTCGTTCCGGATCCCGAGCAAGTCGAGTCCTTGATCGGCGCGAACACCCGCGCGATCGTGATCATCAATCCAAATAACCCGAGCGGCGCGGTTTATCCGCGCGAGACGCTTGCCGCGCTCGCGCGCATCGCGGAGAAGCACCGGCTGGTCGTGCTCGCGGACGAGATCTACGACCAGATCGTCTACGACGGTGCGCAATTCGTGCCGCTGGCGACGCTGGTCCAAGACACGCTCTGCTGCACCATGAGCGGACTGTCGAAGGTATATCGGGCGTGCGGCTACCGGGTCGGCTGGGCCTCGTTTTCCGGCGACACGCGCAATGCGGGCGAATATCTCGGCGCGCTCGAACTGCTGTCGTCATTGCGACTCTGCAGCAACGTCGCCGGCCAGTGGGCGGTGCAGACCGCGCTAGGCGGGCACCAGAGCATTCGCGAGTTGGTGCGCCCCGGCGGCCGCCTGTACGAATCGCGCCAGGCGATCATCGACGGCGCGGCGCGCAGCAGGCACCTGCGGCTCGTCCGGCCGATGGGCGCGTTGTACGCGTTCGTCGAGGTGCGCGGCGACGCGAACCCTTCGTTCGACGACCAGAGCTTCGCGCTCGATCTGCTGGAGAGCAAACACGTGCTCGTCGCGCCCGGCGTGAGCTTCAATTACCCGCAGCGCAATTTCTTCCGCATCACGAACCTGCCCGAGGCCGGGGTCCTGTCGACGGTGTTCGAGCGCATCGAGGAATTGCTTGATACCCGTGCGCGCGGCGCGCC
>DAIDVO010000148.1 GCA_027456085.1 Steroidobacteraceae bacterium | reverse complement strand
GTTTCGGTCATGCCCCAGCCGCCGGTGAGGCGATGGCCCGTGAGGCGCTCGAGCCGCCCGGCGACTTCGGTCGGCAGCGGTGCGCCGCCGGAACTGAGCACGCGCAGGCTGGAAAAGTCGCGCTTTTCGATGCCGAGATGCTCGCTGAGCGCGACCCACATCGTTGGCACGCCGGGGAAAATCGTCGCGCGCCGGCTCTCGATATCGCGCAACGCCGTCTCGGCGTCGAAACGCGGGCGCAACAGGATCGCGGCGCCGCAGTGGATGCCGAGCAGCAGGATCGTCGTCAGCGCGTAGATATGGAACAGGGGCAGCGCGCAGATCAGACGATCGCTCTCGGTCACGGCGGTTCCGGTGCCCGCGTACCAAGCCTGATACATCGATACCGCCGCGGTCAGGTTGGCGTGCGTCAGCATCGCGCCTTTCGGCCAGCCGGTGGTTCCGCCGGTGTATTGCAGGAGGGCGAGGTCCCCCCGTTCGATTGGCGGCCATTGTGGCGGCGGCGCGGCGCCTGCGAGATTTGCTCCGCACGCGCCGAGTTCGCCGACGACGAGCCGATCGATCACACCGAGCGTGCGCAATTGCTCGGCGTTTGCGAGCAGCGCCGGCATGTCGGCGGTGACCAGTATCCGCGCTCCGCTGTCCTCGAGCTTGTAGCGCAGCGCGCGTACCGGATCGAGCGGGCTCAGATGCACGATGCGACCGCCCGCGCGCAGCACGCCGAAAAAGGCGATCGGATGAAACGGAGTGTTCGGCAGGCACAGCGCGACCGGCACGCCGGGTCGCACGCCGAGCGCGACGAAGCCGGCGGCGGCCGCGGCGACGCGCGCGCCGAGTTCGCGATAGGCGATGCGCCGGCCGTTGAAGTCCAACGCGACATTCCCGCCGAATCGCGCCACCGCCGCATCGAACATCGCCGGCAACGTAGTGGTCGCGATCGGCGCGCCCCAATCGAGCGTCGGCGGGTAGGATCTTTCCCAGGCGAACGGCCGACGGCTCATTTCGGCACCTTGCCTGTCGATGCGTCGATGCGGCTCAGCCTAAGTGTCCGCTCTTGCGGTAGACGAGCGCGCCGGCGCGGCTCGCGAGCCTCGTGGTGCTACCCGGCGGCCGGCGCATCCACGCGCCGGCTCCGATGATGCTCGCCCCGTCCGGCGCCAGATCGCCTTCGACGACGAAGAATTCGACGCCGTGCGGCCAGGTTTCGGTCGCGTCGGCGTGGCCCGGTGCGAGCCGCAGCATGTCAACGCGCTCCCAGGGGGCATCGAACAGCAAGGCTTGCGCACGGCCGTGTCCCGTATCCTGCCAGAGCGACTGCGCGCGCGTGTCGCGGCGGATGGAGACGCGTTCCTGCGCCGGCATCTGGCGCAGCTTGACCAAAATCACCGCACCCGGGGCGCTGTGCGGCGTATGGCGCGAACCGGGCGCATTGCGCACGTAGAACCCTGCAGGGAAATCGCCGGTTTCATCCGAGAATACCCCGTCCAGCACGAGAAATTCCTCGCCCGCGCCGTGCGAGTGCGCAGCGAACGCGGAGCCCGGCGCATACTTGACCACGGAGGTCGCGCGCGCCACCTCATCGCCGTCTCTTTCAAGCATGCGGCGCTCGACCCCGGCCATCGGCGAGGGGACCCAGGGGATCGCCGTGCTGTCGACCACCGCCGTGCGAGACAAATCTGCGTTCAATTTCATGATGGCCGTGAAGTGTCCGACAGATTGGGCGTACCGGCAAGATTCGAGCCGCGGCGCACGCGGCCACTGCGCTTGACAATGCGAATACGAACGATTAGCAGGCGCATGGAATCTGCGGGTTCGCAGTGAACATGGTCCTCGCAAGCACTACAATGCTCCTGTTCGGTGTTGGCGGCGCGGGCCTCGCGACGGCGGCCAACCCCCCACAAATTCGCAAATGCGCGTAGGCTAATGCGTGTTGCGCGGCAGCAACCACCTTGACACTCGCGCCCCGGGTTCCTACAATCGCCGGCCTTTGTCGCCGGGCAGTTCATCCCGCGTCAGATTGTATGCATCACCCCGAGCCGGCCTTTAAGTGGGGACGGCTCTCAAAGGTATTGGCTCCTTAAAAAGGTATTTATGGCGACGACGACTCAGTTGATCCGTACCGGCCGAAACGAGCCGGCGTGGAAATCCAAGGTGCCGGCGCTCGCGGCGTCTCCGCAAAAGCGCGGTGTCTGCACGCGCGTGTACACGACGACGCCGAAGAAGCCGAACTCCGCGCTGCGCAAAGTCTGCCGCGTGCGGCTCACGAACGGCTACGAAGTGTCGAGCTACATCGGCGGCGAAGGCCACAACCTACAAGAGCACTCGGTGGTCTTGATCCGTGGCGGCCGCGTCAAGGACCTCCCCGGCGTGCGCTACCACACGGTGCGCGGCGCGCTTGACTGCGCCGGCGTCAGCGATCGGCGCCAGGGCCGCTCGAAATACGGCGCGAAGCGCCCCAAGAAATAAACGAGAAATAGAGAAGTCCTATGTCCCGCAGAGCAGCAGCACCGCATCGCACGATTCTTCCGGATCCGAAGTTCGGCAACGATATGTTGGCCAAGTTCATCAACATGGTCATGGAGCGCGGCAAGAAGTCCGTTGCCGAGAAAATCGTGTACGGTGCGATCGGCCGCATCGGCGACAAGACCGGCCGCGCGGGCGGCGAGGCGATCGCCGTGTTGCAAACGGCCCTGGACAACGTCAAGCCCGTCGTCGAAGTCAAATCGCGCCGCGTCGGCGGTGCGACGTATCAAGTGCCGGTCGAGGTTCGCGCGAACCGCCGCCAAACGCTGGCGATGCGCTGGGGCATCGAGGCCGCGACCGACCGCAGCGAGAAATCGATGTCGCACCGGCTGGCCGCCGAGTTGATGGAAGCCGCCGAGAATCGCGGCGCGGCCGTGCGCAAGCGCGAAGATACGCACCGCATGGCCGAGGCCAACAAGGCGTTCGCGCACTATCGGTGGTGATGCCGGTCGGGCGGCGCATGCCGTCCGGGCGCCGCGACCGAGGCTCGATAGTCAAAGGATAAAGACCGTGGCACGCACGACGCCCATTGAGCGCTACCGAAATATCGGTATCTCTGCGCACATTGACGCCGGCAAGACCACGGCGACCGAACGCATCCTGTTTTACACGGGCGTTTCCCACAAGATCGGCGAAGTCCACGACGGTGCGGCCGTCATGGATTACATGGAGCAGGAACAGGAACGCGGCATCACGATCACCGCCGCTGCGACGACATGCTTTTGGAAGGGCATGGACAAGAGTTTCCCGGAACATCGAATCAACATCATCGACACGCCGGGACACGTCGACTTCACGATCGAGGTGGAGCGCAGCCTGCGCGTGCTGGATTCGGCCGTGGCGGTGTATTGCGCAGTGTCCGGCGTCCAGCCGCAGTCCGAGACCGTGTGGCGTCAGATGAACAAGTACGGCGTGCCGCGCGTCGCGTTCGTCAACAAGATGGACCGTGCCGGCGCGAATTTTCTGCGCTGCGTCGAACAGATCAAGACCCGGCTTCGAGGCAATCCGGTGCCGATTCAATTGCCGATCGGCGCCGAAGACAAATTCCAGGGCGTCGTCGATCTCGTGAAGATGAAGGCCGTCCGCTGGGACGAAGAAACCCAGGGGATGAAATTCGAATACCGCGAAATACCGGCCGAGATGCGCAAGGAATGCGAGGAATGGCGCGCGAAAATGATCGAGGCCGCGGCGGAAGGCAGCGAGGATCTTCTCAACAAGTATTTGTAGAGCGGGAATCTCGCTGACGCCGAGATCAAGCGCGGCTTGCGTGCGCGCGCGCTGAAAAACGAAGTCTGCCTGGTGACCTGCGGTTCCGCGTTCAAGAACAAGGGCGTTCAGGCCGTGCTCGACGCGGTCGTCGAATACATGCCGTCGCCGGTCGAGGTGCCGCCGGTCAAGGGCCAAAGCGAGCACGGCGAGCCGATGACGCGGCATGCGACCGACGATGAGCCGTTCTCGGCGCTCGCGTTCAAGATTCTCAACGACCCGTTCGTCGGCAACCTGACGTTCTTCCGCGTTTATTCCGGCACCTTGAACTCCGGCGACCAGGTATTCGTGCCGAACAGGAACCGCAACGAGCGCATCGGGCGCCTTCTACAGATGCACGCGAGCGATCGCTCCGAAATCAAGGAAGTGCGCGCCGGCGATATCGCGGCGGCCGTGGGGCTCAAAGACGTCACGACCGGCGATACGCTGTGCGACCCGGACAAAGTCATCGTGCTCGAGAAGATGGAGTTCCCGGAGCCCGTGATTTCAGTCGCGGTCGAGCCGAAGACCAAGGTCGACCAGGAGAAGATGGGCCTTGCGCTGCAGCGGCTTGCGAAGGAAGACCCGTCGTTCCGCGTGCATACCGACCAGGAATCCGGCCAGACGATCATTTCCGGCATGGGCGAATTGCACCTCGAGATCATCGTCGATCGCATGAAGCGCGAGTTCAAGGTCGACGCGAACGTCGGCAAGCCGCAGGTCGCGTACCGCGAAACGATCCGCGCGAAAGTCGAATCCGAAGGCAAGTTCGTGCGCCAATCCGGCGGCCGCGGCCAGTACGGCCACGTCTGGCTGAAACTCGAGCCGCTCGAGCCCGGCAAGGGCTATGAGTTCGTCAACGCGATCGTCGGCGGGGCGGTGCCGCGCGAGTTCATTCCGGCCGTCGACAAGGGCATCCAGGAAGCGGTGCAGACCGGGGTCATCGCCGGCTATCCGATCGTGGACGTCAAAGTGACCGTATACGACGGTTCGTACCATGACGTCGATTCGAACGAAATGGCGTTCAAGATCGCAGGCTCGATCGGTTTCAAGGAGGGCTTTCGCAAAGCCAAGCCCGTTCTCCTGGAACCGATCATGAAAGTCGAGGTCGTAACGCCCGAAGATTATTACGGCGACATCGTCGGCGACTTGAATCGGCGCCGCGGCCAGATCGTCGGCATGGAAGACTCTCCTTCCGGCAAAGTGGTCACCGCGGAAGTGCCGCTCGCCGAGATGTTCCAATACTCGACGGCGATGCGCTCGATGAGCCAGGGGCGCGCGAACTACACGATGGAGTTCGCCAAGTATATGGAAGTGCCGAGCAATGTCGCCGAAGCGGTCATGAAGAAAGCTTCGTAATTCACAACGCCAACATTTTTCAAATTCAAGAGGTATTTGCCGTGTCGAAGGGGAAGTTTGAGCGAACGAAGCCGCACGTGAACGTGGGGACGATTGGGCATGTGGACCATGGCAAGACGACCTTGACGGCGGCGCTGACGAAGGTAATGGCGGAGAAGTTTGGCGGGGAGTACAAGGC
>DAIDVO010000147.1 GCA_027456085.1 Steroidobacteraceae bacterium | reverse complement strand
GGCCCGACCGCAAGACCGGTCGGGCGGTGCAGGGCCTTATCGGGCGCACGCACGGGACCCGCGAAGCCGTCGGCGAAAACTTCGCAGCGGCCGGCAGCGCGGCCGCCCGCGAGATGCTGGTAGACGACCCAATATCCCTGTTGGTTATACGGCGCCCGGTTCCAGGAGCCGTGAAACGCGATGAACACGCCGTTGTCGTAGTGCGCCGGGAATTGCGCCTGCGCCGCAGGCCCCTGCTTGCGGTAGAACACCATGTCATCCGGCGCCCAATGCGCGGGGAAGGCGACGATCGGTGCGATTTTGTGCGCGCAGACGCCGATCTTCGTGCCGCCGTCGCCGCCGTATTCGGGCGAGAGCACGAGTCTGTTGCGGAACGGATCGAAGTAGCACTCGGGCCAGCCGTAATCGCCGCCGGCTTGCAGCAGTAGTAATTCCTCGGCCGGCAGCGTCGCCTCCTGCGTGGGCTTGAAGAACTTCGGCCAGTTCGAATACAGCTGGTCGCGGCCGTGCTGCGTGAGGAAAATGCGGCTTCCGCGCGCATCGATCGCAATGCCTTCGGCGTTGCGGATCCCGGTCGCGTAGCGTGCGGCGGGCGAGAATGCCTGACCGGTCTTGTGGGCGTCGAATCGCCAGATGCCGCCCCGGGTCAGGAGTTCCGTGCACGGCTGCGCGCCCGGCGAATAGCGCGTCCTGTTGACCAACTGGCAGGAATTGGTCGCGGTGCCGACGTCGACGTACATCGAGCCGTCGGCCGTGATCGCGAACGGGTGCATCGGATGGTCGCCGTGCAGCGGGAGGCCGGAGACGACCGTTTGCGGCGCAGCCTGCGGCGCGATCGTCCCAGCGGGCAGCGGATAGCGCACGATCAAGTCGTTGATTTCCGCGTAAATGGCATTTTGGTACCAGAAGATGCCCGTACCGCCATGGCCGCCGGCCCGATAGGTGGCGCCGAAGCGCTCGATGACATCGGCTTTGCCGTCGCCCTTCGTGTCCTTCATCGCGACCAAGAAGCCGCCCGCATGCGGCACGGCGTTGCCGTAATACTTGCCGGACCAGGTGTTGGCGTAGACGACGCCGTCGGGCGCCACCGTCAGATGCCGCGCATGGCCGATGCCGTCGGCGAACACGGTGGCGCAAAAGCCGGCCGGCAGGTCGAGTCCGGCGTCGCCGCCGGGGCAATGGGAAGCCTGCGCCGTGGGTGTCGCTGCGGCGGCAGCGGTTGCGCACGCGAGCCCTACGGCGACGGCGGCGCAAAATCGAGTCCTGAAGGATCGGGTCAACGGCATTTGCAACTCCCTGATGATCGATGGCGCGGGTCGCGGGATTCTAGCAGGGCGCCGCCCGCGCGCGCGCGCGTTCGTGGGCCGGCTAATTCAAGCTGGTCCTTCGCAGCAGCGCGCGCACCTCGCGCAACGGCCTCGTGTTCAGCACCTGCGCAGGCGTCAGCCAGCCGCGCCGCCCCTGGCGCACGCCGGCCTCGAGATAGGCGAAATCATGTATCGCATGCGCATCGCTCGCGATGCTGATCAGCGCGCCGCTCGCGGCGGCCTCGCGCACCAGCACGTCGTCGAGATCGAGGCGCGAGGGCTGTGCATTGAGTTCGAGATAACAGGGCCGCTCGCTCGCCCGCCGCAAGATCTTCGACCAGTCGCAGTCGATGCCGGCGCGCTCCTCGAGCAAGCGCGCCGTCGGATGCGCGATGATCGATATATGCGGATGGTCGAGCGCGCGCAGCAGCCGGTTCGTTTGCCGGGTTCGCGGCAGCGTGAATTGTCCGTGCACCGCGGCGACGACGACGTCCAGCTGCTTCAGAACGGTATCCGGCAGCGCGAGCGTGCCGTCCTCGAGGATATCGACCTCGATTCCCTTGAGCACCTTGAGCCGGCGCTTGCCCGCGTTGAAGGCGTCGATTTCATCGATCTGGCGTGCGACCGCGGCCGCGTCGAGGCCGTGCACGGCGCCCAGGTATTTCGAATGGTCGGTGATCGCGATGTACTCGAGCCCAGCGCGCGCCGCCGCGTCCGCCATCTCCTCGAGCGAGGCCGTGCCGTCGGTTCTGTGCGTGTGCACGTGCAGATCGCCGCGCAGCTGCGCCCTGTCGACGAGCGCCGGCAGCCGCCCGGCGAGCGCGGCCTCGAATTCGCCGCGGTCCTCGCGCAATTCGGGCGCAATGTACGGCAGGCCGACGGCTTCGAGCACGGACCGCTCCGAGTCGCCGGCGATGCGCTTGCGCCCGCGAAACACGCCATATTCGTTGATCTTGAGGCCGCGGGAGAGCGCGATGCCGCGCAGGCGGATGTTGTGCGCCTTGCTGCCCGTGAAATAGTAGAGTGCGGCGCCGAAGCTCTCCTCGGGCACGACGCGTACGTCCACCTGCAGGCCGCTGCGCAGCACGACCGAGGAGCGCGTCGGTCCGGATGCGAGCGTCGTCGCGGTCTCGTCGAATTTGACGAGCGCGGCGTCGACGTCGGCGCCCGGCGGCGCGCAGACGACGATATCCAGGTCGCCGACCGTATCGCGCCCGCGCCGATAGCTGCCGGCGACTTCGACCCGCGTGACGAGCGGCACTGCGGCGAGGTAATCGCACAGGGCGCGCGCGACCGGAGCCGCGACCGACGCGTACACGCGCTTGCCGTGCTGCGTGCGCGCCGCGAGCGCCGCGCGCAGCCGCTCCTCGAGCTTCGGGCCGAAACGCTGCACGGAGCGCACGCGCCGGTGCGCGATGGCGTCGCGCATGCCGGCCAATCCGCGTATGTCGAGGGCCTGGTAGAGCGCGCGCGCGCGCTGCGGTCCGATGCCCGGCAATGAAAGGAGTTCGCGCAAGCCGGCGGGTGTCGAGCGGCGCAGCCTCTCGAGCATGCGGCAGCGCCCGGTACCCGCCAACTCGCGCATCTTGCCGGCCAGATCCGCGCCGACCCCGGGTAGCGAGTCGGGGTCGAAGCCTTGCGCGATCTTCTGCGCGAGTTCCCCCGGCTGGCCGCGCACACTACGCGCTGCGCGCCGATAGGCGCGGATGCGGAACGGATTCTCGCCGCTCAAGGACAACAGGTCCGCGATTTCGTCGAACGCGGCCGCGATCTCTTCGTTGTGCACGGGCATGGCGATCCCTTCGAGTCCGGTCGGCCCTCAGTCGTGATAGAACATCTGCGCCGGCTCATCGGCCGACGCGAGCAGGTCCGGACCCTTGGCGCCGGTGAGCCGGTCGACGCGCGCGTACTTGCCGCGGTAGAACACGAGCGGGCGGTGCGGCTCGACGCCGCGATGGATGTGATGCACCTCGACCACGACGAGCCAATGATCGCCCGAGTCGTGGATGCGATGCTTGGCGCCGACGAGCGCCGCGAGCGCGCCTTCGAGCCGCGGCGTACCGCCGGCGCGCACGAAGCGGAACGGCGGCGGCTCAGGCTCGCGCCAGCCGCCCGCGAAATACGTCGACAGCGCCTCCTGGGCGGCGCGCAGGAAGCTGATCGAGAATCGCTCGGCCGCGTCGAGGAGCGCCGCGAAGCGCGCCTTCTTCGCGGGGCAGAACAGCACCAGCATCGGCTCGAGCGACAGCGAGGACACGGCGTTTGCGGTCATCGCGTGCACGTGGCCGTCCACTTCGGTCGCGATGACCGCGACGCCCGTCGGGAACAGCCCCAAGGCGTCGCGAAACGCCCTGGCATCCGGTGTCGCGGCAGTCATCGCGCTAGTTTAGCGGGTAGCCGCCGCGAATGCCTCGTCCCGGCCCTGCCGCACGAATTCCCGTACCCGTTCGGCGTGTTCCTGGATCTGCGACTGGTGACCCGCGACCAGCGCCCCGGCCATGCGCACGGGGTCGCCGAAGAAGAAGCGCTCGTACAGAACCTGACGCGAGCCGAACGCCGACATCGATGCGTCCCAGGCGAGGCGGAACAAGGGAATGCGGTCGAACGCGTCGGCGCGCGCGGCCTGGTAATAGCGCTTGATGTCCTCCGCGAGCGGGCCGCGGACATCCTCCTCCAGCGGCATCGCGACGAGCCCGGATGCGCCGATTTGCTGGATGATTTCGACCATCCGCGGATATAGCCGCGGGAACAAATTGCGCGCCGCGTCGAGAGGGTTCCAGGCCGGACGCATCACGCCCCATTCGTCGAGCTGCGCATCCGCCTCGGCCGCGCGCAGGAACGCCTTCATCGTCTCCATGTTCACCCACAGCTCGGCGAGCTTCTCGTGGATGTGCTGGAACCCTTCGGCGGCGATCGAGTCGACGAGCAGGTGCGCGAGACCCAGCATGAATTCGGTCTTGGCGATGTTCTTGACGACGACCTGGTGCGTCATGTGAACGACCGCGCCGGTGCGGGCGTAGGCCTGGTTGCAGCGCTGCACGTCGCGGTAGATCATCACGCTCTCCCACGGAACGTGCACGTCGTCGAAGATCACGACGGCGTCCATTTCCTCGAACCGCGATCCCAAGGGGTGCGCGTAGTGCGAACGGCCGTAGTCGACGCTCTCGCGGCAGATGAAGCGCAGGCCCGGGGTGTCGTTCGGGATCGAGAAGCCGAAGGCGTACGGCGCGTCCTCCTCCGGATTCTTCAAGAGGGTCGACGGAAACACCATGATCTCGTCCGAGATCGGCAGCGTCGCGAGCATGCGGCATCCGCGGATCACGATTCCTGCGTCCGTCTCCTCCTTGACGCGCGCCGCGAGGAAGGGGTCGGCTTGACGCGCGCTGTTCACGGAGCGGTTCGCTTGCGGCGGGATCAGTGTGTGCGTGAGGCACAGGTCGTTCTCCCGCAGATATTCGTGATAGCGGACCGCGTTCGCGCCGAAGCGCGGATCGGCCTCGCTGAGGTAGGGCGCACCCGCGGCGTAGCCCGACATCGCGCGGTTGATGTAGTCGGGCACGCGGCCCATCATGCCGTGCGTATGGTCCTCCCACACCTTCATCGCGGCGGAGATGCTGCGCAGTTCCTCGATGGTTTTCGGCAGCATGAATGAGCGCGCGACCTTGCGCCCGCTGGTCGGCGAATCGAACAGCGTCGTGTCCGCGTGTTCCCATTGGATGTCGTAGAGCTGCGCCAGCGTATTGACGCCGCCGCGCAACGCCGGATGCGTCGTGACGTCGCGCACGAGTTCGCCGCGGTACCAGATCGTCGGCGGCCGCGTGCGCAGCCGCTCGAGGACTTGTGCGCCGCGGCGTGCGCCGCCGCCGGATTGCGCTTTCCCGGTGCCTAGCGCGGTCTGATTCATGGCAATACCCCCATGTCGTTACGGCTGTGATTTGTCAAAGGCTCGGTTAGAGTTCACTATAATGCAAGACGTTGCACAGTATGTAAATGACGGGAGTCGATGAGAAGCCATGCCGCGGTCCCGGCCTCGCGTTCAGCAAGGAATCCAGTCGATCGAGGTCGGCAACCGGGTTCTCGCCGCGATGGCGCAGGCGTCCGCGCCGGCGATGCTGAAGGACATAGCGCGCGCCGCGCACATGACCGCGTCCAAGGCGCACCGCTATCTCGTGAGCTACGCGCGCGTCGGTTTGGTCGCACAGGATGCGCAGACCGGGCGCTACGACTTCGGACCGGCGGCGCTTCAATTCGGGCTTGCCGCGCTGCGCCGCATCGATGCGGTCGCGCATGCGCTGCCGGTCCTGCGCGACCTCGCGGCCGAGACCGGCGAGACCGTGGCTCTCGCGGTATGGGCGAATCGGGGCGCGACGATGGTGCGCTGGATGGGCGCCGATGCGCCCGTCGCCGCCACTTTGCGCGTCGGGTCGGTCATGCCGCTGACGCGTTCCGCCACGGGTCTGGTATTCGCCGCCTGGCAGCCCGAGCGCAAGTGGATCGCGTTGGCGCGCGAGGAGCTCGCGCTCAACCGGCGCTACGCTTTGCAGCCGCGCAGCATCCGGCAGCTGCGCGGCGCGCTCGCGCCGATCCGCGCGCGCGGGCTCGCCGCGACCGACGCATTCATTCCCGGAGTCAGCGGGATGGCGGCGCCGGTATTCGACCACGATGGTGCGCTCGCCGCCGCGCTCGTCGTCCTGGGCTATAGCGCGGGTTTCAAGGCGGCGGGCAAGAGGGTTGCGGCGGCGCTATGCGCGCACGCGGCGCGGTTATCGGCGAGATTGGGACACGCGGCGCCAACATCGGCGGAGAGCATTACATGAGCGAAGCAAGCGGGCGGAGCGCGGCGCAAGACGGCGCAGCGGGGGCTGCGCCGGCCCGGCCGGACGCGCGCCGCATGACCGGCGGCGAAGCGCTGGTCGCGTCATTGGTCGCGCACGGCGTCGATGCCGTGTTCGGCATTCCCGGCGTGCAGACCTACGGACTGTTCGACGCGCTGTACCACGAGCGCGCGCGCATCCGCACGGTTTATCCGCGTCACGAACAGGCCACCGGTTTCATGGCGTACGGCTATGCGCGCACGACCGGGCGGCCGGGGGTATTCACCGTGGTACCGGGGCCCGGCGTGTTGAATACGGGCGCGGCGATCTGCACGGCATACGGCGCGAGCACGCCGACCCTGTGCCTGACCGGGCAAGTGCCGTCCGGCTTTATCGGCCGCGGCAAGGGACATTTGCACGAGCTGCCGGACCAGCTGGCTACCTTGCGCAGCCTGACGAAGTGGGCGGCGCGCATCGACCATCCGGCGCAGGCGCCCGCGACGATCGCGGAGGCGTTTCGACAGATGGGCGAGGGGCGGCCGCGTCCCGTCGCCGTGGAGATGCCCTGGGACATCTTCACCGCGTCGGCGCCGGTGCCGGCGGCTCGGCCGCCCGCACCGTACGCCGAGATCGACCCGGATCCGGCGCAGCTTGCGGCCGCCGCAAAGCTGCTCGCGCGCGCCAGGAACCCGATGATCATGGTCGGTAGCGGTGCGCAGCACGCGGGCGCCGAAGTGCGCGAACTCGCCCTGCTGCTGCAGGCGCCGGTCGTGAGCCTGCGCGGCGGACGCGGCATCGTCTCCGACGAGCATCATCTCGGATTCAACTGCGCCGCCGGCCACAAGCGCTGGGCCGAAACGGATGTCTTGATCGGCATCGGCACGCGCCTCGAACTGGCCTGGTTTCGCTGGGGCGAGATGCCGCGCGACCTGCCGCTCATCCTGATCGACATCGATCCTGCGCAAATGCCGAAGCTACGGCCGTCGAGCGGCATCGTCGGCGACGCCCGCCGCGCCGCGCGCGAACTCGCCGAACTCATCGCGCGCACCGGACCTAGGCGGGATTCGCGGCGCCTGGAATTCGAGGCGCTTAAGGCCGGCCTGCGGCGCGACATCGAGACCGTGCAGCCGCATGTCGCCTACCTCGAGGCGATGCGCGCGGTCTTGCCGCGCGACGGGTTCTTCGTCGACGAGGTTTGCCAGAGCGGTTTCACGTCCTTGTTCGGCTTCCCCGTGTACGAGCCGCGCACGTTCGTTACGAGCGGGCATCAAGGCACGCTCGGCTTCGGCTATTCAACGGCGCTCGGCGTCAAGATCGCGAACCCATCGAAGCCGGTCTTGTCGATATCCGGCGACGGCGGATTCCTGTTCGGCGTCCAGGAGTTGGCGACCGCGGTCCAGCACCGCATCGCGGTCGTCGCCGTCGTGTTCAACAACGGCAGCTTCGGCAACGTTCAGCGCGATCAGGAACAGGGCTTCGGCGGCCGGGTCATCGGCTCCGAATTGTCGAACCCCGACTTCGTCCGGCTCGCCGAGAGTTTCGGTATGGCCGGGTACCGCGCCCGCTCGCCCGCGCAGCTGCGGGCGGTGCTGGAGAAAGCCTTCGCGGCCGATGCGCCGGCGCTGATCGAAGTGCCGGTCGAGCGCGCGAGCGAAGTCTCGCCGTGGCCGTTTCTGATGCCCAGGATCAGCTGAGCGAAACGACGAGCTTCGCCGCATGGCTGCGCCAGTTGATCGGGATGATGAACGAGCGCGTTCCGGGCGGCGGCGCGATGGCCGCAGACTCGCCCGACAGTACGCTCGGCACCGAAATCACGAAGTCGCCGCCGAAGTCGCGGCGCGCGTTGCCGGAAATCGTGTTCGCGACCTCGCCGACGAGGTCGCGCATGGTCTCGTGGCCGAAGTCGCTCTCCTGCATCTTCATCAGCAGCACCGCCAGCATGGCCTTCGGCGCGGTGAAATACACGATGCCCGCGCGCTTGCCCGACACATTGATGAGGCCGGTGTATTCATGCAGCTGCGGCGCGCCTTCCAGAAGATACGGGGAGCCGATCGACGCCGGCTGTTGCGCCGCGACTTCGAAGAAGGTCGTCGTTCCCTCGACGAAGGTCTTCAGTTCGTGTTCGTACAGCATGGTCCGCCTGGTCCTCGTGAACGCTTCAGCGCATCAGGTCGGTGATGGCGTCGTTCAGCTGCCGGTCGGTGAACGGCTTGTTGAGGAATCCATTGGCGCCGCGCTCCATCGCCTCGACGGCGGTCGCCTTGTCCGCGAGCGCCGAGATGACCAGGATCCGCACCTCGGGCTTGAGCGCGACCATGCGGCCGATGCACTCGATGCCGTCCATGCGCGGCATCGTCAAGTCCATCGTGACGACGTCCGGATCGGTCTTGCCGAACAGCTCCAGCGCGTCCACGCCGTTGCCGGCGGCGCCGACGAGTTCGAGTCCGCCGAACTGCTGCGAGCGCTCGATGCGCCGGCGAACGATGTTCGAATCGTCGACGATCAGCAGCTTGATCGGGCGTTTGTTCATGGGCGTCGCGCCGTTCATGCGGCCGCGATGCCCGCAGCGTCGGCGGCCGGCAGCGTGATCTTGAAGCGCGTGAACTTGCCCGGGTGGGTGCTCACGCCGATTTTGCCGCCGAGCGCGTACACGTCGCGCGCGACGACATCCATGCCGATGCCGCGTCCGGCGTCCATCGATACGCCGTCGTGGGTCGAGAATCCCGGTCGGAATATCAGCGCCATCGCGGTCCGCACGTCCATTGCGGCGGCTTCCGCCGCGGTGATCAGCTTGCGCGCGAGCGCGGCTTGCTTGAGCGCTTCCGGGGCGATGCCGGCGCCGTCGTCCTCGAACGTGATCTGATAGCCGCCCTGCACCTCGCGAAAATCCGCGTTCACGGCGCCCGCGTCCTGCTTGCTGCGCGCGCGCCGCACGTCGGGCGTCTCGATGCCGTGCACGGCCGCGTTGCGCAGCATTTGGACCAAGCAGTCTTTGACGGTCTTCGCGTAGCGCGGCGGCACCTGCGCCAACCCTGAGGCGCTGAGCGTGAACTGCTTGGCGTGATCGCGCGCGAGCTGTGCGGCCATGGTCTGCAGCGTCGGCGAGAGCGCGTCGGCGGATTTCGCGCCGCTCGGCTCCCTGATCACGGTCAGGCGCGAGGCGATTTCGCGCACGCCACGCAAATGCGCCAACAGGTCGTCGAGCTTAAGCACGATCGGCAGGAAGTCGTTTCCGGACAGTTCGCTCCTGCGCGCGCAATCGCCGACGATTTGTTCGAGCGCGTGCACGCGCTCGGCGATGCTCTTCAGGTCGAGCGCCGCCGCTTCACCCTTGATCGAGTGCAATTCGCGCAGCAGTCCTTGCAGCTTCCTGCGGAACTGCGCATCGTTGCGCGCCGGCTCCTTGAGGATCGTGTTGATGAGCTGTAGTCCGACGTCGGCGGTGTCGAGGAACGATACCAGCTGCAGAGGATCGGTGCGCATCATGCCGATCATCATGTCGAGCTGATCGTTCGCATTGCTGTGCGAATCCTGCAACTCCCTCGAGAGGAGCACGCTCGAAGTGATGTCGACGACCGAGACGAGCACGTGCCTGACCCCCGTCGGCCCCATGACGCGGTGGAAGTCGAACTGCAGGTAGCGCGTTTCGCTGCCGCCGCGTTCGCCGTCGGCCGTGACTTCGAGCTGCGCGAGGGGGTTGATGCTCTTCATGAGGTTTTCGTGCGCGCGCTCGCCCCA